>JAHFFW010000014.1 GCA_023247725.1 Candidatus Omnitrophota bacterium | reverse complement strand
TTGAAAATCGTCGCTTCGCTCCGGGGTGGTAAATCTTGAGCGATCTGAGTGGTAAAGGCTGAGCGAATCTCCTGGTAATTTTAAACCGAAATCACTGGTAATTTTCCCCGCGCCCCGCAATTTCATAAGGGGGCCCCTTTGGACGCGGAGGAATCCGGCATGCGCTGCGACCGAATGTCCCGCAGGTCTGCACCCTGGCGCAGCAATTCATTTTGAACTTCCTGCCAGGGAACCTGCCGCGGCTGTAATTCTCGACGAGACGCTAAAGCGGCACACGCCCCGGCCGCTTGACCCGTCGCCATGGCGACCGGCATGACCCGGTAAGAGGAATGCGTCTCATGGGTTCCGGAAATGCATCGGCCAGCCACCAAGAGTCCTTCCACACCTTTAGGGATCAGGCAACGCAAAGGAATATCATACGATTCTCCGGGAGGCAGGCGCTGCAATAAAGTACCCGTTCCCTTGGGATCATGGATGTCGAGAGGATAGGTGCAGCGAGCGATCACATCCGGGAATTTGCGGGCCGATAAAACATCGTCGGCCGTCAAACGATACTCGCCCATGATGCGGCGAGTCTCGCGGACCCCAATCGTAGAACCGCTCTGAAGGTTATAGGCTTTTTCAAATCCGGGGACATGCCGGCGCAAAAAACGGACAATTTGTTTCATTTGGCGGCGGCTTTCCCATTCGGCATAACTTAAATCCCAGACATCGATGCCGGAAACTTTTTTGACTCTGGTCGAGTTGACACTGACCTCATCGGGATGAGGCGTGGCAAAAAAAAGCAGGTCATCGCGTTCCAACTTCAATTCGCCGGATTGGATCGCCTCCTGGATCAGTTTCCAAAGCCCATGAACGCCCCTCCATTGATCCGGATGCTCTTTGATAAAGTGATCAAACCGTTCCTTTTCAAAATCACCCATGCGAAACATGAGGGTCATGGGCTGAACCAATCCGTCCTCGGCGCGGCCCAGTTCATAGGGAGCCCCCGCACCAAAGGCAATATCGCCGTCTCCGGTCGCATCGATCGTGACCTTGGCCCGAATTACGACGGGGCCGGACTTGGTTTCAAAGATGACGGACGTAACGGCATCTGCGTCCTTGATGACTCCGCTGGCAAAGGCGTGGAAAAGATATTCGACCCCCGCTTCATCCAGCATCTCCAACGCCGTCAATTTAAAAATCTCCGGATCGAAAGGAACCACGTAGCCGGTTTGCAAGGTGGGCGCAATGGCACCTCCGGCTTCGACCAATCGCTTAAGGAAAACAGCGAGAACTCCGGCGAGAACTGGATCTCCCGGACCATGATCCGTCGGCACCAAAGAGGTATCTCCCTTGATTTCGCGATGGGTATGTTGGGTGTGAAAGGACATCAATGGCATGACTAGACTAGCGGTGGCATTGCCGCCGAGAAATCCGTAACGTTCCACTAAAACAGTCCTGGCCTCTGCCTGAGCGGCTCCGATGGCTGCACCAAGCCCTGCCGGTCCTCCTCCGACCACTAACACGTCGCAGGTGGCGGCCAATGTTCCCTGTCGCGGCGGCAGCACGAGCATTGCGGCATGATCAGGTCGCAACAAAGGCGGCATGAAATCCTCCTCATGAATTGGATCCTTTTATAATTATGGCTGACGGGGATTAGAAAATAATTAGAGGAAGATTATAAATTCTAAAAAACGCGGGGGCTTTTCGCCCCGGCAAATTTTCTCGGCGGGGCGAAAAGCCCCCGCAGCAACTTCCAGTTTTCTAAACTCCACCCACGAGACGGCACAGCTGTCCAGCAAGGATTCCTAAATACGTCCCAATCATATTCCCCAAAATTGCCAGCAGTAAACCCACCGGCGCCAGCCCGGGCTGATAAATCTCGGCAACAACCGGCGCTGAGGCCACACCGCCGACATTGGCCTGGCTCGCCGTTGCGACCAAAAACATGGGCGCCTTGATCAGCCGCGCCGTCACCAATAAAAAAATGGTATGGATAAAGACGATTCCAAACCCCGCCAGGATTAAAATCACCGTCGATCCCGATTGACTTAGACTGGCCTTCGCTCCGATCGAGGTTAAAACAAAATACAACAGCGCATATCCGATGGGCGTGGCCGCCTGCCGTTCTTGCCCGCGGATGTTCGTCAAAGAAAAAAGCAGTCCCAAAAATGTGACGACAATGATCGACCAGGCGTACGTCGAAATGACCTGCGGGATGACCGGTAACACCGCCGCCAAACTTCGGCTGACCCAACCGGCCAAAGAAGCTGCCAATATTAATCCGATCACGGTCTTTAAGCTTCCTGCGGTTTTGCGTTTGACCGACGGGGAAATCCGGCTGGCTAAACTATCGAGGACACGCCGGTCCGAACGATTGAGGCGATCAAAAACTGGCTGCCACGCCGCCAACGCAATAAGCCCTCCCATCCATAAGTAAGGCACGACCGTATCGACGACGACCATCGGCAAAAAAACTTCATCCGGCGTGCCCAGGGCTTCCTTGACCGCCACCATATTGGCGCTACCTCCGGTCCACGAGGCGCAAAGAGCCCCAAATCCCGTCCAGAACTGCCCGCCAATAAAATTTTTAACGATGACGAAAACGATCGGCGCCCCCAAAACAATGCCCGCACTTCCGGCGAGAAACATGATGAGTGCCGGGGCGCCCAGCCGGAGGATGGCTTTTAAATCGACGGGAATCAGCAGTAAGAATAAACTCGCCGGCAGAACGTGTTCGGTGATTTTTTGGTAAAGCGGGCTTTTGGCATCGATGAGGCCGGCGGTCGACGCCAGCATCGGCAGAAAATAAATCCAGAAAACCGCCGGAAGGAAACGAAAATATTTTTTGGATCGAGGATGATCAGCCAGGAAAAGGATCCCGGCTTCCATACCGATCAGGATGGCGATCAACGCCAAGGGCTGACGGATCATATCAATGCACCCTCATTTTGCCATTATTCTATCCCTAAATGGAGCAACAAGGCCTGTTCAACTTGCTGAAGCTCCTGGCGACCAATGCTACCGTAGGACTTTATCAGGCGACTTTTATCAATTGTTCTCACCTGCTGACACTTGACTTTCGATTCCTTGCTTAGCCCAAAGGAGCCGGCGCGCAAATAAACTTCAAAGGGATAAACCTTTTCACCTTTATCACTGATAGGAAGGACGGTGATTGTATCCGCATATCGGTTATTCAAATCATTGGAAATCACCACCGCAGGCCGGGTTTTTTTGATTTCGGCTCCAGTAGTGGGATCCAAATTGACAAGCCAAATCTCCCCTCTTTGTGGCTTATCCATCGCTATTTCCAATCCTTCAAGGTGGCTTTATCCCAGTCTTTCTTTAATTCTTGATCCTCTTGTCGGGTCTTTTGATAGCCCTCAATCATCAAGGATTCTAATTTTTCTTTTTTTTCACGCTTGAATTTCTCACTTAAGGCTTGTGCAATGAATCGACTTTTGTTAGGGATTTTCTCCAATTCTTTGGCCAATTCATCCGGCATCGTTATATTTAATCGAACCATCAGAAGATCACCTCCTGTATAAAGTATACACACTTATGGTGTATAAACAATAAGCATTTTAGGCGGGATGTGTGCTCCTGTACTACAGAACCGTTCGCGACATTAGCTCCCTTGCGCCCTTCACATCTTTGATATAAACCTCGGGGAGAAATTCAATCGAATCCTTAATCCGTTCCTCGATCACTTGCGAAAAAAATTGCTGTTGCTCTTTATCTCCAGCATCAAATAACGGCTGATGGCTCAGATCATTGATGACCAGAATCAAGGGGTGATGGGGAAATTCTGCCAGCTTGAAAAGTCTTTTCACCAGCGTAAATAAAAAAGCGGGTTTGTCTTTATAAACCTCAACGGAGGTTTTAAAGGTGATTTTACCCCAGCGTTCCACCACAAGTTTCTGCAAAATTCCATACGCCGAGGAATATTTGACGAGTCTCTGCTCGCCGGGTTTGGTCTTAAGAGAGCTATTGACCAGGAGCGTTCCAAATTCGGTGTAGTTAAACGTTTGGATTTCATGATGGATATCAAAGGTCAATAGCTCAAAGGTGAACACGCCCTGGACTCGCCGCGTCGCCTCCCAAACGCAGCGCTCCAGGAGATCCTGGGCCGCTTCCCAAATAATGGCCTCCTCCTCACGAATGATCGAGAGAGTCAGCAAAAAACATTCTTGGCCTTCGCGTCTCGCTTGATAACGCTGGATTTTTCCTTCCGGATAGCCGAGGAAATAGATTTCATCAAAGATGGGCAGATGATTAAACAGATTCGATTTTTGAAAATGGGCGTCGATCAGATTGAAACGATTGAGGGTGGGCATGGGTGGAATAGGTTATCAAGGTTGCCCAGGTTATGGAGGTTACCGTCGAGTTAAAAGGTGACTTATTTAACCTCTTAGCCTGATAGTTGTCAACAGGAATTCTGGAATTCCAAAAAATTTTGCGCTGAAACTACCCCTCGACTCGTACCTCGGCCATGGCCGGGTTCCTTCGCTCGGGATGGAACCCAATCATAAGAAATCACGCGAGCAAATCCCCCAAGGGTAAGAAGAAGGTACCACGGGCATGCCCGTGGGGTTCCATTTTTTAAATGACTACGGATCAGGTTTAATCAAGAGGCGGGAAAGCTGGATCCGACACGTGAGATTGGGCTGGGCCGGCAATTTTGATTCCAAAAGAAATTCTTCGACCCTCAACCGGTAGTGATCTTCTTTTATTTTATGCAAAAAATGCACGATGTCCACGAGCGTTCCATCTAGGGCCAGATTGATCGAAAAAATTTTGTGCGCGGGGAATTGATGAACTTTCTGCGGCTTCATTTCCGTGATCTTGAGATTCAATTCGTTGGTCAGGCCTTCGACTTGCGTGAGCAAAGTAGACATTTCTTCCTCGTCGGAAGTCTGCTGGCGCAAGGGCTGCAGTTCTTGCTCGTACCGGGGGCGTAAGGCCTTCGCCGCTTCGATACGGAGTAAATCCCTTTTCTGAATGCGGACGCCACCCTCAATCAAATCCTGGAGTTTTTTCGCCTGACCTCGCAGAGGTTCATCCACCCATTGCCAATGAGCAGTGATTCCAACGACCAATGCACAAATCCAGGCAATAGTTTTTTCTCGACGATTCAAAAGCGCTGATGGGGCGGAAATTTTCATGGCGTTTGGGAGATCAAATGACCGGAGAACGAAAAATGCGTTACTTCACCCAATGGGCTCATCTGTTTGCTTGCTTGTTGTAAAGAAATATTCATTAACAAGGACGAGCCTACGAGGTTGCTTTGGAATTGATTAACTTCTGTGCTGGTTTTGGAAATCCCCTGAAGAATCACCTCCCCTTGCGGATCCATATGCAGACTGCTGTAAATGATGTCTGGGGGCGTCAGGCGATATAATTCATCGATCAATTCGATCACCGGTTTTTCCTCGTTTTGTTCTTCCTGCAGGACTCGCCAAAGGACTTCTTCATCCTCAATCGCCTTGAGCGACGGCTGCAGCCCATCCATCTCCTGTTGCAGCGAGGCCCATTGTCTTTTCAATCGGTAAGGCCCCACCCCCAGGGCCATGACGAACGACAAATAAACAAGCATAAGAAGAAAGAAATTTTTGAAGAATGATCGAAGTCCAAAACCCTTAGAAAGCGGAGGCAAAAAATTTCCCATCTGTTCTTGCCCTATTCCCAAAAGACCGATTCCGACGGCAAACGAGGTTTCGGCGGGAACCGATTCGGCCGACAACTGATTGAACTTTTCCGGCAGGTCCTTCAAGGGATCATGCCAGGTCAAAAAAAGTTGAAGGTAAGCACAGAATTCTTGTACCATCTCCTTCAAGATTAAGGAAGGAGAAATCAATTTCCCGCGAGCCGGATCCGGGCCCAGTTTTTCCCTGGTGTAAATTTCCAAGGTTTCCTTGAGGGTTTGGGTGAACGCCTGGCGGTCAAACTTTCCAAACCCCCCCTTCACGCTGCGGGAAAAATAAAAATGTTCCAGATCACAAAAACAGAATTCGGTGCGGGCGGCATCGACACTGATCAAAAGCTGGACGCCGGAATCTGGCTTTGCGGCGCCCGACTCCTGCAGCCGGTGCCAGCCCCAGAGTCCGAAAGAACTCATGGTCAATGTTTGCGGACGAATTCCGGCCGATGAAAGTATCTTTGTATAACGCTCCAGGACCGGCGTGGCGATGACCATGACCAAGATTCGGGTGTATCCCGACGGCAATTTTTCCAAGATCGTGAAATCCCACACGACCTCTTCTGCTTGATATGGCAACTGCCCCAAAATTTGTAAACCAATCATCCGCCGCAATTCGCCTTCCATCACACCAGGCAAAACCATTTGTTTGAGAATAAAAAATCGTCTTGGGATGCAGGCCACCACCTCGCGGGAATTCCCGCCGCTGGCGCGAATCCTTTGTTGAAGGGTGCGCGCGATTTCGGTGTCATCATCCTGGGAACAGGAAAAAGCGGACACGTGGTTCAAGGCACAGGCCGTGCCATGGCCGACCCCTTGGACGATCTTCAGATCCACGTCATTCAATTCAAGACTGATCAAAATATGTTTCTTCATCACTGCCTTCTCCAGGCCACGACATTCAGGGACTCGCGATCCACCACCGCTTCAACGCAAGAACGCACCGCGCTCGCCTCGAGGCCGCTATGGACCGAGATCCGGATAAATCTCGAGGTCCTCGTTGAATACGGGGCCATGGCCAAAAAGATTGACCTTTCCTTTTCATTAAACCCTGCCAAATCGAAATCCGGTTGGCGGTCATCGGAGGTGGCCTCTTGGCCATCATCTCCGGCGCGATCATGCAAAAGTTTTTTGACCAGGCCTTGTGCGTCATTGCGATCCGTGTTGGTGGCAAAGGCCATACTGTTGGCCAGGGCGATCAGAACTTCGGGGAAGGCCGTGGCAAAATTGATGGTTAACCGCGGGGCATTTTTAGGGAAGACCGTCACGAACGGTTGAATCTTTTCAAAAATCTCCAGGGTCATTCCCTTCACTAACAAAAGTTCATCCACCTGATCGAACGGCCGATTTTTGCACTGATACGGTTGCCGACGGGATTCGTACCAGACCCCTTCTTCTCCAAAGGGGGCGGCGCTCACGCGATCATCCTCATCGTGCCAATCGACGCTCGAGGCAGCGATCGTGGCGGCGGTTGTTTCATCGGCGCCGAGGACGACCAAGAGTTCCTTAAAAACCGAATCGTTCGTGACGGTGAGCGCATTGAGATTCAATTTTCGTTCTTCATCCCTGAAACCATAGCGGCTTTTTACTGAGGAAGAGTCCGGCGAATGGCTTTCTTCGCAGTCGTAAGCGACATCGAAATGGCCGCCGGGAATTTTGACATTTCCAAAAATCTCTTCCGGCGACTCGGTTTTCTTGAATTGAACGCCGCAGCGGAAAAGATCATCGGCGGGAACCGGATGGTCCTTTTCTTCCCGCGCGATATGAACGAGCGCATAGTGAAATCCCGCCCAGGTCAAGTAGCGGGCTTTGGTTTTGTTGACCATCCTCTCGGCCAGCATCAACTGGGTATTGGCCCCTCGTCCCAAAGAAATCGCCAGGATCGATAAGATCATGAGGACCCAAAGCGTGATGAGGAGGATGGAAGCTGAGTTGTTTGATTGAACTTTAAGCATTCCGAATTACCCGATTGCCGGATCACCGGTCAGACGAGATGCGCTTCACGAGATACGAGGTGCTAAGACGTGAAGCGTCCTTTGTGAAGCGTGAATCGTCGCGCGTCATTGATTCTAACGTCCCTCGTCCGAGCGAGTCCCGCCGTCGGTGGGGCGAGCGAACGTCCTTCGTCCCACGTAACCATCAACGCCCTCTTTCCGCCAGCCCGCCGACCGGAATCAGCACCTCCCGGCTAAAACGCACGGTTCCCGACGAAGAATCCGCAAGTATCAACTCAACCCTCACTCCCAATGGCAGACTGCTTTTGTTCCACTCTGCCAGCCAGGAAATCTGGCCGTCTCCTTGCAGTTCGGCAAATTTGAATGTCAAACCATTCTCTGGCAGATCTTCGCTTAAGACCTCAGCCCCAGCCGAGGTAAACCCTTTTTCAAGGAAACTGACAAAGTCACTCTCCTGTCGAATCAAATCCCATGATGGGTTTCCTTTAGAAAAGAAATTAACCACCTTCACATTTTTTGAAGTTTGCTTTCCCATCGTTGTCCCCGTTTGCTGCACCTGGTTGCGCGGCTCTAAGAAATAGCGGATGGCCTTTAAGCCTTTACCCGTGGCCTGCAAAAAAATGATCGAAGATCCGTCGGTAGAACACGCCTGCAATTGCGGATAAGATCCGGAAAAATCATAAAACACCATATTTTCCAGATCCATGGACATCCGCTCCAGCGCGATGCCAGCCTCCAATTGTATTTTGAGACTCTGCTGGCTGCGGCGATGGAGTTTCATTCCGGCGGCAAACGTGGTGGAAATACTTAGACCCGCCATGGCCAGGATAGAAATGACGACGAGCATCTCAACTAAGGTGAAACCTCGAGGCAGAAAGGAAGATGATCTCGGCATCGCTTTAACTTTTCGGAACGGGTTCGATCAAATAGGTTGAAAAAGAAATCCCTTGATCCCTGTGACCCGCCTGCCAGCGGATCTCTAACCGGACCTCCTTCAAGGGAAGCTGCCGTCGGTGATCAGCGGGATCCTGCAAATACAGACGATATCGATAACCGGCCTGATTGTTCAATTCACCTTCTAACGGGATCCTCGCCGAAGCCTGCGTTTGCAACAGTTCAAACATCACCTGATCCGCCGCGCTGATGGCGCCGGTATATTCCTGGGCCATTTGTATGGCCCTGGCATTGGTCAGCAAACCGCGGATGACGGAGACCAGACAGATACCGAGGAGCATGATGGTCAGGAGAAGTTCGAGGAGGGTGAAGGCGTTTTTAGCTTTTAAGCTCATGTGCTGCTAAGCTCCTTAGTGACAATTGAGGAAAACGACATTTTGATGGATTTAATTAAACTGGATCTGGAGCTTAGCAACTCAGCAGCATAACAACCTTCTTGTTAAGAATCGAAGGCGTTTTTATTTTAATAACTCCACTAACTCCCCGCACTCCCCACATTCATCTCAAACACCGGCATCAAGAGCGCCACCACCATAAACCCCACGATCGCGCCGATGATGAGAATGAGGACCGGTTCCATGAACGTCGTCGAGGTCCGCACCAATCGTTCGGACTGGGTCTCCAATTGTTGGGCAACTTTGTTTAATGCCGAATCCAGATGGCCGGTCTCCTCTCCTATGCTCATCATTCCGATCTGTTCCGGACTTAAGAAAGTTCCTGACGCCAAGGCCGAGGCGAAACGTTCTCCTGCAATAATCTTCTGGCTGAGGGCTTTGACTTCGAACCTGATCACCTCGTTATCGCTGATCATTTCAATCTCCTCCAAGGCCGTCGTTAATGGCACGCCATTGCCCAACAAAAGGCCCAGCATGCGCACCAGCCGTTCGAGATTTTGGATTCGCACAAACGTTCCCCAAAAAGGGATTTTCAAAATGAGACGATCCAGTGTTCGCTGGCCTTGCGGAAAACTGGCAAAGCGTTTCCACCCCAAAATAAACACGGCAACGGCGGCGATCAAAATCTCCCAATAGCGCGAGCAGATTTGACTGATCGCAATGAGGATTCGGGTGACGAAGGGCAATCGTTGCCCCATGTCCGCAAACATGACTGCCAGCTTCGGAATCACAAAGGTCAACAGGATAAAAACCGTCAGGAAACCCATGCCCAAAACGATCGCGGGATAAATCAGGCTCATCGTTAATTTCCGGCGGGACTCGTCTTCTTTTTCCGCATATTCCGCAAGACGCGCCAAAACGATTTTCAGGTGGCCGCTCATTTCTCCGATGCGGATCATCGTGACCACATAAGCCGGAAACAGTTCTGGGAAATTTTTTAATGCCTCGGACAGGGAATCACCGTTTTGAACCGCGGTCGTCACCCGGCTCAAAATGTCTTTCACCGGAGGTTTGCGAGTTTGGGCCAGCGTGAGACTCAGAGCTTTTAGCAGCGGCACGTCGGCGTCGATCAAATCATTCAATGGCCTTAAAAACGCAGATCGGTCTTCCTGCCTAACCGCGCGGCCGGCAGACTTTATTCTAGTCCAGAAGAAAAACGATGAAGAGGCCTTGGGCGATTTCGTCGGCAAACGGCGAACCTCCACATCCAGGGGAATGAATCCCCGCTGCATGATCTTTTGCACCGCCTCTTTTTCGTCGACGGCCTCGAGTTCTCCGGTTTGGATTTGGGAAGGTCCGGTTTTGGCTCGGTAGGTGTAGTGGGTCATGTTGGAATAAAGCTCAGGTTACGTGGGACGTTGGACGTCCGCTCGCCTGCCTTTGGCGTAGCTCGCTAGGACGAAGGACGTGGGACGATTGATTTTGATTATTATATTAATTACGAAATTTTGAATACCAATCCTGATTTACGTCCTACGTCCGAGCGACCGCAGTCCTTAGTTAAAGCTGAGGGACGGCGGTCGCAGACGTCCCACGTCCAAACGACGCTGCGCCTCAGCGAGGAGTGGACGTCCTACTTCCTACGTCTATTCAAAAATCCCCCGCCGTCACCCGAATCACTTCTTCTGGTGTGGTCGAGCCCATCTTAATTTTTTCCCAGCCATCCTGGCGCAATGTTTTCATTCCCTTTTCCATCGCCTTCGTTCGGATCTCACTGGCCGATGCCCGGCGGTGAATCAATTTTTGCATGTCTTCATTCAAAATCAAAAATTCATAAATCCCCTGTCGGCCCAAATAACCGGTGGACTGGCACATGCGGCAACCTTTTCCTACAAACGTCGAAACCCGCCCCGGGTTTTGGTCCAGATCAAAATCAGCCAAGACCTCCGGCGAAAGCACTCGCGGTTCTTTGCAGTGCGGGCAAATCAGTCTCACCAGGCGCTGGGCAATGAAGCCGATGACCGAACTCGAAATCAGATACGGTTCAACCCCCATATCCAAAAGCCGCGTCACGGCGCTCGCGGCATCGTTGGTATGCAGCGTCGAAAAAACTAAATGACCGGTCAAGGCCACCTGAATCGCAATCTGTGCGGTCTCGTGATCGCGGACCTCGCCGACCATCATGATATCCGGATCATGACGCAGCATCGAACGCAATCCCTGCGCAAAGGTGAGACCAATAGCAGGATTTACCTGGATCTGAGTGATGCCGGCAAGCTGATATTCAGCCGGGTCTTCGATTGTCAGGATTTTGCGTTCCGCACTATTGACCCGAGAGAGGCAGGAATACAAGGTCGTCGTTTTCCCGCTTCCCGTCGGGCCGGTGACAAAAATAAGGCCATGGGGTTTCTTGATCAATTCGTCCAGAATTTTTAATTCTCGCGAGGCCAACCCCAGCCGCTCAATATCAAAGAGCTGGTTGGCATTGAGAATGCGAATGACCGCGCTTTCTCCAAATGCGGTGGGAAGAAATGAAACCCGCAGATCCAGCTGCGTATCGCCCACCTTCACCTTGAATCGGCCGTCCTGGGGCAAACGCCGCTGCGCAATATTCAAATTGGACAGGATTTTGATCCGGGAGTTGATCGGATCCTTGAAGTGGCGGATATTTTGGGGAACCTTGGCATCGCGTAGGAACCCATCGATGCGGTAGCGCACCTGCAATTCGTTTTCGCAGGGTTCGATGTGAATATCGGTCGCCCGTTCGCGATAGGCCTCCAAAATAAGCTGATTGAGGAAAGCCCCGATGGAGGCCTCGGTCGTGAGCTCTTCGATGTCTTTGACCTGGACTTCTTCACCGGAACGGCCCTGGCCTTGCGCCATCATCCGTTCGATCGTCTCGGCTCCCAAACCGTAATATTTACGAATCGATTCGAGGATGGCTTTTTCATCGGCGAGGACAGGCCTTACTTCGCAGCGCAGCGCCGCACTTAACTCGTCGAGCTTCAAAATATCCCAGGGGTCACTGGTGGCCAGCGCCAGTTGGCCATTGTGAGATTGAACCGGAATGATCTTATAATGGCTGGCCAACTGCGCCGGAACGCAGGCCAAAACCGCCGAAGGGATTTCGGTTTCTTTTAAATCAACATAGGGCACACCCATTTGTTTTGCCAATAACGAAAAGAACCGGGCGTCATGTGCCATCACCCCCAGCTGGATCAGGATCTCTCCCAGGCGTTCCTTGGTCTTTGTTTGCACCGCGAGGGCGCGTTGAAGGTCTTGATCGCTGATGAAATGTTCCTGGACCAAAATCTGGCCAATCGGGGTTCGTTGGGGCATGGCTCTATGGCAGGCTCACGGTGGTGTGACTTTCTCTCGCGAGAGAGCGGGCGTATCTCCCGTCACAATCCGGGGCGTTAAAAAGATGACCAATTCGGTTTTTCTCGTCAAATGATTTTGGCTGCGAAAAAGCGCGCCCATGAAAGGAACATCGCCCAACAAAGGGACTTTTTTATCCGTATTGACCAACTCATCTTTGATCAAACCGCCGAGGATGATCGTCACCCCATCCTTGGCAATGACCGTTGTTTCTGCCTCTGAGGTATCCACGACGGGAATCGTATTATTATTGGCCGTCGCGATCGTCCGGGTCACGGAGCTGACCTCCGGCTTGATCTTCATCGTGATATAGCCATCGTTGTGAATGATCGGCGTCACGTAGAGCTTCACCCCCACTTCAATAAAATTAACGCTCTCTGCGGTGGTGGCTGGCCCAGCCGCGGGCGTGGTCGTTGTCGTCGTGACATAGGGCTCAGTGGAACCCACTAAAATCTTGGCTTCCTCATTATTAACGGCCATGATATGAGGGTTGGAAAGATTATTGGTGTCGCCATATTCCTTAAGGGCCTGAATCATGACCGAATAACTGTCATCGGAAAGCGTTCCAATTGCGATCGTTCCTTTTTTGTCGACGTCAGACAACAAACTCAAATTTCCGGCCATTCGCAAATTATGATATTTCGCGGCCATCGCCTGCCAATCAATCCCCATTTTAAATTGATCACTTAAAATAACCTGGACGATCTTTGCCTCAATGGCGACCTGTTTTTCTTTCACATCAAAGGCCGAGATAACCTTGGCAATTTCGCTCAGCTTCGGCGGGATATCGGTGACCGAAAGCTTGTTCGAGCGTTTGTCAAACCGCAGCGACCCGACGTTGGGGGTCAATAAGGCCTCCACCTTCTCGGAAATTTCTTCCGCGCGGGCATAGTTGAGATCGAAGACCTCGGTCGTTCGGGGAGTATCGATCTCTTTGAGGACGGTTTCCATTTCCCCGATCGTTTCGGCAGTGTCGGTCAAAACCAGGGTGTTCGTGCGCTCATCGGAAACGATGGCGCCATTGGTCCCTTTGAGCTTTTCCAAAACCGGCAGAACGTGGGCAACGCTGACATCATTTAGTTTGACAATTTTTTTTCTAGTCTTGGGGTTAAATCGGCGGCCGTATTTGCGTTCGTAATCGGCGGCGGTCATGACGTGGATAAGGCCCTCCTCTTCCACATAGGCGAGGTCATTGGTATCACAGAGAATCCCCAAGACTTCATCGACAGCCACGTCCTTCAAATAAATCGTGACCTTGCCGGTGACGTTATTGCCGGCGATGATGTTGAGACCGGTTTTCTGGGAAATGAGTTTAAGGACATCGGTTGTATCCATTTCCTTCAAATCCAACAAATCAATCCGATGCCTTGGCGCGGGCTTACTTTGCCCCGGAGCCAAAACGGCCTGCCCGGGCGCGGAAGACTCGCCTATCCCTACCCCCGGATTCAGCAATAGCACAAGGGCGGCAAAAATGATTCGTCCGCGGTTTGTTTTCAGCATTGACATGGCTGTGGTCATGGATTTCATCTGGCGAGTTCGATCGTTTGTCCCTGAAATTCGAGGATCACTTTGTCTTCCTTAATATCACGGATGGTAGCGCCGTTGAGGCCTTCGTTTTCTTTCACAAAAAAGGTTTCCTTGCCGTCGGCAGATTGGAGGACCGCCTGCCGAACCCGGTCAAAAATGATCCCGACCACCTTCAAATTGAGAATTTGCTCCGGGATGCTCGCCGTCGTCGAAGGTTCCGGTAAAACCTGGTCAGCGGAATTGGGCGAAACCAAATTGAACAGATCCCGGCGGCCCACCAATTCCTCATAGTATTCCCATGGCCTTTGTTCGTTAGGTGAAAATAAAGAATGGACTTCACTCGGTGAGAAAACTTTCGCAGGAATAGAAGCCGAATCGAATTTTTGCTGGAGACGCAATCCCGCATAAACGAGATTGCCAACAATGATGAGCCCGGCTAAAGGCCGAACCAGACGCAACCGATCAACGGCCGGCAAAAATTTTGGTCTCTGACCTTCGACACTGGGGATGGCGCCTTGAAGCAAATGAGGGTCTGGCATGAATTCGATCCAAAAGCCTTATTGATTTTTCGGTTTGGACCGTTAAAAGAAATTCCTTTAAGAAACGATCTTGGGGTTAAGATCGTTTCACCAATCTTTCAACAGTCAACCATCGAGGGGAAATAGGGCTTCTGGGTAGAGGAGAGAACGACTTCGTATGGGTGAGATAAGTATACTAGAGAAGGAAGATTTTTTGTTAAATTATTTTCGTACCGGCTTTGGCGTTTTGCGCGGGCGGCTCAAGAGACTTTGACCGTGCACAAAGGCAAGGACAAAAAACAGGACCGCCAAAGAGATAAAAAGAGGCTGAACCTGAAAGACATTCGCTCTCCCATGGCTTAAGGAGGAACCGGAAATCACTGTCTTCTGGAGCAGCAATCCCAACCCCAAGCCGGTCAGCCAAAACCCGACGAGCATACTAAAGGCAAGAAAAAGTTGGAACACCACTGATTTCCAGCCGTGTCTTCTAGCCTTACGGCGCCGCATTTTATTCAATTGATAAAACGGCATTAAAAATGCGCTCAATAGGTAAAATGTCCCGCCAATTCCTGTCCCCGGGAGTCCGGCAATCATGGGTGACCTCGTTTGTATTAGCTGCTGAGCTACTGAGCTCCTAAGCTGTTGAACAATTTTTCTGTTGTTTTAAAAAAGATAGTAGTGGTCAAGTAAAAGAGCATAGGAACTCATGAGCTTAGCAGCTCAATGCCCTTTCTCATACACACAAAATCGTTTCTTAAAAAGAAATTCGCTAACGACAGCCTCCAGAATAAAAATCGCATTGACGTTGCGCAGGACAAAGAAAGCCGGAATGCTGGTTAGCGCCCGAATCATTTCTTTGCGCCGGCTGGCCTGATATAAAACTGGAACCAAGACGGCTGGAACATCAATCACATAACCCAAAAGCAATAAAGGTTTTTTCAATACGATCGCCAATAAAGGCAAAAGAATCAAATAGGCCAGAGACGCAACGACCGCATCCCACATCGCGACGGCAACGAGCGAGCGCAAATACGGGAATTTTAAGAGCCCTTCCCAATGGAGGCAGACGTTCTGCACAAAACCGTGCGACCAGCGCTTGAGCTGTTTGCGCAGGAAGCCGAAATTATGCGGTTCAATCGGGTAGCAGATCGCGTCTTCCACGAACCGAACTCGATGCCGCTGCTGGTAAAACTCCAGGTCAGATCCATATCCTCGGCGAGAGTTCTCGTGGACCATCCGTCATTAAAAAGTCAACCCATTCGACGCACCCGGGCTAAAGCCCGGGGCTTGCTCAGGGTTGACACCGAGCGGTCTAAACTTACCGCGCCCTGAAGGGCGCGGCTTGAAGGCCGTCGAAGTGTCAAATTTGGCGAATTATTTCAATAAGGGGCCTCTTGACCATCCTTGGCCTTCTCCCGGCAAACAAAACTCCGGCCAAAAGCATTATTGAGTTAGGAGTTGAAATAAAAATGCCCGGCCGAGGATAGCCGAGCTGGATCAGATAAACTTTTAGGTCATTTTATTTGATCTTTTCGAGAATTTCCAAATATTTCTCTTTGGAAATATTTAATGTCCGCAAGTTATTTGTAATTACGATTGTTGAAAGTTGCTTACTCGCAAGAAAAACAATTGGTCTATTTAAATCCGACCTTCGATAAATCATATGACTTCCCCGTTGTCGAACAAACTGGCAACCGATATATTCAAGAAATTTAGCAAATTTCCCGTAGTGAATCGGGGTTAGGCGGGGCATGGAATGTCAACTGCTTGCTGACTTTCTTTGATAAAATCAATTACGGGTGGTTTCCATGTTTTCTTATCTGGGGCTTTCTGCCACCCCAGAGACAATAAAACTTCCTCTACCGTTCCCATTTCAATTAGTTCATGGATAAAGACACCAACCAATTCGCTAAACATTTTTTGCGCTTCCTCAAACGTCTCGCCTTGAGTTGAAATATCAAGAGCGGGGCAGGAAGCAACAAAAGTATTGCCTTCTTTTATAAATTGGACTGGCAAATTAACTGATATTTTTGATGTGATTTTTTTCATAGAAAAAGTATAAAACAGTTGTGACTATTCGGCAATATTGGATAGAAGCTATTATATTACAATTTTTTGCCTGAAAATCAACCCGTTTCTGGAATTCCCACCCCCGCCTTGACCCGACGCAGGTCATAAGTCCCTTTAGAAGAGAGAAAAGGGTTGGCATCAAATCCCGAGCGAATAAAAAATGGCGTGTCGAGATCGATATAATCAAAATACCCCATCCCGGCGGCAAAATGCGCCGCGGTTGTCATGGCGAGCGAGCTTTCCAGCATGCCTCCCATCATCAATTTTATGCCGGCGGCGTCCGCCTTTTGAGCGATCTGGCGGGATTCGAGGAGTCCCGTTTTCGCCAGTTTGATATTGATGACCCGGACGGCTTTTTCCCGGATAGCCCGCAAGGCCTCTGACAGAGAACGAACGCTTTCATCGGCACAGACCGGAACCGCGGAAAGGCGGTTCACCTTTTTCAGCCCCTCCCAATCTTCGCGTGGCACTGGCTGTTCTAAAAGATCGGGCCGGATGCCGGCCTCATCCAATCTTTTTAAGAACCGCAGCGTTTGGTCCGCGGTCAATCCTTGGTTGGCATCTAAATAAATTCTGCACCGAGGCGCAACTTTTTTGACAAGAAGAACCCTTTCGAAATCGAGCTCCTCATTTTGACCAATCTTAACCTTGAATGTCCTAAAACCCTGTCGGTAAAATTTTTTAACGGCGGCTCGTGTTTCCGCTAAGTCTGCGATGACGATCGTAATGTCCGTCGTCAAACGCTGGCACGTCGAACCAAACAACCTCCATAAAGGAATCTTCCGATAGCGAGTGAAAAGATCCAGCAAGGCCCCTTCCACCGCAGCCAGGGCGGTTTTATTGGTTGCCAAACGTTCATGCAACGAAACGGAAATCTTTCCATAATGATCCACCCGACGGCCAATGAGCCCTTCGCCAACGCCGCGCAAATTTTTCTCGGTTTGTTCCAACGTTTCGCCGGTGATGTGGGTGGCGATCGCCGCTTCTCCAAAACCCATTGTTCCGTCTTGCAATTGGAGGGTCAACCGAAGATTCTCTAACGCGGCGTGTGATCCTAAGGCCGTGCGAAAGGGCTGATTCAAAGGAGCCGAAAGTTTGCCGACGGAAAATCCGACAATCTTCATGAATTAGTCATTCTTATTGATTTGAATGGTTCCATTCGGGGCGATGGTCAACTCCAGCGATTCTCCCAAAGGGAGAATGCACTCGACCATGTATCCATCGGAGGCAGGCCGGATGGTGGATATGGATGGTGTTGTCAGGCCGTGGACCTGCACAAAGAAGCGGGCGTATTCTTCGACGTTGGTGGCATCGATGTTAAGTTTTTCTTCCCGCACCAGTTTATTGAAATCGTTCAAAATCTGTTGTCTGGACAAATGCACAACATTGAAGGTCAGCATATATTCTTGACCGGAGGGATCAACGGCAACAAAGGGTTGATGCAGATACCGCGGATCACCGACGTGCTTGAGCCGGTAAATGGTATTAACGCGGAAGAACGGCTGTTCGAAGACTTCCCATTGAGCTCCCGGGGCCGGGTAAAGCGTGCTCGAAAAAGTTTTTGCTTCCAAACACGGTGAGTTCGTTATCGAAAACAAGCAAATCATCATTACGGCAACGAATAACTTCCTCATGTGGAATGCCTCCGGTTGACTTCGTGATAGCGAAAACAATCGACGGTATGATCGTTGACCATCCCGACGGCCTGCATGTGGGCATACATAACGGTGGGGCCCAGGAATTTGAATCCTCGTTTCTTCAGGTCGAGGGCCAATTCCTCGGCGGCGGCGGTGACCGCTGGGACGTCCTTCATCGTCCGCCAACGGTTGACCAAAGGGTTTCCCTGGACAAAATCCCACATATATTTGGCAAACGTCCCAAATTCGTTTTGCACTTCCAAAAAACGCTTGGCGTTGTTGATCGTGGCCTCGACCTTGGCGCGATTGCGGATGATGCCCGGATTTTGCAACAGCCGCTCCACCCTCCGGCGATCAAATCGGGCCACTTTGGGGGGATCAAAACCGGCAAAAGCCTTGCGGTAATGTTCCCTTTTATAGAGAACCGTCCGCCAGCTCAAACCCGCCTAGGCGGATTCGAGGACCAAAAACTCAAAAAGTTTTAAATCATCATGGACCGGCACGCCCCACTCGCGGTCATGGTATTCCACCATCAAAGGATCATTTAAAGACCAGGCACAACGAAGAAGCGATTTTGTTTTCATAGAACTGAATGGGCTTGGAAGGCAGTTCGAGTCATTTGCCAGCGGGTCACTTTGCCATCGATACGATCCATAACCGAACCCATCTCTTTGAGGCCACATTTTCTCAAAACCGAAACCGATGGATTCTCTCCGGGAGGAGTGTGAGCCAAAACCGCCCGCACGGTGGGATCTTCAAAGGCATATTCCATCAAGGCCCTCGCCGTTTCGGTGGCCAGGCCCTTTCCTCGATAAGCCGGAGCAATACCATAACCAATTTCAACCGATCCCGATGGATCGGGCGGGCCTTTGTATCCGGCCAGGCCAATCAAGGCCTTATCTCGACGGTGAATCACCAAGAAAGGCGCCCACCACGGCGAAGGGGAATTCCTTTCTTTCAGCTTCTGCAAAGAGAATTCGAGCGCGCCGGAGGATTCGCAATAACCGGGGATGATGTTCCAGCCAAAGATCGCAGAAAAATCTTCGGCATTGTTGAGCAAAACCTCCAAATGCCGAAGACGGCAGGGCTCAAGGGCAAGACGCGCCGTAGCGATCGGTGCGAGTCGTTTTATCATTTTAGATTCTTTCTATTTTTATTTTTACGCTCCCGCCAGGATTTTTCTTCTTTGCGGGCCGCTAAAAACGCCAGCTCTTTCTGCAATTTGATAAAGCTATCATAACGTTCCTGCGACAATTCTCCCCGAGTCAGGGCTAGATGCACGGCACATCCGGGCTCGTGTTGATGGGTGCAGTCTTGAAACCGGCACTGCGATTTCAATACGTCAATTTCACCAAAAACTTCTTCCACACCCTGACCGGTTTCCCATAACTGCAATTCGCGAAGGCCGGGCGAATCCAAAATCAATGCGCCCTGGGGCAAAAGGAACAATTCGCGCGAGCTCGTCATGTGTCGTCCCTTGGAATCTGCGGCTCGGACATCCATGACGTCCTGAACTTCTTCCCCCATAAAATTATTGACGATGGTGGATTTACCCACGCCCGAGGGTCCAATCAGAACGATGGTCCTGCCTTTTTGTAAATGTTTCCGGAGATTCCCATAGCCGTTTTGGGTGAACGAACAGACGGCCAGAACCGGATGTTCGCCGACACAGGCCTTCGCCTCGCTCAGCCTTTGGGTCACGTTGTCACACAAATCCATTTTATTCAAAATGACGACGGCTTCTAATCCAAATCCCTTTGCCACCACCAAAAACCGCTCGAGGGATCGCAGGCTGAAACTCTGATCCAGCGCCATCACGATAAATATTTTGTCAACATTGGCCGCGAGGATCTGCTCCCGGGATTCCCCCAGAGGAACCTTCCGGGAAATCTTGCTGCGCCGCGGCAGGACGGTTTGGATGATGGCTTCTTTGATGTCCGGCAAAGGCTTGATGGCCACCCAATCTCCGACGATCGGATAACCTTCGCGTCCGCCACTCTCATAACGGAATTTTCCCATGAGACGGGCTTTATAATCATGATCTTCGCCGGAAACAAGATAAGTGGCCTTGTATTCGGAAATCACCCGCGCCGGGATTAGGCCATCGGCAGAAAAAGGTTTAAAAACCTTTTCCCATTGTCCATCCCAGCCCAATTTTTCTTGGTAGGAAGTGGCCTTTGCCATCATTGACATTTTCTTTTCCATCAGTTAGGGAACAAGGATGTTCACCCCGGTCAAACGCTCTAACAGCGAACCTTTTTTCGAACCTTCCCCCAACATCAAATCCGTGACCGCCACTCGGTTAATCACGCGAATGCGATCTTTCCCCGAAACGGATTCACGGTACGCCCAGGTCGCATGGATGGCATATGGTCTTCCCTCAAGCGTTCCAATATAGAGCATAATGTGTCCCTTCAAAGGCAAGAGTGCGGCGCCGGCGATCGCCTCCCGTGAAAGGAGATTTGTTTTTTGTTGAGCGGTTGTCTCTTGATTAAACTTCGCGATGATTTTTCCAACCCTGGCCTGCTCGGCGGAATTGCGGGGTAAATCGAGGCCCACGGTTGAAAAAACCTGCACGAGGAAGGCCGAACAATCCTGCTCCCCGTACATCCCTCCCCAACCATAGGGCTCATTGAGCAATTTGAAGGCCTGACGAAGGATTGTTCGCGGCGTATAAAGAAGAAACCCTTTATGCACATCGTCGGCCGGAACATAGCCCACCGCAAGCTCAAACATTCCGGACTGATCACGGCCAGGGAGCAAAACCTGAACGGCCGTACGCGGATTCTCCATGGTGATGGGCAAACGGGCCCCCATTCGGAGGTTATCATAATATTGAGTCATCGCTGGATCCAAAAAAATATCGGCCTTGGGCTCGGTTACGACCATGAACGAGGCGGGTGAAAGAAATTGCCTGGCCGTCGATTCATCGCAAAAGGACACAGCGGACTTTTTGATCCAGCCGGCGCTGCGATTGGAAAATCCATAGACCCAGACTCCGTCGGAGGTTTCGTGCATAATCCGCACGGGTGTTCCCACTTCCAAGGAACTATTCTGTAACTCATCGAAATCCACATCGAATGGTTGGGCTAACAAGGGCTCATCGGTGGGTAAAATCCTTTGGTTGGTATAATGGGTCATGATTCCGTACTTCAATGTCACTTCACTAGCCATGGCCTCTAAGTTCATCAAAACGCGCAGCGAATGAAAAAATTCTGAATCAACCTTTTGCCCATCATTCTTCCACAATGATCTCTTGGACAGAGATAACAGGGGAGTTTCCAAACTCATTTTAAGATTCAAACCCGGATAAGGATTGGACAATTGCGTGATATCCTGGATGAGGCGGAGATCTTTTTGCAGATGGCGGTTAAATTCCCCAATCTGTGGCTCATCCATGAGCACGCCGTCGACGTTCGGGGTATGGCTGATCCAAAAACCCGCGGTTTTCATGGGGGGCTCGGTGTGAGGAAGAACGCTGGGGGCGGCGTAAAAGAGCTGTTCGTGGGCATGGCAGCCGCAAAGGCTGAGCAAAAAAAAGAGGAAACAATGAAGGCGGAGCATCGGGAACAATTTCATACGGGTCCATTGTAGCATAAAGGTTCAGTGGGTAAAATATTCTCCTTCGCCCCGCCTTTGGGGCGGGGCGAATAAAAAGCGCGGGGCGGGCCGCATCTTATTGACCTTTCTACTACCAAAGATAAAGTGGAAGTCAATACGGCCTTTTTCCAAGATAAGAAAGGTCGTTATGCTGGCTTCCTTAATGTCTTTGGTAAAGAAAAGGCCAGTAAAGCCTGGCCCGCCCCGCGCGTTTTTATCTTCCCTATTTAAAATTCAAATCGCTGGTTCTTTACGAAGGATTTCCACCGGATTAATTAAATAAATTTGAATTGGGCATAAGGACCGACCCATCCGTCGAGCGCATGGTCGTATAACGCAGATCAATATCAATGATCTCTCCCTGGAAACCCGTGACCCGGATCGTATCCCCCAGACGGAAAGGCCGGTAAATGAAGATGAGGATACCGGCTAAGGTGTTCGATAAGCCGTCTTTTAAGGCAAATCCCAAGGCGAAACCGGTCAATCCCAAACTCGCGACGAGAGCGGAAACATTAATGCCCATCGTTCCTAAGCCGCTGATCAATCCCAGAATCAGCAGGGCAAGCCCGACACTGCGAGCAAGTAGTTTCAAGATATCTTTCTGAAGTCTGGCCTTTCGCCCCAGGGCAGACACAATAAACTGAGCCATCATGGATCCAATCCAGAAAAAACCAAAGGTCATGACCCCCGAAATAAAATGGGGAGTAAATTCCACGATCTTTTTTTGTAATTCGGCAAGGATGTCCGACATGGCGTTCCCATGAGCCAGTTTACTTATAAAAAATTCTTCATTCCTCGGGGCATTAATTGCACAAAGGGAAAAGCCGTGGCCTTAGCCCACGTGAATGGTGCTGATATCCTGGCAGGTTTCCGCACATTGGCGACAGATCGTAGCACAATGCTGAATTCGTTCATCATCGGTGAATTGAGCGCATTCCACGACACACCGCTCGCAAGCTAAGGCACACAATTCACACAACCGTGGATGGAATTCCGAGGCGAGCAGCATAAATTTTGCCGCCATCTGACTGAGGTTGGCGCAATCCAAAAGTAATCGAATAAATCCGTACTCCGAATGTTGATCGCCGGTTTGCAAACAATACCGCAATGTTTCCAAACAAACCCGGTGACAGTCCAGACAGCTTTGGATGCAATTTTCAGTTGCCCCTTCTTGCCTTTGAGCTATTCTCATATTAATCATGGTGCCCTCCTTTTGTGGCGAGCTAATATAGGGGCTTGCTGAATGAACCACCCCGCAGCAAGCTGACGGGGTATCCACAGCAAACTGCCAAAAGGAAGCGCAGCAAGCTGCGGGGAATTATACCCAAAGAGAATTAAAACCGCATTAAAGAAAGATTATATTTTCATTAGAAATTCTTTTCCTTGACATCGGATGGGGCTTGGTTTAAAAAGGATTAATTTCATTTTTACGACGGGAAATCCATCTCATGAACAATAGCCGGTTGCAACATTCCTTCGCCGCGTTAAGCATCGCCGACATTCGGCTATTCATCGGTTCCATCGGTTTCTTTACCTTGGGAAGCCGGGCATTGGCGGTGGTGGTGGGCTTCCAGATTTATCAGTTGACCCATGCGCCTTTAGCCCTGGGCATTTTGGGATTGGTCGAAGCGATCCCGGCGATCTCCTTAGTTTTGGTGGGAGGGTATGCGGCTGACCATTTTAATCGACGGACCATTCTTTTAATCACTCGCGCCGGTTCATTTCTGTGTGCATTAGCTTTAGCGTCCATCTCGTGGGATGGCTATGGAATATCCGTGATGGGACTCTACGCCGTCATTTTTCTGGCGGGAATCGCCCGGGGCTTTGCGGATCCGGCCAATACGGCGTTTGAGGCCCAGGTTGTCCCGAAACATCTGACGGTCAGTGCCACATCCTGGATTGGCAGCACCTGGATTGGCTGTTCGATCATAGGGCCGGCGGTCATTGGATTTGTTTTTGATGCGGCCGGAGCCAAAGGCTCGTATCTTTTGATCGCCAGCTTTTTTCTTTTATCCTGGCTGTGCACCGCAGCGATCGGTCCTAAGCCGCAGATCAAACCTTTGCACAAAGAACCGCTTCTCAAAAGTATCCAGGTTGGCTGGCGGTTTGTGTTTCATCATCAACCGTTATTGGCCTCCATGTCCCTGGATTTGTTTGCGGTGTTTTTTGGCGGCGCCATGGCCCTTTTACCCGTCTATGCGCAGGACATTTTAAAGGTAGGAGCAAAAGGCCTAGGTTTTCTCAATGCCGCTCCATCGGCGGGCGCGCTATTGATGATGCTTATGTCAACCCGTTACACACCCATCACGCATGCCGGCCGAAATTTATTGTGGACCGTGACGGGCTTTGGCATCAGCATGATCGTCTTCGCTTTTTCGAAAAATTTTTTACTTTCTATAGCGGCCCTGATGGCCAGCGGCATCTTTGATGGAATCAGCATGGTCATCCGTCGCTCCATGGTTCGGCTTTTGTCGCCGGATGATATGCGTGGAAGGATTTCCGCGGTTAGCTGGATTTTTATCACCTCTTCCAACGAGTTGGGGGCCTTTGAAAGTGGTCTCTTGGCTGCGCTCATTGGGACCATTCCCAGCGTTGCCGTCGGTGGAATCCTGACTCTTACGGTCGTGGCGACAACCGCCTTCTTCGCTCCGCAGCTGCGAGCCTTGGAGTTTGATCCGCGCAATTTGGAGAGAAAAACGAATCTTTAATCGATAGGATTTCTCAAAAAAAGGGGACAGGCGGCTTTTCCTAGAATGAGAGCGAGTGAAAAGCCGCCTGTCCCCTTTTTCGCAAATTGGGCTAACCTGGAAAGAACAAAAAAACGGCGGGCTGCGGGAGGGATCGCAGCCCGCCGTCGGAAAGGCCAATCCAACCGCCCTTCCTTCAAAGAACAATCTTACTTCACCTTCTTGATGCTGCTGGCCATGTTGGAATCGGCATTCAAACTGACCTTGACTTCTTCGCCGGTTTTCAGTCCGGTGATTTCTTTCGCGCTGACGGAAATGGTCTTTTCGACGCCGGCTTTGTCCTTGACGACAATCTGGTTCTTGGCGGTGTCAATGGAAAGTATCTTGCCCTCGATCGTCATCATGGCCCCTGCCGTTGATTTGGCCGTAGTGGCCTTATAGGTTTCGGCAGCAAACGCCATACGGCTCATTACCAATCCCAAAATCAAAACCCCTGCAATCAAAAGATTCTTTTTCATGTGTCCTGCTCCTTCCAAATAGATTCATGAGTCATGATTATTCCGTTTGTTCCATGATATTTTTTTTCGGCGTTCTTCACCTCCCTCAAGTTGTTAAATGGTTGAACCAGTGTTACTTTTTTGTCCGGCTTGTTTCCTAGGCAGCGTGATGATGAGGCTGTTATTTTCCTTTTTGGTCTGCATCCGGGTCATGTCCGCATCCTCAGGCAAAGAAATCGTCCGGGAAAAGGCTCCATAGCTATTCATGCTCATGAAGCTATTGGGATTTTTTTCCTGGCTCTGTTTCCGATTCTGCCCGGAAATGGTCAGGGTGTGGCCCTGCACTTCAATATCCAATTGATCGCTGTCGATACCGGCCATATCCAGGCGCAACCGATAATCCCAAAAAGAATGCCCCGAAGATGAACATGAACGGGAGAAACAATTTTCGTTTCATATTGCACCCTCGCAATTTTCCTTGATTTCACCTTTTCTTATGAAAAATGCGCAATCTTCTGCAGCAACAGCTTCAAGCTTTCTGCCTTATCATAATAGTCATCCGCCCAAGGCAACCTTTGCCGTTGTTCATCGATGGGATAGACACTGGCCACAATGATCCTGATCTCATGATGAAATTCACGGACGACGTCAAAAAGCGCTTCATCACTAACCTCAGGCATTTTGATATCAAGAAGCATAATATCAATAACCTCTTGTTTGAGGACCTGGCCGGCATGACTGGCATTCTCAACGGCAAGGACTCGATAACCATTGTTTGAAAGCAATTCTTCATAAACGCGGCGAATCGTTGCCTCGTCATCTACGATGAGGACCGTTCTCATCACGCCGACTCCTTCCCTTCACGTCAATATTTTTAGCAGGAAGACCATAAGAAGAAGGTTAAAGAAGAATAAGAAAATTCTTATGGAAGGCTAAAAGAAATAGGGACTATTTCTTTTGCGAAGGAGAATAAACGACCGGCAGAATCACGCTGAAGGTGGAACCTGCTTGCGGATGGCTTTGAACCTGAATATCCCCGCCGTGCGCCTTGGCGATGGATAAGGCAATACTTAATCCCAAGCCGCTGCCCGTATCCGGGCCGCGGTCTTCTTCCTGAACCTTATAAAATTTTTCAAAAATCTTCGCCTGGTGCTCCGCCGAGATGCCAATTCCAGTATCTGAGATCGCGACACGGACCTTCTCCCGATCCGGATTGATTCGGATCGTAATCCGGCCGTTGGCCGGAGTGAATTTGATGGCATTGTTGATCAAATTCAGGAACAGCCTCCGCAGATGAACGGGATCGGCGCGGATACAGATCGGCTTAGAGGTCTCATTCTCAAAACTCAGGGCGATTTCTTTGTCCGCGGCCAGAATACGGGATTGCTGATCGATATCCTCAAGAAAAATCCGCAGATCCATTTCTTCAAATTTAAAAATCCCCGGCTGGTAGTCCAGCTTGGCCAAAAGCAACAAATCCCTGATAATCTTCGTCATTCGTCCTACTTCTTCAAGGCAATTTTCTATCGTCCTCTGATATTCTTCCGGGGCTCGCTTCTTTTCCAGCGCCAATTCCAGTTCTCCCCGGACAATGGCCAGAGGAGTTTTTAATTCATGCGCTACGTGGGAACTAAACTCACTGATATGGGAAAAAGATTTTTCCAAACGCTCGATCATGCGGTTGAAGGAATCAATCAAGAGAATCATCTCCACGTCTTTTTCCGTTTGTTTGATTCGAACGCGCAGATCTCGATGAGACAGCTGATCGGCGGCTCGAATAACCGAGAGAACTGGTTGCAAAATCCTTTGCACAAAAAATCCTCCCATAAAACTTGTAATGGATAAAACCGTCAAAATGCTCAAGGACATAAACAGTAATAATTTATTCAAAATATGCTCAACGCTCTCTAAAGAGGTCGCAATCTGAATGGTGATGGGAACGGTCTGACGAAACCGGACCGAAGATCGGATCGCGCGCAAATGCAGGGAATCGCTTTTATTGACCTTTCTTCCATTAAAAGCATTGCTGTGGAAGTCAATACTGCCTTTTCCCGAAGAGAAAAAAGGTCTAATACTGGCTTCCACTCTGCTTTTGGATGGGAAAAGGCCAGTAAAGGTCGCATATTTTTCCGTTGTCCCAGCTGAAAAAATCTTTTGAAACTTGGCAACGATTTCCGGAGTAAGATTCCCGGAATATAATTGCCGCTCTCCGTTTCCTATCAAAATATGGATAAAATCCTGTTTCAGATTCAAGGTTTCCACATCCGATCGCCACAAATCGTCAATGATCATGCGTTCCTGCCGAAAAGATTCTCCTTTGAGCATCGCAATGATGTCAAAGGGGCCGGCGGCGGTCGTCTCCAAGCTTTCATAGGCATAAATGATCTGCGCGATTTCATTGGCCTTGATGCGCAATTTGTCGTCGACGTCCTTGAAAAGGATCCGGCTGACGGAATAATACAAAGCCGCGCTGTAAAGAATCAGAATGATTCCAAGAATGAGCGTATAAAGAATATTCGTTTTAAAACGGATGGAGGTAAAGCGCATGATTATGAAGGCTCTTTCAAAATGTATCCGCTTCCGCGCACCGAATGAATCAGCTTCTGGTCGAAACCTTCGTCTACTTTTTTACGCAAATAATTCAGGTAGACGTTAATGACGTTCGAGTAGCTGTCAAATTGATCGTTCCAGACGTGTTCGGAAATCATCGTCCTTGTCACGATTTGATTGGCATTGAGCAGCAAATATTCTAAAAGCGCATACTCGGTGGAGGTCAATTCGATGTCTTTTCCTGCGCGCTGGGCCTTGTGGGTGAGCTGATTCAATTCCAGGTCAGCTACGCGAAGGACCGGGGTTTTGCGATCCCGATGACGTCGGATAAGGGCTCTGACCCGCGCCAAGAATTCCCCGTAGGAAAAAGGTTTGGTCAGATAATCATCCGCCCCGGAATCAAGCCCGGAGATTTTGTCCTCGACATCATCGCGAGCCGTGAGCATAAGAATCGGAACGGCCTTTTCCTCTTTACGTAATTCCTGGCAAACGGCCAATCCATTTTTTTCCGGCAGCATGATATCGAGAATAATCAAATCATAAGGATTTTCCTGGGCGAGAAACAGACCCTCAGCCCCATCATGCGCCACATCGACCGCATAACCTTTTTCTTTGAGCGCCCGCTTGAGAAACGTGGCCAGTTTCTTTTCGTCTTCGACAACCAGGATCCGCATCGCGCTTCCTTGAAAAAATCCTTAAAATGGTTCGGTCAGAAAAATCGTCAATGATTTTAAACCCATTTGGGCAGGCTGTCTAGAATCTTAGGAGCACTACGGGAAGGACATGAGATGAGGAATGCCGGAATGATTCGAACCTGTGGCTGATTCAATTCCATCGGCAACTAAGGCATTGGAGTTTTCCAAAAGTCCGGTGACAATCTTGGTTAAAATGAAAATAAATTACAGGTTATCCGGTCATCCGGAAATGATGACCCGGATCTCCGGATGACCGGATTGCCCATTTCGTTAACCAATTCCCAAAAGCACCAATAACCATGTTTGGAATTTGGGGCCTTGAGATTTGGTCATTCCTTCTTTTTCACTCAATGACCCCGCCGGAAGTCTTTATCGTCGGGGTCACAAAGCCGCGACCCTCAGATAGCTATCGATGGGCCGACAGTTTCTCTGCTTCCTTTTTCTTTTCCGATTCGTACATGATGGAATAACCTTCGTTCTCGGAACGCATCAGGTCTTCCTCAAGCTCCTGATCGGCTTCGGCCTTTTGTTTTTCTTTAAAATTCTTTTCCAACTCTTCGCGACACATGGGGTCTCCTTTATCTCTAACGATTCATCGGCTCTCTTTTAACATCCCGGGCGATATTGGGGTCATCGACATCCGGCGTGACCCGGACGGAATCCCCTTTTTTAACGTCTTTGAGAAGATTCGAATCCATTACCTTGAACAACCGTTCGTAACCGCTGGCAAATTCGATCAGCTTAAATTTCTTTTGCTGCGGATCAGCCGAAATAATTTTGCCCCGGATCAAGGTATCCGGCGATTCTAGAACCACCGACGGGTATTGCTGATTTTTATCCGCCGGGTTTGGTTGGGGCGTGATGGTTGCCGGCTGCTGATAACTTCCGGGTTGACTGCCCTCATAGCCAGTTTGCTCCACCGCCATACTTCCGACCGTATAACCGAAGACCAGTCCTCATAAGACAATTAATATGGTTTTCATTCTTTGAACCTCCTTCTATTGGGAAATTCCTTTTTAAATGAATCTCAAGATCGTTTTCATGGTCAATGCGAGCCATTGGCAGTCTCCAAAACTTTATGGATACAAGAAGCGATTTCCTCGATGGCAGATACCCTCAGGGTCAATTTGCGTTTGGTCGAAGCAATCTCCAGATTCGGCTCGATGGGGGCAATCCCATCCAGGATTTCCAATTCTCGAACGGATTCGACCTCGGCGTGCAAAAGCTCCCCTTTTTCGTCGGCTATCCTTGTCGAGAAAATAGACTTCCTTAACATAATGGAACCCCACGGGCATGCCCCTGCCTCGTCGGCAGGCGGGCGTGGTACCTTCTTCTTGCCCTTTGGGGATTTGCTCGCGTGATTTCTTATGATTGGGTTCCATCCCGAGCGAAGGGCCCCCGGCCATGGCCGAGGTACGAGTCGAGGGATCGACATTCACCTGTCCTTGTTCGTTATTGGTCAGGGCAAAAATTCGGTATTTGCTAAAATCATTCCCGAGGCATTGTTTGATGTTCATCATGCTTGCTTCCCTTTTCTAGAGGCAGACCTAAGGATCGAGGCAACGTCCTCATCGCTGACTTGCGCAAAGTTTTGATAAAACTGCCCCACACCGGAAAATGATTCCGGAACGTTCAAGCAGATGACCTCATCGGCGTCTTTCGCTAATTCGGTGAGGGCCTGTTCGGTTCCCACCGGCAAGGCAACGACCGTCCGGTGGGGATGTTCATGAATGAGCGACCAAAGCGCGGCCTGCATGGTCGCGCCGGTCGCCACCCCATCATCGGTGAGGATGACAATCCGATTTTCCACCGGCACCTTCGGATAAAACTGCCGGAATAAAGACGAGAGACGCTGAATCTCAAGCCGCTGCCGATTTTGTCGGCCAATAATGTAGTCCTGACCAATCTGCCATTGGGCAATCGCCTCGTCATTGAGGTACACTTCCCCGTCTTCACTCATGGCCCCAATGGCATATTCAGGATGACCCGGCGCGCCAATCTTCCGGGAAAATATCATATCCAATGGAAGGAGCAAACCCCGGGCAATCTCGGCGGCAATAACGACTCCTCCCCGGGGAATTCCCAGCACGACGGCCTGGCTGTCTTTATAAAATTTCAATTCGTCCGCCAGGAATCGTCCGGCTTCCATCCGATCCGAAAAAATTCCAAAGTTGCGCGAGACAATCGTCACATTATGAATGTTTTCCATAAATCTCTCCGATCCTGATGAAATCTCAGCTTTTGTTTTATTATTATGCAGGTAACCGATTAAAATAAACTACCCCGCAGCAAGCTGACGGGGTATTAGAAAAGCGTTAATGTTGTTGATATATTTTTTGATATTCTTTCTCTTTCCCTTGCTCCTGAATATACTTTTGAACCGTAGACTCGTTCCCATGCTGACCTACCGTATTCACAAAATACCCGTCTGTCCAAAATTCTCCTCCCCACAGCTGCTTTTTGACTTCTGGACACATCCTAAATATCTCTCTGGCTGTTATACTCTTTATCATTTGAACAATCTTCTTCGGACTATACATCGGCACAGACTGTATCAGAAAATGTACATGATCCTTATCCACTCCTATTTCCAAAAAGATAACTTCATACCTCTTGCTAATCTCCAGGCACACTTCTTTGATCTTCTCATCCACTCCTTTGCTAAACACTACTCTTCGATACTTCGCCGGACACACCACATGGTAGATCAACACCGATACATTATGACTCTTATGGATGTACTTGCTCACTCACACAATATACCATCTTCGTACGCAGCAAGCTGCGGGGAATTTACCCGAAGAGATTAAACAACTCCACAAAAATATCAACCTTGGCCTTGAGGATAAACGGTTCAAAGGGTTTGAAGATATAATCCACGGCACCCGCCTCATAACCCTTGTTGATGTGGCGGATTTCTTTGTTGATGGCCGTGATGAAAATGATCGGGGTTTCTTTGGAGCGGCTGTTTTGGCGGATCCGGTGGGCGGTCTCAAAACCATCCATGTCCGGCATCTGCACATCGAGGAGAATAACGGCGAAATCATGATCAAGAGCCAGGTCCAGCGCCTCCCGTCCGGAATTGGCCTTTATGAGCGTGAGGTTTTCACTTCCTAGAACGGCCTCCAACGCCAATAGTCCCTCCGGCCGGTCATCGACGACCAAAACATGAGTCTTGGTCGCCACGTGTGGTTCAACGGCGGTTGTGATCATATTTTATTTGAGGCTGTATTTGTTTAACCAGGCGTAAATCAAGGCCAGCAACCGGTCCGAATCAACTGGCTTCGTAATATAATCGGAGGCCCCCGCGGCCAGGCACTGCTCCCGGTCTCCCTTCATCGCCTTGGCCGTTAAGGAAAGAATCGGCAGCGAGATAAATTTTGGCATCTTGCGGATGGCCTTGATGGCATCGAATCCATTCATCTCTGGCATCATGATATCCATCAAGACCAGATCCACATCGGGATGTTCCAGCAAGCGCCGGATTCCGATCTTGCCATTCTCGGCGTGAAAAACATTCATCCCCTTTGGCGACAGGATGCTGGTCAAGGCGTAGAGGTTGCGCCGATCGTCGTCGACAATCAGGATCTTCTTGCCTTTGAAATCAGCGTCATCGGGTAAGGGGGGAATGATGGTTTCAAACTCAACTTTTTCCTTGATCGCCTCCGCACCCATATATCGCTCCGGCAAATAAAGCGTAAAGGTACTGCCTTGTTCCGGAATGCTGTCCACCTCAATCATACCGCCCAACAGACGTGTGATTTCCCGGCTGATGGTCAGACCCAGGCCCGTTCCGCCATACTTGCGGCTGGTCGTGCCATCTGCCTGCTGGAAGGCTTCGAAAATAATTTTTTGCTTTTCCTTAGGAATACCGATGCCGGTATCGGTGATGGAAAAGGCAAACACATTCGGGCTCTTGTCCAGATTTTCGATGCCGAATTTTTTTCCCTTCTCGGCGAGCTTGATTTGCAGGACAACCCTTCCTTTTTCGGTGAATTTAATGGCGTTGGACAACAGATTCTTAAGGATCTGCTGCAAGCGGCTGTTGTCGGTAAAAATGGTATCGGGCAGATTCTGATCCTCGCTAATCTTAAATTCCAGATTCTTGTGTTCCGCCAGGGGCCGAAAATTCTGCTCCAGGTATTCATAGATCTGCGGCAATTTGATTTCTTGCGGCTCGATGGACATCTTTCCGGCTTCAACCTTGGATAGATCGAGGATTTCATTGATGAGGGTCAAAAGGTCCTGGCCCGTCGAGTGAACGGTGGCGGCATATTTGACCTGTTCGGGATTGAGGTTATCTTCTTTATTTTCCGCCAGTGTTTTTGAAAGGATGAGCAAACTGTTTAAGGGGGTGCGCAGTTCGTGCGACATATTGGCCAAAAATTCCGATTTGTATTTAGAAATGAGGGAAAGCTGCTCAGCCTTCTCTTCCAAAGACAAACTGGCCATTTCAACTTCCTTGTTTTTCAACTCGAGGAGTTTGGCCTTCTCTTCGAGTTCCTTGGCCTGGGCTTCGAGCTCGGCGTTGGAACGCTTGACCTCTTGCAGAAGTTCCTCGGTTCTCATGGTCGAGGAAATCATGTTGAGGATAACGCCGACGCTGTCCATGAGCTGGTCAAGGAAGTTCAGGTAGTTGGCGCTAAACGGTTTGAACGAAGCGAGCTCGATGACGGCCTTTAAATCCCCTTCGAAAACAACCGGCAGAAGAAGAATATTTTTGGGCTTCGACTCACCCAAACCTGAGGTGATGGAAATATAATCGCCCGGCGTTTCCGTAATCAAAATGCGCTTCTTCTCAAAGGCGCATTGTCCGACGAGGCTTTCCTTTAAACGGTAACGGTTGGACAAATGCTTGCGCTCGGTAAAGGCGTAGCTGGCAATCAAATTCAAGGTGACTTCCCCTTCTTCTTGGGCTGCGACGAAGAATGTTCCGTGCTGCGCGTCGAGCAAAGGCGTCAGTTCTGACATGATGAGCTGAGCGACGGCGGTCAGATTCCTTTGCCCCTGCATCATACTGGAGAAGCGAGCGAGGTTCGTTTTCAACCAGTCCTGTTCCATATTTTTCTGCGTCGTGTCCTTAAGATTCGCGATCATCTGATTGATGTTGTCTTTCAAGGCCGCGACTTCTCCTTGCGCCTGAACGGTGATGGAACGCGTGAGGTCACCTTTGGTAACGGCGGTCGAAACCTCGGCGATGGCGCGAACCTGCGAGGTCAAGTTTCCAGCGAGCTGGTTGACGTTGTCCGTCAAATCTTTCCAAATACCGGAGGCCCCGGGAACCTTGGCCTGACCTCCGAGTTTTCCTTCGATACCGACTTCGCGGGCGACCGTGGTGACCTGATCGGCGAAAGTTCTCAGCGTATCGGTCATACTGTTAATCGTTTCGGCGAGGGCGGCGACCTCGCCTTTGGCTTCCAAAACGAATTTTTCGCTCAGGTCACCATTGGCGACCGCGGTAACGACCTTGACGATGCCGCGGACTTGTTTGGTGAGATTGCTCGCCATAACGTTGACGTTGTCGGTCAAGTCCTTCCACACACCGGAGGCACCAGGAACTTTTGCCTGACCACCGAGCTGACCTTCGATACCGACTTCCCTTGCGACGGTGGTGACCTGATCGGCAAAGGTACTCAAGGTATCAATCATGTTATTGATCGTTTCGGCAAGGGCAGCGACCTCGCCTTTGGCTTCCAAAACGAATTTCTGGTGTAGGTCACCATTGGCGACCGCGGTAACGACCTTGACAATACCACGAACTTGTTTCGTGAGGTTTCCGGCCAAGACGTTGACGTTGTCCGTCAAATCTTTCCACGTCCCCGAAACACCCTTGACGTCCGCTTGACCACCGAGCTTTCCTTCTGTACCGACTTCCTTGGCCACACGGGTGACTTCTGCCGCGAAGGAGTTCAGCTGATCCACCATGGTGTTGATGGTATTTTTAAGTTCGGAGATTTCACCTTTTGCGTCGACGGTGATCTTCTGCGACAAGTCACCTTTGGCAACCGCGGTCGTAACCTTGGCGATGTTGCGAACCTGGTTCGTGAGGTTTCCGGCGAGTTGGTTAACGTTGTCCGTCAAATCCTTCCAGACACCCGTGACCCCCTTGACATCGGCCTGACCACCCAATTTTCCTTCCAGACCGACTTCCTTGGCCACACGGGAAACTTCCGACGAGAAAAATCCCAGCTGGTCAAACATGGAATTGACAATGGTGGCGATGCGCAGATATTCGCCTTTGAGCAGCCGGCCATTGATTTCCAAAGGCATTTTCTCGGACAAGTCACCTCTGGCGACCGAGGTGATGACGCGGGCGAATTCGTTCGTCGGCTGAACAAGATTGGTGATAAGGGAATTGATGGCTTCCATACCCGTCGCCCAGGCGCCTTTGACCGGGCCAATGGAGGCGCGTTCCGGGAGCCTGCCTTCCTGACCGACGATGACCGAAACCCGAGCGAATTCCTTGATCATATTTTCGTTCAGTTCCAGGATGTCGTTTAGGACATCGCTGATTTCGCTCGCGATCCCCTCTTCTTCCACGGGAAAGCGCGCGGAAAAATTTCCCTGCCGGATGGCCTTGGCGACCTGGAGGATCTGCCGTAATTGATCTTTCTTAAGCGGCACTCGTTCTGGAGCCGGCGGTGTTTCGGAGGGTAAAGTTTGCACATTCTTCCCATTGCCATCAACAAAGGTTACCGGATTCATGCGTTTTCTCCACAATTAAAGGATTAAAGATTGAAAAATAAGACGGAGAGGAAAACCTTTTTTAGAGAACTTCCCGAGGGTTAGGCCGCCACGCTCATCGGAAGGCTTCAATTGTTTTATCATGAAAAGAATTCTAAGAATTGAGGGAATGAAAAACCTCTCTCTTATAACGCACCTTTCCTTAGAATGAGGTTAAAAACAGATTAAGATTTCTTAATAGTTGCGTCTGGGGTATTCTTAAAAAAGGATAGACAAAGCGACGGGGCGTTTCGGCCCTAATTTCCGCAAGGCCGAAACGCCCCCAGGGTAAAAATTTGATTGGTTCGCAATTTTTTATTCCTGCGAAGCAAAACTGAGACGTCCATTAGTTTTACGAAGCAGGATAGTTGTCTCTCTCAGACCTTCTCAGCAAATCCAGTAATTCCCCTTGGTCGTTGCTATAGGGAAGTGCCGCGCTCCAAACTCTCCTTGCCCCGTCGAGATCTCCCTGGTTAGCCAAGAGCTTGCCCATCTCCACATAGGCCGGAATAAACTGTGGATTACGCCGTAAGGCTTTCTCATACAAGGCGAAGGCCTGGGGAAAATCCCCTTTTGATGCTAATAAACTCCCTATCTGGGTTAATGCCGCCGGATCATCAATCCATTGTCTCGCTTGATTAAAAAATTTTTCGACTTGTTGGCCATCCTTGCTCTCTAACGCCGCCGTCATCGCCAACAACACAATATGCTGATCTCGAGGAGTGATCTCCAGATACTCGTCATAAAAAGTTAAAGCTTCTGGGAGTTTTCCTTCCTGATGATACACCTGCCCCAGATTCGCCCGGGGAAGATAATACAAGGGATTTAACTCAATCGCCCGCTCAAAGGCCGTCTTCGCTTCCTCAAAACGCCTTGTCTCCAAATACACCGACCCTAAATTGTTCCAGAATATCGACTGTTTCGGATTCACTGCCAACGCCAATTGAAAATAATCCTCCGCTTCCTTATATTTTCTTTCATCCAAGGCCATGATCCCCAGATTGTCGTACGCCTTCGCCGGAACGACCCCCAACGCTAAACACTTCTTATAAAAAATTTCGGCTCGAGCGTAATCCCCCTCTTCCTGATAGCCGCTGGCTAACAAAAAATACAAATAAGAATTATGGGGAGAATAGGTCAGCCAATACGCGGCAAAGATCCTTTGATTAGCCCAGAAGGAATTAGCGACAAAGGACAATCCGCTCCAAAAAAGCAACAAGCCAGTACAAATCAAAACGACCGCCTTCTTAAAGTGGCTCTGCCACCCTCGGTCGATCACGAGCGCCACGAGCAGAAAAAAACCAAGGGAGGGAAAAAGCATCCAGTGCGGCTCGACCACAATCCGTCCGTGACCGGAAAGGACGCTCGTGACCATGATGACGAAGAATCCAGTCACGAGCCAGGCCAAGGACAGGCGGATTTCTCTTTCCCAACGAATTTTGCGTCGAAGAATAATCAAAGCCCCGACTCCCGCGGCGACGATCAACCAGGCCAAAAGGGCAGCCCCCATCGTGACGTCTCTGGTCCAGTTGATCACAATACCGATGGGAACGAGCAATTTTTCCACATACAAGGCCACGGCTTGTGCGCTCGCAAAAATCCCATTGGCGATCGCCAGCCCCGGCCCACCCCAGTTGGCAAAGACCACGGTTTTCATCTGGGTGAAACTCAAATGCCATAAGAAAAACACGAAGAAGATCAATCCGTGATAACGGATCTCCCAAAAAGACTTTCGCCAGGAAGAGTCGCGGACGTAGCGTTCAACAAAGATAAGATAGATCGGCAGTAAAAGTCCCATCTCATGGATCAGGCTGGCCAAAAGATAAAGAAATAGACTGGCAGCGAGCCAGCCCATGTTTTTTTGCTCTTGCCAGCGCCTTTGCAGGATCGCCGATGCACACATAAAGATCAGCATGACCGAGTAAACAAAGCAGGTCTTATTGTTCAACATCAGACCATTCATCGGATGAACCAGAAAAAAAAGGCTCGCCCCAAAAGCCACCCTTTTTTTAGTCCATCCGCTCAATAAAGAATAAACCATCCCGGCCGCGGCCACCCAAAAAAAGATACTCGATACCTGATACAAGCGAGTATTGTCTTGGAATATCCATTTGCTCGCCATCATCAAGGTGTGGTTGAGCGGACGATAATACAGTTCTGGTCTTTGTTCATCCAGTCTGTAGACTTGTCGGAAATTGGGGATCCATTGATAAAGAGAAAATTTGGGGGATTGAAATGACGAATCCTGGAAAAAAAAATTATACTCGTCGATATTAAACCGGTGATTGAGGGTATTGGCAAAAACACATACTCCAAAAAGCCCCAGGATCAAAAGCACCTTCCATGTGCGGAAATTTTCTTCTTTAGGGATTCGCATGGAACTCTTCTCTTAATTGGGTCGCTTGCTGAATCAGATGAACCAATTCTTCGTTATTGACCGCATTGCGCTCCGCCACACGCCAGACCCGCAAGGCCCCATCCAGATCGCCGTTATTCGCCAGCAGCTTTCCCATTTCCACATAGGCCGGAATAAATTTAGGGTTAAGCTTTAAGGCCTTCTCGTAAAGAGCAAAGGCATCCGGAGGGTCTGCGTGCGAAGCCAACACACTCCCCAGCTGCGCCAGTCCATCGGGATCATCCACCCAGCGTCTGGCGTGAAGGACCAGCTTCTTGACTTGGGTCGCCTCCTGCAATTTCAATGCCGCCGTCATCGCCAACAACACAATATGCTGATCTCGAGGAGTGATCTCCAGATACTCGTCATAAAAAGTTAAAGCTTCTGGGAGTTTTCCTTCCTGATGATACACCTGCCCCAGATTCGCCCGGGGAAGATAATACAAGGGATTTAACTCAATCGCCCGCTCAAAGGCCGTCTTCGCTTCCTCAAAACGCCTTGTCTCCAAATACACCGACCCTAAATTGTTCCAGAATATCGACTGTTTCGGATTCACTGCCAACGCCAATTGAAAATAATCCTCCGCTTCCTTATATTTTCTTTCATCCAAGGCCATGATCCCCAGATCGTCATATGCCTTGGCTGGTTCTACCCCCAGCTTCAAACACTTTCGATAATACATCCTTGCTTTTTCATACTCTTTTTCCCCTTGATATCCGCTGGCGAGCAACATATATAGGGAAGGATTATCCGGAGTCTGGTTGAGCCAGTATTGGCAATAAACCGTTTGGCTCGACCAGAGCTTGTTCATCTCAAAAGATTCCCAACCCCAGGCCGCCATGAGAACGATCGTGATGGAAAAAGCCGCCCTCTGCAAATTTCTCTGCCATAAACGTTCCAACAGTAACGCAATGAATAAGAAAAATCCAATGGAAGAGACCATCATCCAGTGAGGTTCGAAAACCATACGCTTAGGGTCATGCAAACCCTTGGCGATGAACGTCGGCAAAAAACCGACCAGCAGCCACAGAATGGAAAAATTCAATTCCCTTCCCCACCCGCGAGAGCGCGAGGCCACAACCCAACTCAACCATAAAAGTCCGAATGCCACCCACGCCCAGGCGGCCGAAGCCAGATGAACCGGCAGGCTCCAGAGAAAGACAATTCCCGTCGGTATTACCAACTTCTTTAGATACCAAAGAATCGCCGGCCCTTGAGCAAAAAGAGAAATCAAACCAGATCCAGGACTTATTCCGGAAGCAAATGCCGAATAGAGGTGTCCCATCGTGGGATGCAAAATCAAAAAGAGGAGAAATAAAAAACCGTGATAACGCAGATTCCCCAAAGAGGTCAGAATCGGAGAGGATTGACGAACCCGCTCGATGAGAAAAAGAAAAAGCGGCAAGGACAGGGCCATTTCATGGAAAAATGGGGCGATGGCAAATAACAACAGACTCGCGGCCAGCCAAAATATCTTCCCGCGGCTTTCCTTTTGCCAGCGCAGATAAGTCAGGATCGAGCCATTGAGAAAAATCAAAACCAGCGAATACACGGCGGCGGATTTGTAATTCACCACGATCCCGTTGATCGGATGGATCAACAAGAGCAGGCTCGCGACGCCCGCCACCCTTTCAGGAAAAAGTAATCGGACCCAAAGATACACGAGCCACGCGGCGGTGACCCAAAGCAAAATATTCAGGATATGATACGGTGCGGGATGTTCGTCAAACAATTGGTGACAAAACATGGGAAACAACTTTGCGCCCGGACGATAAAAAACCTCCGGCTCCTGGTCGTCCATAGCGAAAACTGATTTGTATTGGGGAATCAGCTGATAGAAGGCGAATTTCGTCGATGCAAGCGCGGGCTCATGAAATAAAAGATAGGCATCGTCAATGATAAATCGGTGATGAAGGGTATTACTAAAAACCACGCTACCCAAAACGGCCAAGGTTAAGAGAATGATCCCTTTGTGCAAGTGTCTTAAATTTTTTTCTTAATATCCGAGATAACGTCGGGAAAGCCGGCAAATTTTATAGTTCCAATTGCTTCAGTGAAAGAACTTTCACTTTGCCGGCGGTTTTGCTGTTTTAGGCAAAGGGAGATGACATTTTTATAGGGAATTTACGCGGGGAGGACGAAACTGGGCCGCCGCTGCTAGGGCCATGGCCGCCATTTTTTGCTCATCCTTACGTGCCGGCCAATTGACCACATCAGCGTGATAGGGATTCCCTTCTTGTGGAGTTGTCCTCACATCAAGATTGTTCGATTTCACCACCGCAACCCCAACGTCAGCCCTTCCATGAAGATTACGGCCGCTTTCCCGGGCAACGCCTTCTCCAATGTTCCAAATTTCGGTATCTAAAACACCGGAACAACGGGTAACAGACAATTCTAATCGCTCATCCGGAATAAATGCATCTTGTCTGACGGTGCCGTCGGCACGGACCCAACGGCCAAACAAAATAAACCGCGCCAACCATTCACTAACTAAGACAGCGCTCGGCATTCTTTATATCCTTATTCCCAACACTTGATGAATAACCGCGATCAAATCTTTGGAAATGCCTCCTTGAACCGGATCAACGCCATGCCGGCGGCTGGCGCCTATTAAAGAGGCATAATACACATAACCATCAGGATTGATGCTCACAGACAATGTCCTCTTGGGAGAGCGATACCACTCAAAAGTAATAGCACCGTCCGGCTCTGCGCCGATTTGAGGCAATTCCATGCCAAACGGCAGTGATTCAAGAAAAAATCGGGCATTACGTAAAACATCATGAGAAATCGCCTTAGCCCCATTTCCATCCCAGCCAGGCAAGACACAATCTTCATAAACCGCGTCCAGTTGTTCCAAAACGCCTCTCATCCCAAATATCTCAGAATTTTCCAGCTGTTGCCGGCTGTCTTTTTGGATTTCTTCCACGTAAGCAGCAACTGGGCTGGTAGCTCCTGATAATGACATAGGCAATAGCAATGGCGGCATTATCTTAATCTCGCAATTAATTCAGGGGTTAGACAACTAAAAAAGACCTTGTTCTTGATCCAGCGCATTTTGGTCAAATGCGCATTCAATTCCTCGTCGGTATAATTAAATGGGGTTTGAAAATACACATCGATATCCAAGACCACTCCTTGTTCATTATCCGCGGCATTGGGAGGCACCCGGGTCTTGATGATATTGACCGCATAATCCGTGCCTGGGACTTGAAATAAATCATGTGTCAGAAAACCTGCCTGCGGCCAATTTAATCCAGCAAGCTCTTTAGGGGGATTATTATAATAATCTTCGAGACCGGCATAATCAGCCTGAAGCGGGATCCTATTGATAAACCGCACGCCAAGCCGCTGGACCGCAACCGGCCGAAAGATCTCTCGATATATTTTCCACAAACGCAATCCCTCGCCGGTAAATTGACTCCAGTCCTCATAGGGTTTTAAACGACTGAAAACAAATGCGCCTTGATTGAATTGAACAATGTGAAGGTGATTCATGGAGTGCAACTTTAGACCTACGCATCCCATGTCCTCGGTCTTGGGTTTAGCTTCCTGATCAGGGTTGGGCATGGGGGAGATGTGATATCGGAATTCTCTCAATTCCTCAATTTTGGGATAATCTTTAAGCCGGTTCTGTAAATCCTGCTTTAAAGCAGTCCCGTCCCATTTGATGTCGGAAGCGATGCGGATGTCAATAACAGACTCGACGATGGGAGCATTAGCAAGAGACGAAAAATTATGGGTGTTTGAAAAGTCAACTGAAACAGGTTCTTTTGTCATATTTGGTATTATACATGCTTAGAGCTAGCTGGACAGTCTTTGTTGTTCTTGCTTTAGATTAATCCTATTTTCAGCAACATCCACTTCCAATATTTTACTGACTTCCGTATAAATAATTCTGGATTTTAATGACGGCTGTTTGAGCATCGACCACTTGGAAATACACAACACCATTGATGGATACTGGCACGTTATCTATTTTTTAAGGGGGGCTTTTGGGAATGGTGAAATAAAAAGTTGCGCCCTTGTCCGGCGAGGAATGGACCCAAATGCGGCCTGCGTGCGCTTCCACAATCTTTTTGCAAATGGCCAAACCAATGCCGGTACCGGGGAATTCCGCCCGCGTATGCAGGCGTTGAAAAATGATAAAGATTTTTTCGTGATATTGCGGGTCAATGCCAATGCCGCTGTCTTTAACGGCAAAAAGCCATTCGAATTTATGGTCTTTAACCGAGATGTGAATCCGGGGTGGTTTCTGACCGCGGAATTTGATCGCATTATTGATGAGGTTTTGGAATAACTGGGTGAGACGCACCTCATCGCCGACCACGGTCGGAAGGGATTCATGCGTCAAGGCGGCCTGGCTTTCAGAGAGCGCGATCTTGAGGTTCACCGTGACTTGGTCGAGCACGTTCTCCAATTTTACCTCGCGCAAGGCTTGGTCCGGTGAGCGAACCTTGGAATATTCCAAAAGATCCTTGATGAGCGTCTGCGCCCGAAAGGCGCCATCGACGGCAAATCGAATAAATTCATCGGCCTCTTGATCGAGTTTCCCTTTGTATCGTTTTCCCAGAAGTTGAGTATAGGCGGTCACCATCCTTAAGGGTTCCTGCAGATCATGGGATGCCACATAGGCGAATTGTTCCAGTTCTTTATTGGATCGTTCCAAATCCACGACCGCATTTTTCAAGGCCTCTTCCGCCAATTTTCGCGCGGTGATATCCCGGGTGAAGCAGCGCGCGTGCACAAATTGCCGGCCCTCCCAGAGCGTATTGGAAGAAATGAGCACATGTTTGATCGCGCCATCCTTACAGCGCAACCGGACTTCATGATTATTGAGGATCTCATTGCGTTTAAGCCGCGCCAGAATGTCATCCGCCTTTTCTGGATTGACGTGAAATTCCCGCAAATGATGTCCGACATATTCATGGGGTTCATATCCCAGCATATCGAGTTCCGACTTGTTGGCCTTTTGGATAATCCCGTCGGGGCCGATCCAATTCAGCCCCACGACCGCATTGTCGAAGAATTCGTTCAGGAGCTTATTGGTCTTGGCCAGTTCGGCTGTGCGTTCTTCGACCCGCATCTCCAATTCCTCTTTGGCCTTGCAAAGAGCTTCTTCATTCTTTTTCCGATCCGAAATATCGCGAATAATCGCGGTGAAAAAATGATCTTCGGCCGTTTTCCAGGTGGACAACGAAAGCTCGAGAGGAAATTCTGTTCCGTTGTTCTTTAGCCCGGCCAGTTCCAGCGTTTTTCCGATGATCTGCCCTCGTCCCAACGCATTAAATCTTTTCAATCCCGCTTCATGAGCCGAACGAAAGCGTTCCGGCATGATGATGGTTAAAGGACAGCCGATCACCTCGGCGGCAGGATAACCAAACAGGGTTTCCGCACTTTTATTCCAAGCGATGATATTGCCCTTTTGATCGGCGGAGATGATCGCATCCCGGGCGGTCTCCACCACGGCGCTGAGATTCTCCTGGCTTTCCCGTAAAGCCTCTTCGGAGGCCTTCAATTTTTCAATGATTTTTTTGAGCTCCGCGTTGCGGCTCTCCAGCTCCTCATTGACGGTCGTGATTTCCTCATTGGTTGATTCCAGCTCCTCCTTGGCGGTTTCCAACTCTTCATTGGTGCTTTGCAATTCCTCATTGCTGGAGAGGATTTCTTCATTGGCGGAGCGCAGTTCCTGATTCTTCACCTCATAATCCTCGAGGACTGATTGCAAATAGGCCCGGGTTGTTTCCAATTCCTGGCGCAAACTCCGGCTGAGCGCTCGATCCACCGCCTTCGGGCGAGCGATGAATTTCCCTATCTCCGACGAAGAATTTTCTTTAGATTGGGATCTTCCAAAGACAACCAGAAAGAAGCGCTCCTTCAAATGCGGCTTTAGCAAAGGAAGGATTTCGAAATCAATGCGCAGGGTCTTTGGTCCGGTTTTGACTGGGACCGTGCGTTTTCTCATGACGCGGGGATGCTTTTTTAATTTTTCCAGGGCAAGCCTTAACTCCATCAGGAGGCCATCGCGCGCCAACTTCAATAAATTGATGCTCATTTTTCCCGTGGCAAATTTTAAATAGGGGGTTAGATCTCCGCGGGTTTGAATCACCTCCCAAGAATCGTTGATCAAAACCGCCGCCGGGCTGTAACGGTAGACAATGATCCGGTCAAGTTCCCGCTGCAGATCGTTTTCGTGGGGTTCCAAAATCCGCGGCCGGGCCGTCTCTGCCGTCGGCATTTTCACTTCATAGGTGGGATGACGAAAATCGAAGGTCGGTTTGAGCGACGAATATTTTCTGGCATAAATGTTGTGCCGTTTGTCAATGGGAGAAAAAAGTTCCGGAAAAAAGGAACCAATGGATTCGGATTTTCCCAAAAGGAGAAACCCCAAAGGATTGAGCGCATAGTGCAGACGAGGAAAAATTTTATTTTGAAGATCCATTCCGAGATAAATGAGGACATTGCGGCAGCTGATCAAGTCCTGCCGGGAAAAAGGCGGATCTTCGATGAGGTTTTGCCTGGCGAAGGTGCAAAGCCCGCGGATATGCTTATTGATTTGGTAATTCCCGTCGACTTTGGTGAAGAAACGATCCAGGCGCTCCCGCGAAACCGCTTGCTTAATTCTTTCTGGATAAAGACCCGCGCGGGCTTTTTCCAGCGTCAGATCGCTGACATCCGTTCCAAAGATTTGCAAGCCCACATTAAGGGCCTTTGCCTCCAGGCATTCGATCGCACTGATGGCAATCGAATAGACCTCTTCGCCGGTACAACAGCCCGGCACCCAGATACGCAGGGGTTGATCGACTGTTCGGTTCTTCAAAATGGTGGGGATCACTTTCTGGCAGAGCACTTTGAAAACATCGGGATCCCGGAAGAAACTCGTGACCTTGATTAAAACATCCTGCGAGAGAAGATTGATCTTTGCGGGAGTTCGCTTGAGATAGGCGATATACCCTTTGGGGTCCCGGATCTTTAAGGACGTCATCCGTCGCAGGACCAGTCGACGAATGGTAGAAGTTTTGTAGTAACGCAGGTCAAGGCCGGTTGATTGTAAAATCAAGGGGAAAATTTTGGCCAGCCAGGGAGGGGAAGAAGACAAAGGCCACCCTCCTTGATGGCCTGGTCCTTTGTCGTTTTGGCTAACGTTTCGCGTCGTGGCCATAATTTTTAAAACGTTTCAAAAGAATGTGTTTATTTTAATACCAACATGTATTCCTTACAAATCTTTTTGGGCATCGTTTTATTTACTGACCGCGGCGCGAATGAGCCGGTGCACCTCCCGCAGGTTATCCGGCGGTGAAAGGGCATCGATCTCAAATCTTTTCCAGTGTGTCAGCCTGCACCCAGCCCATCTTGCCGTCGGATCGTTCAATCTTGACCCAGGGGGGTTCGACTTTTAAGGATTTGACCTTCGTGCCTTCGGACAAAGAAAAATGAATCGTGGCCTTGATCCGCGGTTCAAAAAACGCATCGGTTTTTTGCAGGATGATGGCCTGATCCTTTTGTTGGTTGACCTTGAACACCAAAATTCCAGCATGACTGATCCAGATCAAGAAAAAGAGGCCCGCCCAGAACCGGCTCTGGCGCACCGACCAATTCTGCTGTAAGGATAAAAGATGCGCAATAACCGTCGCCAGACCCAAAACGAAAACAAAGATGGTCCATTCATCCGTTGTCAAATAAGCGCAGTAATCGAAAAACCGCATCTTAAAGAACGAAGCCTTGGGTTCCGGACTGGCTTCAACCTGAGAACGCGCAAATTGTTCATTAGCAATTAAATCCGCGTCGCGCGCCATGAGTCGTCGAGCACGCTCGTAACTGAGGACGGCCGACCCGAGCCGGCCGGATTTGAAATAACCGTTGCCCAAGTTATAATACAAATTTCCACTCGTCTTTCCCGACTGCAGAATCCTTTCATAAATTCTGGCGGCCTTTGCATAATCTCCTTGGCGATAAGCCTCATTCGCCTTAAAGAACAAGGACATCTCGTCCGGCGCGGCGCTGACGCCGAGGTTCAAAAAGATTACGACGCTCATCCCCAGAAAGCTTCTCCATAACATCGTTCTCATCGTTTCTGCCTTTCCAACAGATCGATCGCTTCTGCCAGCCTTTGGTAAGAGTCCTGCAGGCTTTCTCCAGAAAGATCGACGCCAGCGTAACGAACAGTATCACAATGGGCAAAGATTGCCTTGACCCGGTTTAAAATGTCGTGGTTGATATTGCGGCTGCGCAAAAGCTCCTCGGCTCCGGAACTCGTGATGCTGGCGGCCGGCCAATGAAATTTGTCGCCCAGATATTCCTGCAGGGTTCGAAAAACCGTGTCATAAAATTCTTTCGCCTCTCCCTTTACCATCTGCTGGCGGGCCAACTCCAAACCCTTTCGCGCTTTTTTCGGGGCCTGCAGCCGACGGGCCAGAGCCTCATTCGACTTGAGCTGCCGGTTCCACAGAAATAATCCGACCATCCCTCCCCACCAAAGCAAAACCAACGCACAGATTCCGGCAAATAAAGGTGTTTGATAAAAATCCATTCCCACTTTTTTCCACGGACCGGGTTTTTCTTTAATGAAGACAATGTCTTGACCGATGGATTCCGGCCGGGACCTTGCCGAGGCGCCTTCGCCGGTGAAGTCGACAATCTTGAAATCTTCGCTCGCCTTCGATTTGGTGATTTTAATCGGAAAAGGTGCTTGAGTGATCGTTTGGTAGGTCTCGGTCTGGGGATCGAAATAACTCAGATGAATGGCTGGCACCTCGGTGATGGTTTCCGACTGAGGGATGACAACCTGCTCCAAAGTTTTTTTGCCCGGCTCTTCCTTGAACTGCGGTTCATAAACCTTGAATTGATTCCATCCTTTAAGATCAGGCATTGGCAAATTTTTAAGATTACCGTCGCCGGACACCTGCATCCGCACCGTCAGGGGATCACCGAGGGTGAGCTGTACGGGACTGACGGTGGCGGCAAAATTGAATTGCCCGACGGCTCCGACAAAATCGGCGGGCTGGTTTTCCTTCGGCCACAGCAAAACCGTGAGGGCTTGCTCCTGCGAAGAGAACGTGTAGGGATGTTTGTCGTAGGAATTGAAAAAATCCCCAAACAGATCATCGCCAAAAAATTGGTCGAAACGGTTTTGGCCCGAAGGAGGCGCCACTGCAAATAAAACATTGGCCTCGATCTTCGCCGGACCCAGTTTCAATTCCCCGGTCCTCGTCGGATACACGGTGGTTTTAAATTCGACAACCTGATAGGGAATGCCGCCTACGACCTGCTGGTATTGTTCATGATCAAAGAATTCATCCGCGAGAAAACCTTCATGCGTAAATTCCGGATAATGAACATCCTGAACCAACAATTGGTTGATGAACAATTTGATCGTCACGGGAACTTTTTCATTGAGATAAACCTTGTCCTTCGGTATGGTAAGGGTCATAAAAATCTTGTCTTCCACGGAGCCGGCCGAGGAATCACCAGCGGCATTCGTGCCTCCGGCGGTGACCGCCGAATCAACGACCTCGATCTGGATCGGCTGTGTGGCAAGCGCTTGACCATTGACGGTCACACGCAGGGAAGGAATCGTAAAGACGCCGGTCTTCGTCGGATAAAGCAAATACATATGCGAATACTGCGACGAGACCTGGCCATTGACCACAGAAATTTTGGTGGAAGGTCCTAAATACCTCGTCTGAAAACCCTCCATCTCCGGCAGCGGCACGGGATCTTTCAATTCTCCGCCATGCAAGGTGAGAATCAGCTGCAGGGCATTTCCCAAATTCACTTTGTTGGCATTAACCGCCGCCTCAAAACTCAGATCCTCGCCTCGAAGTGCTGGCACAAGCAAAAAACCTGTCGCTAAACTCGCCGTTAAAATACACTGAAAAAATCTTGATCGCATGGTGCTCACCAGTCCTTCAAAACCGTACTTTCTTGGCCAGGCACAGAATTGAGAAAAAGCAGTCCTTTGGGTTCCTCATTCTGCAAATACTCATCCAACCGCATTTGCGCTTCCTTCGGACTCATTTCGCCACCTTCGACAGGGGAAGCCTCGCCCGTCGTTTCGGTTCCTGCCGTCGGTTTTTCTTTTTCTACGGTCGTCGGCTGGGGCGATTTCTCTTTTGCGGTTTCCTCTGCGGAATTTTTTTGCTCTCCTTTCTGTTCTCCCCGATCCTTTTTTTCTTCGGCGGGCGCGGAGGGATGTTCTGGCGGTTTCTCCGACGCCGAGACCTGACCGAAAGATTTTTGCGGCGACTGCGGCCCTCCGGAAGTTCCGGAAGAATCCTGGGGCTTTTGCCGTTCCGAGGAAGAGGATGAGGGCGATGGCTGTGGTTGACTCTGGGATTTTTGTTGTTGCTCTTCTTTTTTTAGACGCTCCAATTCCTTTTTGACGAAATCATAATTGAAGGACGCATCGGGGTCATCGGGGTTGAGCCTTAAGGATTGCGCGTACTGGTCCAGGGCTTCCTGCCAGTCTTGCGCGACTTTCTTTTGATCCTTTGACTCACTGGCCTTTCCTTTTTTATATAAGGCATTGCCGAGATTGTAGTGAATGCTTTCCGCAAGATCGCCATGTTCGCCCAAAAGCGCCTGACGCAGATGTTCAATGGCTCCTGCATAATCGCCGCTTTTGTATAAAGCTGTTCCGAGATTAAAATGCAGTTGATCACTCTGCGGAGAATGGCTCAAGGCGGCAGTGAATTCTTTGGCAGCGTCGGCAAATTGCCCCTTTTGGTACAAAGTGTTCCCTCTTTTCGCATCCCGAACAAAAGTGGAGAAAATCTTGGCCTCGGTCGGCGCACTGGCCGGCCCTGCCAGCCAACCAAGAAAAACCAAAAGCGTGAACATGCCCCGCATCAGGCCCTCTTCCTTTCGCTCGTGAGGATTTCCGTTACCAATAAAACCAGGGCCATCCCTAAAGGAAATTGGAATCGCTCGAAATATTTTTTTCCCATTTTGCTTTCGATTTCCCGCTCTTCCAATTTGGATAATTCATCCCTGTACAATTGGTCAAGGCCGAATTGCGCGCCGCTCGCCCGCACGTAGGCACCGCCGGTCACTTTAGCGATTTGAGCCAGAAGACCTTCATTGAGCCTCGACTTAACAAATTGCCCCTCCCGGTCCTTGAGAAATTCATAACCTTCTCCGGAGGCGGCCGGAATCTGGATGAGCTCCCCTTCCTTCGTCCCTATGCCAATGCAATAAATGCGGATTCCCTTTTCTTTGGCCTTCTCTGCCATCGCCACAGGATCACCTTCTTGATTCTCTCCGTCGGTGAGAATGACAAGCACCTTATATTTCCCGGGCTCCTCTGGGTATTGAGAAATGGCCGTATGGATAGCCCTGGCAATGGCCGTTCCTCCTCTGGGAATTGTTCCCACGTTCAAATCATTCAGGGCCAACAAAAAACCATGATAGTCAACGGTCAGAGGACAGACCAAAAAGGCCTCACCGGCAAAAGCCACGAGTCCGGCGCGATCGCCTTTGAGATCCTTAATCAAATCTTTAACGGCCAATTTGCTTCGCCCAAGGCGGTTCGGTTTTACATCCGCGGTCAACATGCTTTTGGAGGTATCAATCGCAATCAGGATATCAATCCCCTGGCGTTTGATCGTTTGCCATTGGAAACCCCACTGCGGCCGAGCCAAGGCCAGGATGCTTAAGAAAAAAACCAGAAGAATCAAAATACTTTTTAGGACATATCGTCGAAAACTGACCTCGGGGATAACCTGGGGCAGAATCGGGGCCGCGACAAATTTTTCCATCTGTTTTTTGCGCCAAGAAAAGGCCGCGGCAAAAAGGAATCCCAGAAACACAATAGCCCAAATCCAATTCAGTTGTTGAGGTTCGGCGAAATGCATCACGGTATCCGCAAAAAAAACGTATTTGTCAAAATGATTTCAAAAGCCAGGATGAACAGGGCCGCCCTTAAAAAATTCGGGAACAATTCCTGGTATTCTTTATAGCCTGTTTCTTCCACCTTTGTTTTCTCCATTGTATCAATGTCGTGATAAATGCGTCGTAAAGATTCCGTATCGGTCGCCCGAAAATAAAATCCACCGGTTGTTGAGGCAATTTCTTGAAGAGTTTTTTCATCCAGGTCCAAGCGCACGCGCTGATAAAACGTCTGTCCAAAAAGATCCTTAACGGGAAATGGCACGGCGCCCAACGATCCGGCGCCAATGGTATCAATCTTCACCCCCATCGCCGCGGCGGTCTTGGCAGCGGCCAGAGGAGCCAATTTACCGGCATTGTTCATACCGTCGGTCAGAAGAATAATGACCTTGCTTTTTGCCTGACTGTCTTTGAGCCTTCCTAAAGCGGAGGCAATCCCCGAACCAATCGCCGTACCATCTTCCACCATTCCCAGTTCAATCCGTTCCAGATTCTCTTTCAACCAACGGTAGTCCGTCGTCAAAGGACTGACGGTATACGCGCGAGCCCCAAAGACCACCAAACCGATGCGATCGCTCTCGCGTCCTTCCATAAATTCCCCAACGACTTTTTTAACCACCTCGAGCCGATTCATCCTGCGCCCACCCAACACAAAATCCTCGGCGGCCATACTCCCCGAGACGTCCAACGCGAGCACGATGTCAATCCCCTCGGAGGTGTGTTTGGCTTCTTCCAGGATCCGGCGCGGTCCGGCCAGGGCGATCACTATCAACCATAAAACCATGAACCGCAAAACCCAAAGGTAGGGACTCAACTTCGCCTTCCACCCGGTCGGGACATTTCGAAATAATTCTGCCGACGGAAATCGGAAGGCCGGCCTTGGCTTATGGGCATTGGCCCAATAAAACAACAAAAAAACTCCTGGAATAAGAACAAAGACCCAGGGATCTTTAAAGATCATGGACGTGACAATTGCGATTCAACACGGGTTTCTTCAATCAATCGGCGAGCCGCCGCAAAGATATCCTCAACCTGCGACGAGGTGGGACCGAAGCGGGCGAATTTCACCAAATCACAAGATTCCAAAAATTCGCGCAAGGACTCTTTTTGGGCCGCGGTTAATCCTTGGGTGTTTTGCAAAGAAGCGAGGAATTCCGGGGTTGTCATCTCCGGCGCCCGGATTTGAAAACGCTCTTCCATGTAGCGACGGATAATATCAGAAAGGACGCTGTAATATTCTTTATAGCGGCCTTGGGTGAGAAGGTCCTGTCTTTGTAAAGCATCCAAACCGGAAAGCGCCACGTCCCACGGCGGGCGGCTGTCTTTTTCTTGTGTTGGGCGCAACCAGAGGGATAGAATCCATTTCTGTACCAGCAGCCCAACGACGATCATAAGGAGGATCCCCAAAAGAGCGAGGACCCGCCTATCCGCCTCTAAGACAATCGGAGGTTTAACATCCTTAATATCCGCTTGGCTCCAGACGCTCTGGCCATAGCCGCATGCTCCCAAACAAAACAGGACAAAAAAAAGATTCTTCCTAACGAAACCTTTTTTTGCGTCGGGTAAAAAATTTGACCATTTCTTTGGCATAGGAAAGATCGGTCGAAACATCGATATGATCCATGCCCACGATTCCAAAAAGCGTTTCCCGCTGCACGATTCGCCGTCTGGCTTCTTCTTCATACCGTCGGCGAACCCCGGGATCCGAAGAGTCAACGAGGATCATCCGCTCGGTCTCGGCGTCCCGCAGTTCAATCAAACCGCAAGGAGGCAAACCCTTTTCTCGTGGGTCATTGAGTGTCACCGCCACCAGATCATGGCGTTTGTTGGCAAGACGCAGGGCCTTTTGCCAGGTCTCTGCCATCGTCGAGGGTTTTGTCTGCCCGGCTGCCGGATTCACCAGAAAATCCGACACGATAAAACTCACGGTCTTGCGGGCGGTGACGCGATTGAGATAATCCAAAGCCACGGGCAAGTCGGTCGCAGAACCCTTCGGCACAAAATACAGAGCTTCCCGGATCAGGCGAAGAACGTGGATCAAACCTTTGCGCGGCGGAATGAATTTTTCAATGCGGTCGGTAAACAAAATCAATCCCACCTTGTCATTATTGCGGGTGGCACAAAACGCGAGGACCGCGGCAATCTCGGCCGCGAGTTTAGCCTTGAGTTCCCGCACCGAACCAAACTGGCAGCTGCGTGACAAGTCCACCAGAATCATAACGGTCAATTCTCTTTCCTCGACGTATTTCTTGACGTGGGCGATGCCTGTGCGGGCCGTGACATTCCAGTCAATCGTGCGAATATCGTCTCCGAAAGAATATTCGCGGACCTCGTTAAATTCCATGCCGCGGCCTTTAAAAACGCTGTGATATTCTCCGGCAAAAACATCGGTCACCATCCGGGAGGTGGTGATCTCAATCCGACGGATGATTTCGAAGAGATGTTTGGGGATCATTTTTCAGCGGATAGCGGATAGCGAATATTAATAATCAGTCATCAGCCTGAATCAGCAATATTTGACTCTTCAGGAAATTTATTCGTCACTTGATACACATCATTTACCGGTTTGTAAGACTTTTTATAAGCCTCTAACTCTTGGTAGAGAGTTGTCGCACCATTCAAAAACACTATCCGCTAACGCTATTCGCTTACGCTGCTCATGGAACCTGGATTTCCTCAAAGATTCTCTTAATCAGGTCCTCGGAGGTCTTCTCCTCGGCTTCTGCTTCATAACTGATAATCAGCCGATGCCGCAGGACATCCATCCCAATCGATTTGACATCCTGCGGGGTCACATATCCGCGGCCCTGCAAAAAGGCAAACGCCTTGGAGGCAATCGCCAGAAAAATGGTCGCCCGCGGCGAGGCACCATATTGAATGAGCCCTTTAAGATCATTCAATCGATAAGCCACCGGGTCCCGAGTGGCTTCGATCAGCTCCACAATATAACGCTCGATTTTTTCATCCATATAGATCTCATCCACGACCTTGCGTGCGGCCAGGATTTCTTTTGGAGAAATGATTTTCTGAACCTGAAAATGCTGCTCGGTAAAGGACATCCGGCGCAGGATCTGCAATTCTTCTTCCTTGCTGGGATAGGTCAATCTGACCTTGAGCATAAACCGGTCCACCTGCGCCTCGGGCAAGGGATAAGTTCCTTCTTGCTCGATGGGATTTTGCGTGGCCAAAACCAGAAAAGGATCATCCAAGAGCAGCGTCTGATCACCGATCGTGACCTGTCGTTCCTGCATGGCCTCTAAGAGCGCGCTCTGGACCTTGGCCGGGGCGCGGTTGATTTCATCGGCGAGGATGAGATTGGCGAAGACCGGGCCTTTTTTGATTTTGAATTCTCCGGTTTTTTGATCGTAAATGAGCGTTCCCGTCAAATCCGCGGGAAGCATATCCGGCGTAAATTGCAGGCGCTGGAATTTTGTTTGAATGGCAGAGGATAAGGTTTTGACGGCGGTCGTTTTGGCAAGGCCAGGAACTCCCTCGAGAAGGATATGCCCGTTGGCCAAGAGGCCGACCATCAGACGCTCGATCAGATAACGCTGACCAACAATGACCTTTTCAATCTCCCGCGTCAAAATGCCGACAAAGCTGCTTTCCTTTTGAGCCCTTTCATTAATGGCCGCAATGCTCACCTGGGTCATTTCGCGCCCCTCCCAGTAACCACCATTGGTAAGCCCAATTTATTGATCCGGGCAATCATCCTGCAATTGACTAAACTATCGTCGTATAAATACACGATGCCGGCTTTCTGATCAAATAAACCCAGCCAGCCTCCCGAGGTCCAGAATGGCATGACCCCTTCGTAGGACGCGGCCTGGGTTTGCGCTTCTGAATTCTTAAGCCACAGAGGTCCCCAAAAAATCGATAAAAGCGCGGCCACCAAGAAACCGTAAAGGAAAGATCTGTTCATCGCAACCTCCTTTTGAAAAAAAATGGAGTCCCACGAGCAAGCCCCGGTTCGCATCCAGGTTCGCGGAACCATTTTGTTTTGCGATCGGTATTTTAATTCCTATGCGAAGGGAAGTCAACCCTTCGACTTTGCTTCTTTTTTAAGATTCTTTTTTAGGGATAAATTTCTTTAAAGCGTCCGGAGTCACGGGAAAGAAATAGCGGCTCAAATACGCTTTCGCCTGTCGTTGCAGGCTGAGGTATTGGTCATCGGACAGGTTTTGAATTTCCTCGAAGACGAACTTTAACGAGGATTGCGACGACACATTCCATTTCAAATGCTGACATTCAAAAAGCGGATCATAGCTCAAAACCGATCCAGCGTCAAAGTTGATGATGGGTTTGCCAACACACAGGGCTTCCAAGGCTCCGGTGCTTCCCCAATAAATGACCGCATCCGCCCACTCAATGTCATCCTTAATCGAAACATTCTTGGAAAAACTCCGGTTCGGCAAGGTTTCGACCGGATATTTTAATTTGGACTTGAGCCTCTTCAGAGAAAGTTCTGGATGCAAGCGAATCACGACTTCAAATTTGCGATCATCCTTTAATCCCTCTAAAACATAATTGACCATTTTGTATACCTCACTCACACCTTCGAGCATAATAAGGATATTACGCAACGGCCGCCGCTTGGCCGTGGTCATTGGGAATAAATATTCAAAACGAACGCCGCCGGCCGCCTCCATCATGGCCTGGCGGCCGGGACTGTAGCGGGCAATGATTTCTTTAGGGATTTCTCCGACGGTCAAGATGGTTTGCGGCCGGGGAAGAACGTCCGCTTCCCGCCGGCTGGCAAACATATTGGCGGAGGCTTGAGTCACAATGGTGTGCTGATAACCGATCGTCCGGGTTTGGGGAGAATCATGACAAAAGGCCAAAAGGCACATTTTTTCCCAGGGATTATTTTCATATGTAAATAGAAATGTTTCGACCGAAATTTTTTTTAGCAAACGCCGAGCCGCTTCATAGTGCAACAATTGATACGGTTGAATCCGGCAAAAAGTTCGCTGGAGTTCAGCGTTCACAAGATCGCGGATTTCATAACCAAAAAAATTGTGCTCCTTCGCATAAGACGTGCGATAAAAAAGGGCCGTCACACATCCCTTCACGATATCACGCAAAGACCAGAGGGCTTCCACCGGAATAATGAAATCCGAAGAACAAGCCTTCATCCGGCGGACGGCGTTTTTGAAATCTCCGATTACGTAAGCAAGAAATAAGACGTTCTTTTTTTCCTCTTTGATAAAATCGGGAAGCCTGCCAAAGAACATATCTCTATATTTCCCGTCGACGGAAAAAGAATGGTTATAAACAAAAGTTTTGATGAGATAGTACGAGGTTTTGGACTTCCCTTCCCTCTCAAGTTGAGTCCGCAGTTCCCGAGCGGCAAGATAGCGAAGAAACATCCGGCCAAAATCAGCAAGGGTCGCCGCGAGCCGGCGCAGCCAACCCGCTGTCAGGTCAAAGCTTTTTTTCCATCGAATTTCCAGAGCGTCAAACGCAATGCCTTCCTGAGCCAAGGCCCTTTTAAGGCTTGGCAATAAATTCCATGGGACATTGATGATCAAAAGGTTGCCTTGCTTGTGGCTTTTAGCGACTTCCATCGCCGAAAGGAATTGCTGCAAGGAAAAGGAGAGTTTGGAGGTAAAACGATTCTTGGAGGAGATGTCGGTGGCCCACCAATACCGGCTGGCCAATTCACAGTTTAATGCTCCCACGACGTCCACATATTCACGCAAAAACCGTTCACGATAAGCCGTGGGATAAGGATTTTTTTCTACCGGGGCAAATCCGTGTTCTGCCAGGAAGGCCAAGGTTTTTGCTGTGCATTCTCTCAGGGCCAAAAATTTTTTGGTTGTCTTGTCCGACGGAAAATTCCGCAAGAAGCCTTCGAGCAGGCGTTCATCTTCAATGAGAAGGACGACAGCCATCGATTGGGTTTTCCTTCGACTACAGTAAACTCAGGGCCGCTTTTTTGCTGGCACTTTTTTCGATCATCTTATCTTTGCCCCATTGTTTTGCATAACGCGCTGCGGCATTGGCCATGACTTCTTCCCGGTCATGGCCTTCTTTTAATCCTTCCAAAAGCCATTTGAGATACGTCCCCAAACGCTCGGCAGCGCGGCCATCGCGGAAAGGATCAAGTTCATTGAGAATGTCAGACCAATTGAGGATTCCTCTGAAATCCTCCGGACGTTGCCAGAAATTCAAACAAGCCTGCCAGATTTCCGGCCAACTGGTAAAAACGATCCGTCCTTTTCCCAATTTGTACAACGGACTCTTGGGCCATCCGTCCCGGTCGAGCAATAACGTTGGAACGCCGGCCAGCGCCGATTCAATACCAGCGGTGCCAGCACTAAGCGCTTCATGAATGGCAATATCCGCCCCCAGCCCGGCTGCTGCTGGCGGAAAAGAGCCATAGCTCCTCTCTTCTCTATATATATAGCAACGGCCGGTCGCTTGGGCTTCTTCCAATAATCGCGCGACCGGCCCGAGGCGGCTTTTTAAAGAATCAGGACGTTTGGGTTTAAGAATCAGGCCCAAATCGGATTCGCGCAAAAATTGGTTTAACAAGAAGGCATAGTTATCTCGAGTAAACTGATGCCCGGTAAACCATCGGCCGTCATCCAGGGTATTTTCGTCATAGAAGGCTAAAATCCGCCGGGCTCCATTCTTCCTGAGTTCGCTGCGAATGCCCTGAGCCTTTTCCCGCAAAAAAGAAAACCGATAATCGCCGATGTATCCCACGGACACGTAATAAGAGAAATTCGAAAGGCTTTCCTGTTCGATCAAGCCTGATTGAGGGGAAAATCCAAACAGCACATCGGTCGAGGCCATCGTTGCCGCGGAAGGATTTGACTCATAGGCGCGCTGATACAAGGTGGCAATGCCTCCCAATTCCTTTAGTGCATCGGCGATCGCCATGTGTTGAGCGTCGTACTTATACCAGCTCGTGGTCAATTTAATGTTGAATTGGGAAAAGAGATTTCTCCAGTAGGTTTTGCAATCAAGGTATTCGTCGGCGTCGCGGGACAGGGAAATGATTTCTGGGTTTTCTTGTGAATTTACGTTGAAGTGGGAGATTCTGGAATTTTTTGGTTTTTGGGAAAATACCGGAACAAACGAAGAGTCGATAAGGCTGGCCTGTACAGAAAGCGCCAAGGCCGAAATATTCTCCAGATTCAGGAGTTGCCATTTGGTTTCATCCACGGGATCGAGCATCGAATTGAATAACAGCAAAACGTCGCGATTTTCCAAAGCCGACCGCTTGAGGAAAAAAAGATCGCTGTGGCATTCGGGTTTCGCGAGGTTCAGGTTGCCCCAATATTCAACGGCCATTCGCGGATAAGGAACGAACGGAATTTGATCCTTTGTACCGGCGATCCTGCTTTTGACGGCATAACGAATGAGGGCCCGGATTGTCCTTCCCTTGATCTTGGTCAACAAGCGCGCATATTTCTTGAACCGGGACCCGGTTTTGGGAGCTGTTCCCGACGACAATACCGAGACGCCGGAGCGTTCAGCATAAAGCTTGAGCTGCTTCATCCAGGGACGATCGTGGAGGAAAAGAACAATCGAATCGTTGACTCCCTGCTTGGCGGCAAACCAGCGGCTCACCTGAATCAAGGTCAGGGCATGCCAGGCCTGGCCAAATCTTCCCGCTCCCTGGTAATCATACGCACAGACCGGGGACTTGAGCAGATATTCCCGCAGTCGGCCTGCGGGATCTGCCTCGTGGATAAATTTCTGGAAGACGGGATCACGACTGATCGATCTTTGCAGCTCGGCCAGGTCCTCGTAAAGCAGACGAAATTGGATGGAAACGCCTTGTTCATCGAGCCCGTCGGTAATTTGGAAATTCATCTTCCGCACCGAAATTCCCTGCCAACGGCTCAAAACCGAAACCAAGAATAAGCCTAAGGGCGAGGCATCAAAGATATTCAAGACGAGGTTTGCCTGAGGATTTTTCTCACGTTCAACCCGTAAAACCGGGCCAACCCATCGAAACCACTTTTGTAAGCTTAGGTATTCGATGAAAAATGTCGCAGATTCTTTTTCCACCATCGTTTCTCTGGTCCTTTGTACTTCAGGGGAAATCCTTCGCGGAGCAATCGCTGGAGCCCCGCAATGAGGGCTTCCTTATCAAATCGTTTAATGCCGCAAGCCCGCAAACCCTCGCCGAATGATTCGCCATCAATGGCATCTTTGAGATACCGAAAAAGGTCGCTGGGCGGAGATCGGTTCTCTCCCGTCGTCAATTCAAATAAACGATCGCGGAATTCATATTCATCGTCATAAAGAAAATAAACCTCCCGGCCTGGTCGTTCGTTCAGGAATTGGATGAGGTCATGCACTTTTTGGGCATCTTGCGTCGGAAGAATGGGGTAGGCCGCTTTCGCCAGCCGTGCCCCTCCCTGCAACTGCAACCGGCCACGAAAGACAAGCAAAATATCTCCCTCCTGCCAGTGAGCGTTAAGCCAGGATATTGCCCGCGGGATATTTCCTCGATCGAAATAAAGGTTAAGCCCGCTTAAAAGCAAATTGAGAATCACATAACACAAGAGAATTTGTTTTCTCACAAAGTCAGAAGAAAGTTCGCTCAGGAGTCCGGAAAATCCTAAAACGGCCAGAACCGTCGGGACATAAAAAAAACGCCCATAAAATATGTGGTTGTGCGGCGTCAACAGCCCCGTCAGATAACCGGAGATAATTCCGGTTACAAACAACCATTCAAAAAAATTCCAGGCCCTGGCCTGTCGCCGCTGATAAAAAAAGAATCCAGCAAGGCAAACATTCAAGGCCCAGGTAAACCGCAGAAGCCCAACCAAGTTATCCCAATAAGTAACGAAACTGCGGCCAATGACGCGGTTGCCAATGACCAGATGGCTCATGAGAAAATCGATCCCGATCGTTGCCACCGGAGCGGTCAGGATAAGGACCATGGCCCCGACGAGAAGCCACCGTCGGTAAAGCGCAATCCACTCTTTCCCAAAATCCGTTAAAAACAATATCCGCAAGCATAGTGCCAAAAACAAAATGCTTAAGTTTTGAATTTGCCAATGATCGAGCGTCATGGGCGCCATGACGAGGATCGCGGCGCCCAATAAAACTGCCGTCCGGGAATATTTCTTTTGGGCCAAAAAAGGAGGAATTTCCCACAAAAGGATGAGACTGACCAGGGTTAACCATGCCAGGGCAGCATAGAAGCGCAGGTAAAAAGAGTTTTCTAAAACGAAGGATTGAGCAAAAAACAGAATCCCGCCGGTCAAAAGCAATTGGACGCTCGCCCGATGACGCCAGCGAACATACCAAGCAAACGTCAAGAAGGTCAACAGCGTTGGAATGAGCGCAACCAGCCGGTAGACGAACAGTGATGAGGAATCTTCCCGGTAAAGATAACGAACCGCCTGCGAAATCAAAAGCCCGCGCGTGTATTGGTTGGATAAGAGCTTGCCTTCATCAAAGGACCAGACGTAGGGCGCTCCGGTCATCCGCAAACCCTTGGCCGTTTCAATGTGGGAAGCCTCATCGCCCCACAGCGGCATCCGTAGGGCCAGAAAGCTCCAGACAAGAAAAAAAATCCCCCCGACGACCATGAGCCAGAAATGGGGATGCCGGTTTTTGTTCATAGACGCTCTTAGGGAAAATGCCGGGTGAAGACGAATGTATTTTGGGCTGACCGATGGGCACCTGCGACGGGAATTCGTTGGAATGGCTGATTGTCCAGATTTTCGATTTGGAACCAGCGGGACGAGGGGACATAAATAAAGGAAACCTTCGCTCCGAGAATAATCTCCGAAAACTCGGGACCGATGATTTCATCGGTCATCGCGATCCCCGAAGAATTCACATCCACGCGCCGCTTGAGTTTGAATGCACTCTTCTTCTGCGTCAGAATCAGCTTCTTGCGCAAAAAATCTTTAACCGTTTGGTTCAGCCAGGGAAAACGACCGAGCGTCATTTGAAATAAATTGAGCAGCAGGTTTTTGAATGGAGTCATGATGTTTTCGTTGATCTGGTAAAAATTCCCTTCCACTTCAAAACCCTTCTCATCGATGCGAAGGACTTGAACCTCTTCATTCATAAATCCGCTAAAGAATTTTTTCTGGGCATGGAACCCCACGGGCATGCCCCTGCCTCGCCGGCAGGCGGGCGCGGTACCTTCTTCTTGCCCTTTGGGGATTTGCTCGCGTGATTTCTTATTATTGGGTTCCATCCCGAGCGAAGGACCCCCGGCCATGGCCGGGGTACGAGTCGAGGGATCAATCACCACACCGCTATCCTCGCATCGTTTTGAACCCACGCGGCAAACAAAACTCCCGGTTTTTTTTAGGCTGCCGATCAATTCTAGATCTTCTGCGCGGTATACACACAGGCCCGCATGAGGAAGATACTGGAATGGAATAGCCGGACGCGGCAAGACGGGCAGTTCATCCGGCCCATCCTTCCCGGCTTGCAAATACGTATAGCCGACATACATGAGGTATCGATCATCCAGAGAATGCAACGAAACGCCTTTTTTGGTTTTGAGATTTTCGCGGATCCTTCCGGCGATAAAACGCGCTGGAGCGTGCTTTTCCGACCAGAGCTCAAAACCGTGAGGGATCAAATATTCGGTTTCGCGGCTGGTGACAACCCCGCTGACGGTTCCATCTTCGAGGACAAAATGATGCAAAAAATCAATGGCCTTATGGATGACCATGGCGATCCGGGAGGAGTTTGTTTTGGAATAATATTTGGCCAGATAGTCGATGGCCAACGAAAGATAACCAAGATCCATGCCAGCGTATTCCTTAAACCATCCTTCCTCATCCTGTGATCGAGCCAGAAGACCTTCATACTGCCGGGCGGCTTCCAAGAAAACCGTTTCACCCGTCAGCAAATAAATATTCTGCAAGGCGACCAGAGCCCCGGTTTGCTGATTGCTGACGGTGGTTTGGGAACGATCTTTGAGCCACAGCCCGGCCTTGCGCAAGGCCTCCACTGCCGTCGGGAAAATCTTCAACCGTTCCTTACCTAGCAATAACAGGCTTTCCGAGATGGAATAGGAACTGAAGGCTGTGGCCACATAACTCCCTTCTCTTAAATACCATTCATTGAACGAGCCGTCTTTTTCCTGAATCTTGCACCAAAAGGCGATCGTGCGCTCGATGAGTTCAAGAAGGATAGGGCTTGCCCGATAGGGAGTGTCGAATTCCAAAAACAATAAACTCAACGTCAGCGCCGCTTCTTGATAGCGGGCGTTGGGAAAAACCGTGATGGCGTTATGCCAGAAGGCGCGATCACAGCAGCCATAAGTCCGCGAGGCAGGATTGGCGTTCATTTGACCGAGCAAACGGGGCGTGTGTTCGAGGAAGCTTGTGAGATAAATATCTCTGTTCATAATTTGCGTGACCTACTCTCACCCCGGGGGTGAGAGTGGGTCACCAGCCGGTTTTCTCGACGATCAATGATTTTTCCAGACGGGCATCGGCATTGCGGACCAGCAATTCGGCGATAAGCCCCAGCGAAATGAATTGGACCGCGATGATCGAGAGCATGATTCCGAAAGCCAATAAGGGACGGGTTCCAATCCGGTGGCCCATAAACCAGACGATCGTCAGATAGGTAAGGATGGAAAACCCGATCAGACCAAAGGTCACACCGATGCCGCCGAACAAGTGGCCCGGCCGCTGCAAATAACGCGTGGTCGCGGTGACCGTCAAAAGATCGAGAAAACCACGAACATAACGTTTCCATCCGTATTTCGATTTGCCGAACGTGCGAGGATTGTGATGGACCTTGATCTCGGCGATCCGGAAACCTTCATGGTCGGCCAAAATCGGAATATACCGGTGCAGCTCACCATAAACCCGAATGGCTTTGAGAACGTCCTGTCGATAGGCCTTGTAACCGCAGTTGAAATCATGCAAGGGAATTCCGGAGAGCCAGCGGGCCACTTGATTGAATAATTTGGAAGGAATCGTCTTCGACAATGGGTCATGACGCTCGTATTTCCATCCCGAAACCAGATCAAATCCCTCGTCGAGTTTGGCAAGGAACTGAGGAATTTCCCGCGGATCATCCTGAAGGTCCGCATCCATCGTGATGATGACCTCTCCGACCGCCAGATGAAAACCAACCGAGAGCGCCTGCGCCTTGCCGAAATTGCGGCGCAGGCGCGCGGCGCGCACGCGCGAAGGAAATCGTCGGACAAGTTCAGAGATTTTTTGCCAGGAGTCATCGCGGCTGCCGTCGTCGATAAAAATGACTTCGAAATTACCCCGCTTGAGAGGCTGCATGACGTCCTGGATTTGCGCAAACAAGGGTTCCAGTGTCGGAGCTTCATCGAAAACGGGAACCACGAAACTGATGGAGGGCTTTAAGGTGAATTCACCCACGTCTGTTCTCGCGCTTTTTGGGTTGTTCGAGGATGATCTGGATGACCCTGTCCTGCTCGTCGGGCTTGAGGCCCACCGAGGATGGAAGGCTCAAGGCGCGTCCATAAAGCTCATCGACGATCTTGATGCCGTTATGATAGCTGCCTTTAAAAATTTTTAACGAGTGCAACGGATGCCACAAGGGCCGGGCCGCAATTCCTTGCCTATTCAAATCCGCCAGCAACTCTCGCGAGCTTTTGCCATAAATTTCGCGATCGATGAGAATGGTGTACAACCAAAAATTCGTCAAGGCCCACGGTGCCTGCGCCGGCAGGGTAACTCCGGGAATGGCCTTTAACGCTTTTGCGTAACGCTCGCCGAGGCGGCGCTTGGCGTCGACAAAATTTTCCAGCTGCTCCATCTGCGCGACGCCAAGCGCCGCCTGAATGTTGGTCAATCGATAATTAAAACCGATCGCTCCGTGGATATATTCAATGGCATCGTCTTTTGCCTGAGTGGTCAGATAACGGATTCGCTCGGCGAGGCGGCGGTTATTGGTCACAATCATTCCCCCGCCGCCGGCGGTGATGATCTTGTTGCCGTTGAAACTAAAGACACCCACATCGCCGAATGTGCCCGTGTGTCTGCCTCGGTATTTTGATCCCAGGCTCTCGGTCGCATCTTCGATGACGTCCAAGCCAAACTTTTTTGCCAGGGTCAGAATGGGTTTCATGTCCACCGGGTGCCCCAGGACATGAACCGGCAAAATCGCGCGCACGGGCCTCTTTGTCCGTCGGTTGATCAAGGTTCGGCCGGCAAGACGACAATCCTTGACAAGGAATTCCTTCACCTTTTCGGGATCCATCTGCCAGGTCTGGGGATCGGCGTCTATAAAAACCGGCCAGCCGCCACAATAACGAACCGCATTCGCCGGTGCGATGAAACTCAAGGAAGGCACCAAAACTTCATCACCGGGTTCAATGCCGCAAGCCACGAGCGCCACATGCAAGCCGGCGGTTCCGTTGACGCAGGCGACCGCATATTTCGCTCCAACATAATCGGCAACCGCCTTCTCAAAGCGATCCACAAATCCACCGACGGAGGAAACCCAGGCGGTGTCGAGGCATTCCTTGATGTATTTCCATTCGTTGCCGCGAATCTCGGGTTCGCAGAGGGAAATGTTTTTGGTATTTAATTTATTTTTCATGATAATTAAGAATCAGGCTAAGGGGCTTTGGGGAATTTTGATTTAGGTTAACCCTAATTCCCTTAATCCCCTAATCCCTAATTCCCTCTTCAGTTTTACTTCCTATCTTTCCCGCCACAACATCCCTCTTCGCCTTCCGATAATCCCGGCTCTGGCCCACATCCAGCCAATACTCCTGGATCGGAAAACAAATGACCCGCTGCGCCGCGTTGATGAGGCAGCGGACTAATTCCGGCATGTCAAAGCGCTGACGCTTGGGGATGTAATCGTAGGCCTCCGGCTCCAGAAGATAAATCCCGGCGTTCACGATAAAGGCCTGCTGGGGTTTCTCAACGAGCGCTTTGATCAAAATGTCGTCGGTCTCGACGACGCCAAAAGGAATTTCCAAATCGTATTTGCGCACGCCGACCGTCATGACCGCCTCGTGGTTTTTATGGAAATCGAACATGGCCCGGAAATCCAATCGCGTCAAGATATCGCCGTTGATGATGAGCACCGGCTTGTCGGGTTTAGTCATGAGGCTTAAGGCGCCGGCGGTGCCCAAGGGTTCTTTTTCATTGATGTATTCGATGTCCACCCCAAACCGGTCGCCATTGCCAAAGTGGTTCACGATCATTTCAGATTTGTAATGAGTGCTAATATTGACCTTGCGGATCCCGGCATTTTTCAAATGCTCAATCGTGTGCTCCATGAGCGGGCGATCCTGCAAAAGGAGCATGGGCTTGGGAACATCTTCGGTCAACGGCAGCAATCGCCGTCCTTTGCCGCCGGCCATCACGACCGCGGTTAAGGGCAAAAAAAATTCCTCTTCAATGATCTCCGATAAAAGCGCCAATTCCACGACCCGTCCTCCCTCATCCAATAATGGAATCTGCCGCAAAACCTTTTCTTTCATGATCGCCAGGAGTTCCTCATGAGGTGTGCCCACCCGCGCGCAGGTCGGCAAAGGATGATGCAGGCGTTTGTTCTTAAGAACCTTGGCGATTTTGGCGTTAAGCGGAATCCGGTTCAAAATGGATCGGCGGATATCCCCGTCGGTGATAGTGCCCAAAAGTTTTTTTTGCCGATCAACGATCAGGGCAATCCCGACCCCGCCTTCCTGGATCACGAAGATGGTCTTCTTGAGCGAGGTGCTGAGGGTGATGAATAATTTTTCTACATCCTTCATAAGAGAACCTGATCTTTTTGAGATAGGGAGCTGACCCGGTATTTTAAAATCCATTCGCCATTTTTATTTTCCCATAAATGCGGTGACCGTGTCCGGTAAAAATCAATGACCTCCCAGAATTCTTTTTCGCGGATATCCAGATATTCCAGGAATTCTTTGAAATACTTTTTGGGGAATTCGCCGTCATAGCGGTGCACGAGCGCAATCCCTTCGTCGCGCGTCAGATGGCCGTCGCGGATTTCATGGGCGGCGTCCGAGGTGGCGCGGGCAATGCCGAATTTGATGTAGGCGAGGAAAAAATGGAATCCATCGGTCTTGTCATCCAGGCTCGCGTATTTAGAGTACGTCCCTTCGGAACGGCCGTCGAAGTTGGCCTGAAATCCGGTATGTTCGACGGCATAATAATAATTTTCCTGCGGCACCCATTTTTTATAAAACGAAAACCAATGCATCTGGGGATTCACCTTTTCCAAATCCTGCGGACTCGGCGGCCGGTAAAGCTCAAGGCGATGGTTTTTTAATTCATCCTCGGTCAACAAACCCGCCTTGAGTCCGTGTTCAAGCAATTCATCAATGCCCGAGCCTTTATAATAGAAATCTTTCCAGTCGGAAATCGGTTCTGCCGGTGTGTCCAGATTTTTCGTCGAGCCGCCGTATTCAATCTCGCCGCTTTCGCCGTAAAAAATAAGCGGGATCTTGAATTTGCAGGCGATATGAAAGGCGTAGGCCTTCTGTCCGTAGGCAAACGGCTCCCACGCATCGCCAAGAAGTTCAAAGGCGAGGCGGCCGAGTTTGCGGTGGATGATGCCGTTAGGAAAGCACAGAAGATTATCGAACCCATGATCCTTAAAAGCGACATAATTCTGCCAGCCGACATCTGTGTACATGAACGGCGCCCAGGTGACCGTCAAAGGATGCATGCCGTAAACATATTTCAGCTGATGCGAAACATAGCTGCTGTCCTTGCCGCCGCTGCCGGGGACCACGCAATCATAACTTCCGTCCTTCGAACGATATTTGTCCAACAATTCTTTGAGCATCTCCTCGCGCTTTTTCCAATCGATGACATGGTGTTTCAAATACGCGTACTGGCAGGCACTGCAGACGCCTTCTTCATTGAAGGTGATCCGCGGCCGCTGGTTGGACACGACGCATTTGGTGCAGTACTGAATTTCCGTCGGGCGTTTGCTGAGCTGACGGTCTAAAGTTTTGCCGGGAAATAACATTTCTTTCTCTTTGTGCTAAGTGTCAGGTGTTATGTGTTCGTCAAATTATCTTAGTTGCTCGTGACTGGTAACTTGTGGCTCGTGAGCTTAAGTATATCCTCTTTCCTTCTCTAATTCTCTCTAACTATAAAATTCCCTTTCCCCTTGCTTTCTTCAAAAGCACTACAACCTCCTACATTGACTGCTGCCTTAAATGTCTTCCGCCATTCCTATTGACATTTTCTTATCCAAAGATGGAATAGCACTGATAGCGGGAAAGGAATCCTTCGGCGTCAGCAAGATGAAGGTATTAAAGTTCCAAGCCAGCCTGATGGAAGAACGAGCGAAGA
>JAHFFW010000013.1 GCA_023247725.1 Candidatus Omnitrophota bacterium | reverse complement strand
AGGCCCGGGGCTTCAGCACGTTTCGATACTTTAGAACTGTTGTGTTCTTGATAACAGGACGACTGGATTTCGCTCAGCTCAATAACCATTACTTACCCATTTAAAACTTACAGGAACCTTTATTAATTCACCAAATCTGCCAACGCATTTTTAAAAGGAGGTGCTGCAGTGGACATCAAACCGTTAGCTGACCGCGTGGTGGTCAAGCCCTTGGAGGCCGAGGAAAAAACCAAGGGAGGAATCGTTTTACCGGATACGGCCAAAGAAAAACCACAAGAAGGAAAAATTGTGGCCGTGGGAAAGGGAAAGGTTTTGGATAATGGTCAATTTCAGGCCGTGGAAGTCAAGGTCGGAGATCGGGTCTTGTATGGGAAATACAGTGGAACCGAGATCACGACTAAAGAAGGCGAAGAACTTTTGATCATGAAGGAAGAGGATATTTTAGCGGTTCTTAAGTAATAAATTTTTATCATGAATTCATTGGTTAAGGAGGAACGAAATGGCTAAGCAATTGTTGTTCGATGAGGAAGCACGTCGAGCGGTTTTGCGCGGGGTCCAACAACTCGCCGCCGCGGTGAAAGTGACGTTAGGCCCAAAGGGCCGCAATGTGGTTTTAGACAAGAAATTTGGTTCTCCGACGGTGACGAAAGACGGCGTGACCGTTGCCAAGGAAATCGATCTGGAAGACCCCTTTGAGAACATGGGGGCCCAAATGGTGAAAGAGGCGGCCGAGAAAACCTCGGATAATGCGGGGGATGGGACCACGACCGCGACCCTGTTGGTGGAGGCCATTTATAAGGAAGGCTTGAAAAATGTCACGGCCGGTGCAAACCCGATGGCCTTAAAGCGCGGAATCGAATCCGCGGTCGATGCGGTGGTCGGTGAATTAAAGAAACTTTCCAAGAAAGTCGATAACAAAAATACCAAAGAGGTGGAACAGGTCGCCACGATTGCTGCCAATTCCGATAAATTTATCGGTTCCAAAATTGCGGAAGCGATCGACAAGGTCGGTAAGGATGGCGTGATCACCGTCGAAGAATCGAAAACCATGGCGACCGAACTCAAATTGGTCGAAGGCATGCAGTTTGATCAAGGGTATTTGTCTCCCTATTTTTGTACGGACATGGAGAAAATGGAATGTGTGCTGGAGGAACCGTACCTTCTGATTTATGAAAAAAAGATCTCCAACATCAAGGATATCCTGCCTTTGTTGGAAAAGGTGGCGAAGGCCGGTAAACCGATTCTGATTATTTGCGAAGAAGTCGAGGGCGAGGCTCTCGCGACACTGGTCGTAAACAACATGCGCAAAACCTTGGTCTGTTGCGCGGTCAAGGCCCCGGGTTACGGCGATCGACGTAAGGCGATGCTCGAAGATATTGCTAAATTGACCGGAGGCAATGCCATCACCGAGGATCTGGGTCTCAAGCTCGAAAATATTAATTTGTCAGATCTCGGCCGAGCCAAGAAGGTCAAGATTGATAAAGACAACACCACGGTCGTGGAAGGGGCTGGCAAAACTGCGGATATCAAGGCCAGGATCGGGCAGATCAAGACCCAGATTGAGAACACCGATTCTTCTTACGATAAAGAAAAGTTGCAGGAACGGCTGGCAAAACTTTCCGGTGGAGTGGCCATCATTAATGTGGGAGCGGCCACCGAGACGGAAATGAAAGAAAAGAAGGCCCGTGTGGAAGATGCCTTGCACGCAACTCGAGCGGCCGTCGAAGAAGGCATTGTGCCGGGCGGTGGTGTGGCCTTGTTGCGAACCATCCCGGTTCTCGAAGAACTCAAGAAGAAACTCCGCGGGGACGAACGCACCGGAGTTGAAATCGTCCAAAGATCGATTGAAGAGCCTGTCCGGCAGTTGGCCGCGAATGCCGGCCTGGAGGGTTCGGTGATCGTCGAGCGTTTAAAAAATGAAAAGAATTCCAATGTGGGTTATGACATTAACCAGGACAAATACACGGATATGTTTGATTCCGGCGTGATCGATCCGGCCAAAGTCACCCGCACCGCTTTGCAGAATGCGGCTAGCATCGCTTCCTTGCTTCTGACGACGGAAGCGTTAGTGACCGATAAACCGGAAAAAGATAAACCCTCTCCGGCCATGCCTCCTGGTGGGGGAATGGGGGGAATGTATTAAAGCGATTCAATGGATTCCATCGAGAAACGGGCAACCCCGCCGACGGGCGGGGTTGCCCGTTTTTGTTATTGACAAGCCGAACTAAAGTCCCTATATTATAGGCCATTACCTTGAATCAAATTCCGCAATTTTTCCGCTTTTTCCGCTTTGGAGGTTAGCGTTATATGGCAGAATGGATTGGTATCGGCCGCCGCGCCCGTCGCTGTTATGGATTCGATGAAGTGGCGTTGGTGCCAGGACGATTGACCATAAACCCTCACGAAGTTGATATCACCTGGAAAATCAAAGATTTAAAGTTTGACATCCCCATTTTAGCCGCGGCCATGGATGGGGTCGTGGATGTTCATTTTGCCGTTGAAATGGGACAATTGGGCGGCGTTGCGGTTTTGAATCTGGACGGGGTGCAAACCCGTTATGATAATCCCGAAGAAGTTTTGCAACAGATCGCCAACGCCTCGCCGGAGGAGGCCACCAAACTTGTTCAAAGTATTTACCTTCAGCCGGTAAAAGAAAAACTCATTTCTAAAAGAATTAAAGAAATCAAATCGAAAAAAGTCCCGGCCGTTGTCAGCTGCATTCCCCAAAATGCCAAGGATTTCGCCGCGATTGCCCAAGAAGCGGGCTGCGATATTTTTATTGTTCAATCAACCGTAGCGACCGTTCAGCATATTTCCAGTCAATATCAAATCCTCGATATCGCCAAATTTTGTAAAAGTTTAAAAATTCCAGTCATTCTTGGCAATTGTGTTACCTATGATGTTGCTTTGGAGCTCATGGACGCGGGAGTTTCGGGACTTCTTGTGGGCGTTGGTCCGGGGGCGGCCTGTACCACGCGGGGGGTACTGGGAATTGGCGTACCGCAAATCACTTCCACGGTTGATTGCGCCGCGGCGCGGGATTATTTTTTCAAAAAAGTGGGGAGGTATATTCCTATCATCACCGACGGGGGTATGCGGATAGGCGGAGAAATCTGCAAGGCCTTCGCCGCCGGAGGCGATGCCGTGATGGTGGGATCCGCCTTTGCCAAGGCCATTGAGGCGCCGGGTAAGGGATTTCATTGGGGCATGGCCACCTCGCACGCCAACTTGCCGCGCGGTACTCGCATCAAGGTCGGTACAACCGGCAGCTTAAAAGAGATTCTCTTCGGCCCTGCGAAAGTCGATGACGGTTCGCAAAATCTCGTCGGCGCCTTAAAAACGTCGATGGGTTCTTTGGGCGCCACCAATATCAAAGAGATGCATGATGTGGAGATCATCATCGCCCCTTCCATTCAAACGGAAGGCAAGGTCTTTCAGGTTGGCCAACGGGTCGGAATGGGAAAGTGATCATGATGAAAATGAGACACGGGAAGACAAAAAGAATTTTAGCCAGAAAAGTCAAATCGAAAAAACCAAAACCCAAAATGGCGAAATTTAAAAAGCTCCATTTCGTAGAAACGAAATGGAAAAAATTTCACCGCCGGAGCACTTTTATGCGGTTGAGATCGCCGGTGACAAGTCTCGCCCGAACCCCTTCCGAGGGTTTCGATGAGAAAACCTTAAAGACCCCGCGCACCAAAGAAGTCATCTTCATCCTCGATTTCGGTTCCCAATACACTCAGCTGATTGCCCGACGGGTCCGCGAGAATAAGGTTTTTAGCAAGATCGTTCCCTATAACATCACACCGGCCGAAATCACTCAGATGGCCCCCAAAGGCTTGATTCTCTCGGGCGGTCCCATGAGTGTTTATGATAAAAATGCGCCTCTGCCGGACCGGGCGATTTTTAAAATGGGAATCCCGATTCTGGGAATTTGTTACGGGATGCAGGCGATCACGCATATGTTCGAGGGCAAGGTCGATCGCAGCAGAGAACGGGAATTCGGCAGCGCCGAATTATTCGTCGATAGCAATCGGGATCTGTTTGCCAATCTTCCCACGAACCTGACCTGCTGGATGAGCCACGGTGATTCTATTAAAAAATTACCGACGGGTTTTGTTTCCATTGCCCATACCTTGAATGCGCCGATCGCGGCCATTGCCAACCGGGCGAAGAAAATTTACGGGGTTCAATTCCATCCGGAGGTCGCGCACACGCAGCGCGGCAATCAGATCATCAGCAATTTCCTGCTCGCCATCTGCGGTTGCCTGCCGCGCTGGACCATGGACAAATTCATTCACTCCGCTTCCCGGCAGATCCGCGATGTCGTCGGCCGTAAGAAGATCGTTCTGGGTTTAAGCGGGGGAGTGGATTCGGCGGTGACCGCCATGCTTATCAACCAATCGATCGGCAAGCAGCTGCATTGCATCTTCGTTGATAATGGATTATTGCGCAAAAATGAAGTCGCTTCGGTGGAGAGAACGTTTAAAGGCACCTTTAAAATCAATCTGACCATTGTGGATGCCCGGAAGCGTTTTTTGCAAAGGCTGAAAGACATCGAAGATCCAGAAGAAAAACGCAAAATCATCGGCGATGAATTCATCAAAGTCTTTCAGGATACGGCCAAGAAACTTAAGAATGTCGAATTCTTGGCGCAAGGAACCTTGTACCCGGATGTCATTGAATCTGTTTCTCCCAACGGGGGGCCATCCGCCGTCATCAAAACTCATCATAATGTCGGCGGTTTGCCCAAAAACATGAAGTTCAAACTGATCGAACCTTTGCGGGATCTGTTCAAGGACGAAGTCCGGGTGATTGGAAAACACCTTGGTCTTCCGGAGACGGTTCTCAAAAGACAACCGTTCCCCGGGCCGGGGCTGGCGATTCGAGTCATTGGAGAGGTGACCGAGGAACGGCTTGACATCCTGCGTGAGGCCGATGAGATTGTGCTGGATGAAATCAAAAAAGCCAATCTTTATCATGAGATCTGGCAGTCCTTTGCTGTTTTATTGCCCATTAAAACCGTCGGCGTCATGGGCGATCAACGGACCTACGAAAACGTGATCGCGATTCGCTGTGTCAGCAGCGTCGACGGGATGACCGCCGATTGGGTGAAGATTCCTTATGAACTCCTTGGCAAAATTGCCAACCGGATCATCAACGAAGTCCAGGGCGTCAACCGCGTGGTCTATGATGTTAGCTCCAAGCCACCTTCGACGATAGAGTGGGAATAAGGAAAGGCTTGGAGCAATCCCGACCTCGTCGAATTCAGCGGGATAGCTCCAAGCCACCTTCGACGATAGAGTGGGAATAAGGAAAGCTTGGAAGCAATCCCGACCTCGTCGAATTCAGCGGGATAGCTCCAAGCCACCTTCGACGATAGAGTGGGAATAAGGAAAGGCTTGAGCGCAAATCGCTGCCCTAGTCGAATTGATTGGAGAAGAAGAGCGGCTCAAAAGTCCCAAGAATAAAGATTAGCCGTCCTATTCTCCTTCGCCCCAATGTTTTTACGTTGGGGCTTCGAAGGACCGTTCCTCCGCAGCCCAAACGTGAAAGCATTGGGGAGCGAAGGAGAACGGAGCAATTATTCTGCACGGAGAATATTGCTGCGAAGCAACACTGGAAGCTCCTATTGCTGTTGCGAAGCAGAATAATATCATTTTTCCCCCGCCCTTGTTTTTCTACCCTGAATCAAACGAATTTCCATCCTGCAATGATGACGACTGGAGACAACAACACTCAACGACGCAGTACCAATGAAATTGTTCCTTCTCGCAGGACAGTTTCCCTTCCGGATTTGTTAAAAACTCATTTCGGCTACGAACGGTTTCTGCCGATGCAGGAGGACACGATCGGGCATGTGTTGTCGGGTCGGGATGCGCTGGTCCTTATGCCGACGGGCGGCGGCAAGTCGCTGTGTTATCAGTTGCCGGCGCTGGTTTTTGCGGGGCTCACGATCGTCGTCTCGCCCTTGATTTCCCTCATGAAGGATCAGGTTGACGGCCTCAAGGCCAATGGGATCGCGGCGGAATTTATCAATAGCAGTTTGATCTACGAAGAAATCGATGCGATCAAAGAACGCCTTAAGCGGGCAGAGATTAAACTTCTTTATCTCGCTCCCGAACGGCTGGCCATCGGGGAATTCCGGGAATTTCTGCGGGGCGTGCATATCTCTTTTATCGCCATCGATGAAGCGCATTGCATTTCTCAATGGGGGCACGATTTTCGCCCGGAATATCTGAATCTCAAGAATTTGCGCGATGATTTTCCAGGCGCGGCGATGATGGCGCTGACAGCGACGGCAACCCCCCGGGTGCGTCAGGATATCGCCGAACACCTGCGTCTCAAAACGCCGCGCATATTTTTATCGAGTTTCGATCGCCCCAATCTTTATTATGACATTCGACCGAAAGAGGGGTGTTTCACCGAGCTCTTGGCCCTTCTAGAAAGTCCGCTGCACAAAAACCGGGCGGCGATCATTTACTGTTTTTCGCGCAAAAACACCGAGGAGATAGCAGAAGAATTGCGCGCCCGCGGAATCAGAGCAGAGGCCTATCACGCCGGACTGGAGGCGCAGGCCCGTCATGATATTCAAGACCGTTTCCTGAACACGCAGACACCCGTCATCACCGCGACGATCGCCTTTGGCATGGGCATTGACAAGCCCGATATCCATCTCATCGTTCATTATGATCTCCCCAAATCCATCGAGGGCTATTATCAGGAAACCGGACGCTCCGGCCGCGACGGGCTTCCCGCGAAGTGTGTGTTGTTTTATTCCTATGCCGATCGCTTTAAACAGGAATATTTCATCAAGCAGATGACCGATATCACGCAGCGCCGGCAGGCCTTGGAAAAACTCAATCAATTAACGGCGTTTTGTGAAAGTTTTGGTTGCCGCAGAAAATTTTTGCTGGCCTATTTCGGCGAACGTTACGCGCGGGATAACTGCGGGCAATGCGATCGCTGTCTGCGTTCGACGGGAGAATTTGACGCGACCACGATCGGCCGGTTGGTTCTGGAATGCGTTCGCGCGACCGGCGGTCAATTTGGAGCGCAGTACATTATCGAGGTGTTGCGCGGCTCGCGCAATGAACGGATCTTACGATGGGGGCATCAGCATCTGCCGGTTTACGGGCAGGGCCAGATGTTTCATCCTCAACAGCTCAAAGAGATTGTTGGATTGTTGGCGGAGAAAGGATTCTTAATGAAGACGACCGGCGAATATCCGCTCATTGTCCTTACGGCCTCTGGGCGCAATTTTCTTAACGGCGGCGAACCACTTTTTTTACCCGCCTTGCGATCGACCGACAAAAAGTCGGTAAAAGGATTTTCGCCAGTACGCCGGGATGAGAGGATGGATCATCCGGCGCTTTTTGAACAACTGCGTCAGCTGCGCCAGGACCTGGCCGCCGCGCGCGGGGTGCCTCCCTTTGTCATCTTTGGAGATATTTCCTTGAAAGAAATGGCCCGTCGTCTGCCGCAGAATGCCGAAAGTTTTCTTGCGATTACAGGAGTGGGGCAGCAGAAATTGCTGCAGTTTGGTCCTGCCTTTATGAAAAAGATTGCCGAGTTCTGCCGTGAGCATGGCCATGGCCCGGCAGGGCCGGCGAGCCTTTCCAATGCGCGGAGGCCCGATGCCATCGTCACCTTAACCTACCGCGAGACCAAAAAGTTGCTGGAACAAAAGTTATCGCTTGCGGAAATGGCCCGGGCCCGAGGGTTGGCCGTAGCGACGATTCTGTCCCATATCGAGCGATTGGCGCAAGAAGATCCTTCCCTCGAGATCAACCATCTGAGACCTTCCGAGTCACGGTTTGTGATGATAGAAAAGGCCTTCGCACAAGCTGGAAACTTACGGTTATCGCCAGTCAAGGCCAGGCTCGGTGATGATTTTTCCTACGAGGAATTGCGTTTAGCCAGAATTTTTCTGACCAGAGAAAAAACTATTTGAATTCACCTCTGGCCGGCTTTGCGGCTTATGGTATAATAAAAAAAACTTATTTTGATTCACAAGCAATGATGAGACAAAGATAGCCCGGCCGCATGAATTACCATTCCGATTTCGTTCATCTGCACGTCCATACGCAGTACAGTCTCCTCGACGGAGCCTGCCGCATCAAGGAACTCATCCAGAAAGCCGTGGATTACAAAATGCCGGCCCTTGGCATGACGGACCATGGCAATGTCTTTGGCGCCATCGAATTTTATCAGACCGCTATTAAGCTCGGCATCAAACCCATCATTGGATGCGAGGCCTATGTGGCCCCGGGCCATCGGACCGACAAAAGTGCCGGCAAGGGGGGAGCGTCGCATCTGGTTTTGTTTGCCAAGGATGAAACCGGATACAAGAATCTCATGAAATTGGTCTCTTTGGGATATTTGGAAGGTTTTTATTACCGGCCCCGGATGGATAAAGAAATCCTCGCCCAATACAGCGAAGGCCTTCTGGCGACCTCGGCGTGCCTGCGCGGCGAGCTCGCCTGGAATATCCGTCAGGGAAACTACACGAGCGCGCTTAAGGCCGCGGATGATTTCCTGCAGATTTTTGGAAAAGGCAATTTTTATTTGGAACTCATGGAGCACGATTTGCCCGATCAGAAAATCGTCAACGAGGGGCTCCTCAAGATTTCCGCGGATTTAAAGCTTCCGGTCGTCGCGACCAATGACATCCACTACCTCGAACAATCACAGTCTCTGGCTCACGAGGCGCTTTTGTGTATCCAAACGCAGACGACCCTCGATGACCCCAATCGTATGCGGCTCAAAACCGACCAATTCTATTTCAAAGACCCCGCCCTTATGAAGAAGATGTTCTCGGCGAATCCGGAGGCAATTCGAAATACCCTCGAGATCGCCGATAAATGCAATCTGGAATTGCAATTCAACGAGCTTCATCTGCCCCGATATGAAATGCCCGTCGGGGCAACCAAGGAAGAATATTTGCGCGAGCTGTGCCTGCAAGGAATCAAAGATCGCTACGGCACTCCCACCTTTGAGGTCAATGAGCGCCTCGATCATGAGCTCGGGGTCATTCATAAAATGGGATTCGAAGGCTACTTTTTGATCGTCTGGGATTTTATTCATTATGCCAAGCAGAAGGGAATTCCCGTCGGGCCAGGGCGGGGATCGGCGGCCGGGAGTCTGGTGAGTTATCTTTTGGGGATCACGGATCTGGATCCCTTGAAATACGGATTGCTTTTTGAACGCTTCCTTAATCCCGAACGATTAGGCATGCCGGACATCGACATCGATTTTTGTTTCGAACGCCGCTCCGAGGTCATCGAATACGTGACCAATAAATATGGAAAAGACAATGTGGCCCAGATCATCACCTTCGGTTCCATGCAGGCGCGCGCGGCCATCCGTGATGTCGGCCGGGTGATGGGATTGCCATACTCCGACGTGGATAAAATCGCCAAGTTGATCCCGGGGACCCCCGATATGACGCTCTCCGAATCCCTGAAAATTGAACCGCAGCTCTTGCAGCTTTATCAGCAAGAGGAAAAAACCGCCAATCTCATCAACACCGCCAGGGTTCTCGAGGGCCTAAGCCGGCACGCCTCGATTCATGCCGCGGGTGTGGTCATTTCCGACAAGCCGTTGACCGAATATGTTCCCTTGTTCAAAACGAGCGATGGCCAGATCACCACAGGCTACGCCATGGACGGCATTGCCAAGATCGGGCTCCTTAAAATGGATTTTCTGGGCTTGCGAACCCTGACGGTCATCAGCGAAACGATTAAATTGATCCGCCGGTATCGCAATATTGAGGTGGATATCAACAAAATTTCCATCGACGATAAAAAGACCTATGCGCTCTTGAGCCAGGCCAACAGTTTTGGAATTTTCCAGCTTGAAAGTTCCGGCATGCGGGATCTTTTAAAACGGATTCGACCCTCACAGTTTGAAGATGTGATCTCCATTCTGGCCTTGTATCGGCCTGGACCTATCGGTTCTGGCATGCTCGACGATTTCATCAAACGCAAGAAAGGTGAGATCCAGGTCAAGTATGATCATCCCAAGCTAGAATCGCTTTTGAAAGAAACCTACGGCATCATCGTTTACCAGGAGCAGGTCATGCAGATCGCGAGCGTCCTCGCCGGATTTTCCATGACTCAAGCCGACCATTTGCGGCGCGCGATGAGTAAAAAGAATCCGGAAGAAATGGACAAGATGCGCAAGGCCTTTGTCGATGGCTGTCAAAAAACCAATAAGATCAAAGAGGAACTGGCCAATAAAATATTTGATCTCATTGACTATTTCTCCGGCTACGGATTTAACAAAAGCCATAGCGCGGCCTACGCCCTCATCACTTATCGAACCGCTTATCTCAAGGCCAATTATCCGGTGGAGTTCATGTGCGCGCTTTTGACCAGTGAGAAAGATAATACCGATAAAGTGGTTGAGTATGTGAAAGAAGCGCAGGCCATGGGATTAAGAGTTCTGCCTCCGGACCTCAATCACAGCCTGACCGAATTTTCCGTCGTGGATGAAAAAACCATCCGCTTCGGGCTTATTGCGGTCAAGAATGTGGGCGCCACCGCCATTGAATCCATCGTCGAGAAAAGAAGGCAAGAGGGATTTTATCAATCTCTGTTTGATTTTTGCAATCGGGTCGATTTGCGATTGTGCAACCGAAAGGTTATTGAGAGCCTCATCAAATGCGGGGCCTTGGACTGTTTTGGGTGTCGTCGTTCTCAGCTCATCGCCATGATGGATCAGGCGCTGGAGCGCGGGACTCAATCGCAAAAAGAGAAGGCCGCGGGACAATTTTCTTTTTTTGATTTGGCACAAAACAATGGATTCGAAAAAGCAGCGACCGTCCTGCCGGATATCAAAGAATGGCCGCAGGCCCAAATCCTGGCGTTCGAAAAAGAAGTCCTCGGTTACTATATTAGTGGACACCCGCTGGCCCATTACAAAATCGAGATCAAGGAATTTGCCGATCATTCCTCCGGTAAACTTCGTTCCGCCTCCGATGGCCAAGAGATCCGGTTGGTCGGATTATTGAATAGCGTGAAATTGACCATGACCAAAAGAACCAACGAGCGCATGGCCATCTGCCGGCTGGAAGATCTCGACGGGGAAATTGAAGTTCTGGTTTTTCCTTCCGCTTATCCGGCCGTGGCCAATGACCTTAAGGAAGGAGAGGTGGTTTTAGTCAAAGGTCGGCTGAGCCTCAAGGAAGATGTCCCCCGGCTCATTGCCAGCGATGTGCGGCCCATTGGACAGGCCTACAAGTCCATCAAAGCCATTAATGTCGATTTGTCGCGTCTGGGACAAGAAGGTCTGCGCAGTTTAAAAGAAAAACTCGCCGGTTATCCGGGAAAAGTTCCGGTCTATTTAAGCCTCGACACCAAGGCCTATAAAAGCGTCCAAATCCTTGTTGGTGAAGACCTTTTTGTGGCTCCGACTGAAAATCTTCTCGATGAACTCAAAGAAATGATCGGCGAAGACCGTTTTTCCCTCAAGGTGTAAAAGTCGTTTCCTATTGATAAAATTCAGATAATCAAAGGGATGCGAGGAATTTTCACTTGACAGAAATCCCTAAGGTTCACTATACTTGGTCTATGTATTTGGCCATGCTTTAGATAGAGAAAAGTCAAGTTCCTTGACAATAATCAATCGAAGGTAAAAAAGACTAATCATATTCAAAGGAGCTGAACTTTTTCTCTTCTCACACGGCTCAAAGCCGGCTTACCTTGAAAGGCAACTAGGGTAAGATAAAACAGGACTTTAAGGGCCTGTTAGTCAAGACAACTTGGGTGACGTGAATCCCTGGAGGTAAAGGTCAATGACCAAGAAAGACATTGTATTGAAAATTACGGACATGACGGGCATCAAGCAGGTCGATGTCAAACGGATTGTCCAAAAAACCTTTGACGTGATTGTGGATAGTTTACTGCGCAACGAAAAGGTTGAGTTGAGGAACTTCGGCGTTTTCAAAATCAAGGAACGCCGGGCCCGATTTGGCCGCAATCCTCGGACCGGACAAAGCGTTCCAGTCCCACCCCGCAAGGTGGTCGTTTTCAAACCGGGTCTTGAAATGAAACAGAGGATTAAGTAAAATAGCCGCAAGCCCAGCAAAGGAAGTTCCCGGAAAGGGCGTCTTTTGCTACCGACGGGTAGCAAAAGACGCCCTTTCCGACTAAATAGGCTAAAGAATGCCCGACGAAGCCGAACGCGATAATCATTCGGCGAAGACGGGTCATCCGCAATCAAACGATTCATGAGTCAAAAAATTTCCATTCCCCGCGGTACCAATGATATCCTCCCAGACGAAATTTTTCGTTGGCAGAATTTGGAAGACAAGGCCCGCACCCTCATGCGCCTTTACGGTTATGAGGAAATCCGCACTCCTATTTTTGAGGACACCGGTCTTTTTAAACGATCGTTAGGCCCAGCGAGCGATGTGGTGACCAAGCAATTGCTCGAGTTAAAATCACGAACCGAGGATACGGTCCCCGATGGGGAATCGTATTCGCTGCGACCCGAGGGCACGGCTCCCATCGTCCGGGCTTATATTGAACATCATCTGGATAAAAAAGAAGGCCTTTCGAAGTTATATTATTTTGGCCCTATGTTTCGAGGGGAACGACCGCAAAGAGGCCGCTTACGCCAGTTTCATCAGGTTGGCGTGGAGCTGATTGGTCTTCATTCCTTTCAACCTTTTCTCGACGCAGAGGCGATGGCCTTAAGCATCCGGCTGTTGGAGGGTTTTGGTGTGGAAGGATTCCGTCTCAAGATCAACAGCCTCGGTTCTCATGAAGATAAAAAGAATCTTTCTTCCATTTTGCGGGAACGGTTGAAAAAGGACGTCAGAAATTTGTGCCCCGAATGCCAGGCCCGCTTTGAGCGCAATGTGTTCCGCATTCTGGATTGCAAGAATAAAGAATGCCGAGCCGTGGTCGCAAGGCTGGAGTTGGGAGACGCTCATTTATCCCCGCCAAGCAAAGAATATTTTCAGAAAGTTCGCGCGGCACTGGATTTATGGGGGGTGGCGCATACCGTTTCCCCGCATTTGGTGCGCGGGTTGGATTATTACACGCATACGGTTTTTGAAATTTCCCACGCCGGGCTGGGAAGCCAGGATGCGCTTGGCGCCGGCGGTCGCTACAATGATCTTGTGGCCCAACTCGGCGGGCCCAAAGACATTGGCGGGATGGGTTTTGCCTTGGGAATTGAGCGGATCCTTTTGGCGGTGGGAGGAGGAGAGACGAGAGACGAGGGACGAGTGACAAAATTGGATGCGTTTATTGTTTCTTTGGATAAGGAAGAGGAAACGAAGGCCTATACGGCGGCCTTCGAGTTGCTCAATGAACTTCGCCGGAAGGAAATCGCCGCCGATATGAATCACACCCGCGGCTCCATGAAAAGCCAGATGCGTGCCGCCGATAAATCCGGCGCGCGTTATGTTATAATCATCGGCGAAGATGAACTCAAAGAGGACATCGTAACGCTTAAGAATATGGCCTCGGGAGAGCAGCGCAAGGTCCCGCAATCCAAGCTGGCGGCTGAGTTCAATAAAGTGTCAAGTGTTAAGTCCTGACACGTTTTATTAAAATGTCAAAGAGTCACCAGTCACAAAGTCACAGGTCATTCCGGTTTTCCTTTTATTGCATCTTGTGTGTAAAGAGGAAACCGGGGTAATCCTAGCTTGCCCTTAAATATTTTGTGATAACTTTAAGGAAAGCAGGCACACAAGAAATTGACTTGTGACATGTGACCTTGTGACTTGAAAGGTTACTCACACATGCTCCGAACCCACACCTGCGGCGAACTCAATAAAGATCATAAAGATCAGGAAGCCACCATCTGCGGCTGGGTGCATCGACGCCGGGATCATGGAAAGTTGATTTTTATTGACGTCCGGGATCGTTACGGTGTCACGCAAGTCGTGTTTATTCCATCCATCTCCAAAGACGCTCACCAGGAAGCATCCAAGCTCGGGCCGGAATACGTTGTAAAGATCAGGGGCAAGGTCGGTTTGCGGCCGCAAAATAATATCAATCCCAATATCCCGACCGGTGAGGTGGAACTCGCCGCGACCGCCTTAGAGATTCTCAATCCGGCAAAGGTTCCGGTGTTTGAAATTGATGACACGATCGAAGTCGCCGAGGAAAACCGTCTGGCCTACCGTTATCTCGATCTGCGCCGGCAAAAAGTTGCGCAGGCCTTATTCCTTCGCCACAACCTGTGCCGGGGGATTCGCAATTTTTTATATGAAGAGGGTTTTCTGGAAGTGGAAACACCCGTCCTGACCAAGTCCACGCCCGAAGGGGCGCGGGATTTTTTGGTGCCGTCGCGGCTTAGCCCGGGAGAATTTTTTGCCCTGCCTCAATCCCCGCAATTATTCAAACAGATCCTCATGGTTGCCGGCATGGACCGTTATTATCAAATCGTGAAGTGTTTTCGTGATGAGGATCTGCGGGCGGATCGTCAGCCGGAATTCACCCAGATTGATATGGAGATGTCCTTTATTGAGGAAGAGGATATTTTTGGGTTAACCGAGCGGATGTTCAAAAAAATTTTTAAAGCGATCAAAGCCATCGACCTGGAAATCCCCTTTCCCCGCATGACGCACGCGCAGGCAATGGCCCAATACAAAAGCGACAAGCCCGATTTACGAAAAGAATGGAATCAAGAATTTGCCTTTGTCTGGATTGTGGACTTTCCGCTTTTTAAATACAATGAAGAAGAAAAACGCTGGGACAGCGAACATCATCCCTTCACATCGGTCAAACCCGACGATATGGAAGCCTTTCAGCAAGGGGATCTCGGCAAGGTGCGAGCCCGATCCTACGATCTGGTTTTAAACGGCAATGAAATCGGCAGCGGGTCCATTCGTATTCATGATAGCCAGATGCAGCAAAAGATTTTTACGATTCTGGGATTGGATTCAGACGAAGCTCACAGGCGTTTTGGATTTCTTTTGAAGGCGTTTCAATATGGCGCACCTCCGCATGGCGGTGTGGCCTATGGCGTGGATCGGTTGGTGGCGATTTTGGCGGGGCTGGATTCCATTCGGGACACGATGGCATTCCCCAAAACCCAGAGCGGCCATTGCCCATTGACGGATGCGCCCTCTGTGGTCGATAGCAAACAACTCAAAGAATTGGGTCTTTTAACCGTCCGCAAAGGAGGTTGACAATGGAGCGTAAGTTTCTAAACAGGGTCATCATGGTGCTGGCTTTAAGCGGGCTATCGGCGGGTTGTAGTCATCGGCTGCATTTGTACAGCGTCGATCAACCGCGCGTCGATCAGGAATTGCCGCCGGGATCCGATACCGAACATCGCAAAAAAACTCGCAAACATCTGGTTTTGGAAGTGATCAATGAACGCGATGTCGCCGCCAAGAAAACGAAAGAAGTGAATGTTTCGAGCCAAACCTATGAAGAACCGGAGACCGCCGCGGTCAAAGAGGAACCCACCCAGGAAAATCCAGAACCCATGAATTTTGCCAAAACAGCCCCTCATCCGACGGCCGAACCGGAAAGTGCCTTGCAATTGCCGACGCAGTATAAAGTGGAAAAGGATGATACCCTGCAGTCCATTTCCAAGAAATTTTATCATTCCTACAGCAAATGGACGAAAATTTATGAAGCGAATAAAGCTAAGATTGCGGATCCTAACCGCATCAAGCCGGGGATTGTGATTACGATTCCGGCGATCTATTCTCCTTCGCAAAAGTAATAGAACTGGTTCTTTTGTCCGCCTTCGTTCCATTGCTTTCGCGTTGAATTTCGCTGCGATCTCTGCGAAGCCCCACCCCACAGCGGGGCGCGGAATAGGAGAAAGGATTCAAAGAATAAATTCATGGATAAGAATTTTGAATTTGCCGATAACAAGGATCTTCAGTTATTGTTCGGAAAATATGATCAGAACCTCAAGCTGATTGAGGACGAGCTGCAGGTTCGAATTAACCGCAATGGCAACGGACTCAAGATCTCCGGAACCGACGAACAGCTGAAGAAGGTTAACGAGCTGTTGGTTTATTTGCAAAACATCGTCGACAGCGGCCGCGATGTCAAAAAACGCGACATCGTTTATGCCTTGCGTTTGGCCGATGATAAGGATCAGGGGGTCGATCTGCGGCGTTTGGCCAAAGAAAAAATCGATGTTTCGGTCAAAGGCGGATTGGTGATCCCTAAAACCAAAGGCCAGATCGAATACGTTGAAGCGATCAAACAGTATGATATTGTTTTTGGAATTGGCCCGGCCGGCACCGGCAAAACGTATCTCGCCATGGCCATGGCGGTCAATGCCCTGAAAAAAGGCCTCGTGCGGCGCATTATCCTCACTCGCCCGGCGATTGAAGCCGGCGAGAATTTAGGATTTTTGCCCGGCGATATGGTCGAAAAGGTTTTGCCTTATCTGCGGCCACTCTATGATGCCCTCTACGATATGATGGAGGCCGAAAAGGTTGAACAATACACGGAAAAAGGAATTATCGAAGTCGCCCCCCTCGCCTATATGCGCGGACGCACCCTCAATGATGCCTTTATTATTCTCGACGAGGCTCAGAACAGCACGCCCTATCAAATGAAAATGTTTTTGACCCGTTTGGGATTCGATTCGAAGACCGTGATCACCGGCGATATCACTCAAAGCGATTTACCCGAAGGGGAACCTATTGGTCTCATCGACGCGCAAAAGGTTCTCCAAGGAATCGAAGGGATTAAGTTTGTTTATCTGACTCGCAATGATGTCGTGCGTCACGAGCTCGTGCAAAAAATCATCGAGGCCTATGGAAACATCAGCAAAAATCCCTCATCCCTGGCTGAATAGCCTGATCACCTTTTTGGTGATCGCCGGGCTGTTCGCGTTTTGTTACGTTGGCCATTTCTCCCTCATTATTCCGGTCCTTTTTTTGATTTTGTCCATTCACCTGTTTCTCACCAAAAAGGCCAGCCGAAGATTCCTTTTGCAACTGGGACTTTTGGTCGCGATCCTGTGGGCGGGAAGTTATTATGCCCTTCTCAATGGCCCCGATGTGGCCAAATACTATATCCCCGTCGCTACGATTCCGATGCTCACCATCCTTTTTTTCAACGACCTGCAGGTTGGATTTTTGCTGGCCTTTGTTTCCAGCACCCTCGTGGGATTGCTCGCAAAAAATGATTTTGACCTGGCGCTCATTTCATTCGTGGGAAGCCTCGTCGGAATGTATGCCATCCGGGATGCCCGCAATCGGGGCCAACTCATCAATGCCGGTTTTTATACCGGGCTCGTGCAGGTTGTCTGTTCCCTGCTTTTGAATTGGGAATCGCTCCTTTATCTGCCGAGAGAGAAGTTTTTTCTCGTGCAGTTTTTTAGCAATGATATTCAACCGTTCTTTTTGAATGGTTTCATTGCAGTTTTTATTGTGATGAACACCTCCAAGGTCTTCGAATGGCTTTTTGGCGTGCTCACGAATTTCAGCCTGATCGAGCTTTCTGACTTCAATCATCCCTTATTAAGAAGAATGATTCTCGAGGCGCCCGGAACCTATCATCACAGTCTTTTGGTGAGCAATCTCGCCGAGGCCGCGGCCGAGGCCATTGGCGCCAACGCCCTTTTGGCGAGGGTGGGGGCTTATTATCATGACATTGGCAAGATGCTCAAGCCCGAATATTTCACCGAGAATCAATTGCATTCGGGAAACAAACACGATCATCTGGAACCATCGATGAGCCGGTTGGTGATTTTGAATCATGTCAAAGAGGGAGTGGAGCTGGGCCGGCGCTACAAATTGAATCCGATCATCCTGGATTTTATCCCGCAGCACCACGGGACCGGTCTCATCCATTATTTTTATCAAAAAGCTCTCGAGGAGCGCCAGGAGGGAGAGGAGATTCAGCAAGAAAATTTTCGTTATCCCGGACCCAAACCGCAAACGAAGGAGGCGGCCCTCATTATGCTAGCGGATTCCGTGGAAGGCGCCACCCGCGCGCTGGATGAACCGACGCCCTTAAAGATCGGCGAGGTTGTGCGCAAAATCATCAACAACCGTTTTATTGACGGTCAGCTCGATGAGTGCAATCTCACCCTCAAAGACATTGAAAAAATTTCGTCCACGTTTATCCGTGTCCTGTCGGCCATGCACCATGCCCGAGTCAAATATCCAGAAAAGAAAGACGATCATGACAATCACCATCGTCAACCGGCAGAAGAAAATCTCGCTAAATCCCGCCCCAATCCAGCGCCGCGTAAAAAAAATCCTTGAAAGGGAAGGCGTTCGCCAAGCGAATTTAAGCCTCGTCTTTGTCACCGACCGAATCATCCGCCAGCTCAATCGCCGTTTCCTTAAAAAAGACCGATCCACCGATGTCCTTGCCTTTGACCTCAATGAAAGGGGCTTGCCGCGTTCCACGTTAAAAGGCGAGATCATTATTTCCGCTGAACGGGCGCTGGTGAATTCCCGGCGGTTCAACCACCCCATCGAGCGCGAGATCCTTCTTTATGTCATCCATGGCATCTTGCATTTGCGGGGTTATGAGGATCATTCCCCAGGGGAAATCAAACGCATGCGCCATCGGGAGCAAGAACATTTACAAGCGTTGTGGCGATGATCATCCACACCCAGGGCATTGTTTTGAAATCCTTTGACTTTCGCGAAACCAGCCGGATCGCCACCTTTTTTACGCGCGATCGGGGAAAAATCAAAGGGATTCTGAAAGGAATCCGTAAAGATCACCGGAAATTCGGAAGCAACCTTGACAAATTTTCGGTGAATGATGTGGTGTATTATCAATCCCGCTCTTCTGAAATCCATCTGGTGAGCCAATGCGATTTAAAGGCATTCTTTTTTCCGATCCGTCAGGATCTCAAAAAGACGCTAGCCACGACTTATATATTGGAATTGGTGGATGCCATGATGCCGATGGAGGAGAGTCATCCGGAGGTTTACGAATTGATGGTGAACTTTTTGACGGGGTTGGAAACAGCCCCCGATATCAGCAAGCTGGTGCACATTTTTCAGATCAAAATCCTTTTACTTTCGGGTTTTAAACCGCATCTGGATTCCTGCCTTGTCTGCGGAAAAAAAATAACGACAAGGGCCCGATTCAGTTCCAAGTCCGGCGGGCTCATTTGTCTGACTTGTCCGGTTCAGGATGAAACGACCAGTCTGGTTTCTCAGGGCACGGTGGCGTCGTTACTGTTTATCGAGCGGAATGATTGGACTAAATGTTTATGTCTGGGATTGGGAGAAGGAATCCGCAAGGAGCTGAAGTTTATTTTGAATAACTTTCTGGTGTTTCATTTGGAGCGGCGGTTAAAATCGGAAAAATTTCTATCGTAAGAGAAACTCATGAAAACAAAAATTATTTGGCTGGCTTTAATTGCTGTTGTGGCCTTCATGTTAAGTTTTGAAAATAAATTCTCCCTACCGAACATTCATAGCCCTAGTCCGTCAAAGTTGGAGTTCCGTCCCAGCCAAAGGGAGGTGTTCCAACTGAGTTTTGGGAGACTTCAAAAATTTGTTTCATCCCTCTTCCCAAAAAGGGGCTTCTGCTTTGGGAATTGTGATTGATGCCATCTCTATGCTGAAAAGAACGATTGACAGGCGTATGTGATATGGTCCGTTTGTGGCGGAGGTTCAATAATGGTTACGATCACCGCAAGTCAGGCCAGAACTCAACTCTATCAATTGTTGGATAAGACCGCTGACTCCCATCAGCCCATCCAGATCACGGGAAAGCGCAACGACGCCGTCCTTGTTTCCGCCGAAGATTGGCGCGCCATCCAAGAGACCCTGTATCTGTTAGCCATCCCCGGAATGCGCAAATCTATCCAGAAAGGTCTTAAAATCCCCGTGTCACAGTGCAGCAAAACCCTCCAGTGGTAAACTGGAAGCATACATCACCGGCTGGTTTATCAAATTCCGGGAAGTGCCAGAACTGTGAAAGTCCTTCGGATGTGGACGCACTATGAATAAAATCTCGGAAGAGCTCGAGCGCAATGAGTCTGACAATGTATTATTAATGTTCTCCGTCTACTCCACCGCTTCCTTAATCTCTTCCTGCAGGCGCGCTTTTTTGCGGCGGCCGCTGACTTGATCGAGGATGTCCGCAGCCAAGGCCTTGCCGATCGCCGGGATCTTGGTCAAATCCTCAGCGGTAGCAAATTTTAAGTCCGCAATTTTGCGAAAACCCTTGCGGAATAGATTCCGGGCCCGGACGCGGCCCACACCTTTGAGCCGGCATAATTCGAGGAGTTCCTCTTTGATTCCGTAATGCACCCTTTCTTGAAGATCGTCGAGGACAAAGGTCAGTTTCTTAAACCGCAAAAGCTCAGCCATCAAAACCGCCGCATGTAAGAGCCATTGGCTGGCTTCAATGTGACGGTAAATATCCCCCGGTCCAATTCCAAAATAATCACAGATGAGTTCTTCCTTTTCTTCCTCGATCCAACGCAACAGCATCCAAGTTGTCTTCAGCGTCGACATAAATCCATAAAGGTCTTCGAGGATCGGGGTTTCGCCTTCCTTAAAAATGAGTTCATCCTGACAACTGGATAAGAAAACCTCGAGCTCCTCGTGATCCGCTCGACCCACATTGAGAAGCTCGCTGTCGGGGCAGCAGGTCATTAAATGCAGGAGTCCGATATTGGAAAACGACTTTCCCAGATCCATTTTTTTTAGTCCTTCCCGAAGAATCATGGCGGTCAAAGGATCGATGTAAAGCCGGGAGGTGAGAGCCCCCAGGCTTGTGGCGGAATAAGAGAAGCCATGTTTTTCGATGAATCCCTCGCGGTTTAGAAAGTCAAAGATGTCGCCGATGACTTCGATCAAATTGTAAGTTTGTTTTTGGTACGCCAGAAAGGTATGGGAGATAAAATCGAACATGCCATTGACATCATGGACAAATCCTCCGGCCAAGGACGCGAGGATATGGATCCGCAGGGCAGACTCGTTGGCCAGCTTGGAAACAATCGGTTCCGGAGTCGCATTGATGTAGCGGTCAAAAAGGAGATTGGATTCCGAGAAGGATTTCGCGATGAGGACAGCCTCGCCGTATTCGTCATACTGTGGCCGTCCGGCGCGGCCGGCGCATTGTTTGTATTCGGAGGTGGGAATGTAGGCGCTCCCCAAACCGCTTTCGAATCGTTTACAATCGCGGATGATGGCCCGTCGGGCTGGGAGGTTCACGCCGGCTGCTAACGTCGGAGTCGAGCAAATCACCTTGATCAAATTTTTTTTAAAATTGTCTTCGACGAGTTTCCGCTGGCGGGGTTTGAGTCCGGCATGGTGAAAGGCGGCCCCAGAGACAACGACCTCGGCCAATTTGCGGCAGACCTTCGTGGCATCGCCAGTCGCACCCAGGATGTCTTTCGCAATGACCGTCAGCTGACGGCGTTCGTCCTCATTCAATAATCTCCCTACCGAATCGGAAACCTGTTTGCTCGCCGCCTGGGCGGAACGCCGGCTGTTGACAAAGATGAGCACCTGGCCTTTGCCTTTTAGGGTATCGGAGGCCAGTTTGCTGATTTCATCGGGAGGATCTTCGCGGATGAGTTTGATCCCGTCGTGATTGAAGGTGATCTTTTCGTCAAAATAGACGCCTTCTTTCAAAGGAATGGGACGCCACTCGCTGGTGATGAGATTTGCGTTGAGCCAACCCGCCATTTCTTTGGCATTGCTGATCGTGGCGCTCAAGGCGAGGATCTGTAATTTGGGATTGAGCTGTTTGAGCCGGGCGGTTAGGATTTCGAGCGTGGGTCCGCGTTCTTCGTCATTGATAAAATGGATTTCATCGAGAACCACCACGGAAAGGGAATCCAGAAGCCATTTGGCCCGCGAGCGCAAGAGGGAATCCACTTTTTCCGCCGTGGCAATGAGGATTTGGTAGCGATTGAGGAATTTGTTGGGACTATCGAGATCGCCGGTCGCAATGCCAATTTTAATCCCAAAAGAATCGTATTTTTTTTTAAAATCTTCATACTTTTCGCTGGCGAGTGCCTTTAATGGCGCAATGTACAGGCAGCGTCCGGCCTTGTGCAGGACGCTTTTGAGCATGCATAACTCCGCCATAAGGGTTTTTCCCGCCGCCGTTGGCACGGCCATCAGAACATTGTCACCCTCTAAGAGCCCTTTTTGAATGGCTTCGGCCTGCGGGGGATAAAGGTCTTTAATTCCCGTCGCTGCCAAAATGGAAGAGACTTCCTCGGGAAAATGGTATTCTTTGAGGACAGATTCGAGTTTCATGAATGAATTATAATTGATTGTTGCAGAATACCATAGCGGGATTTTATGAATCAAGAAATAAATTCAGAAACAGTTGGGCCTAAATCTTTATTCTCGTTCTTTCCGCCGGAATATTACTGGATTTCTCCTTGACCCCCGTCCAGGGGAAATTTATAATGACCCTACATTGCAAACCTTTTTAAATAGAACCCATCTCATCAATACCATTTTTGCCGTCATTGCGAACCCGAAGGGCGAAGCAATCGCAAACATCGGCGGATGCGATTGCTTTGGTCGCCTTCGGCTCCATCGCAATGACCAAGCGCCTATTGAGGAGACAGGTTCTCATAGAATTATTAATAACAGGTAAGGCGCCAATGCGTACTGTGATCGTCGGTCCAGGGGCCCTTGGCTGTTTGTTCGCCGGGCTTTTATCGAAACACGCCGAGGTGTGGCTGCTCGACCATGATCCCAAAAGGGCCGAACGCATTGTCAATAAACAAGGCATTTCCTGTCAGGGCGTCTCCGGCAAATGGCAGGCCAAAGTCCCAGTCACTGCCAAACCTTCCGATATCGGCGAAGCCGATGTGATCGTCCTATGCGTGAAGGCCTACGACACCAAGGCAGCGATCTTGCACGCCCGCGAACTCATCAAAAAAGATACGATCCTTTTAACTCTTCAAGATGGCCTTGGCCACGTGGAAACGATCAGCGAAGTCGTGGATCCCCAAAATTTGTTGGTCGGTGTCACCGAACAAGGGGTTTTTCTCGTCGAGGATGCCTTGATCCAGCATACCGGAACCGGCGTGACCACGATCGGCAATCTGGAGGGGTTCATTCCGGTCCGCTGCCGGCAGATCCGCGAAATCTTCAATGAAAGCAATATCGAGACCAGAATCTCTCGCAATATCAAAGGCGTCCTGTGGTCCAGGCTCATTATCAGTTGTGGGATTAATCCGGTCAGTGCGCTCACTCGACTCAAAAATGGGCAACTCATGCCCTTTGAAAGTTGTGCGCAAATCATCCGCGGTGCCGTGACCGAAGCCGTGAAAGTGGCCAAGCGGGGAAAGGCCAAGCTCGTTTATGAAGATCCTTTGGCGAAAGTGGAAGCTGTTTGCGAAGCGACGGCGGCGAATCTTTCTTCCATGCTGCAGGATGTCCTTGCCCAGAAAAAAACCGAGATTGATTTTGTGAATGGGGTGATTGTCCGGCAGGGCAAAAGCTATGGAATCCCGACGCCGATCAATGAGGCCTTGGTGAATTTGGTGAAGACCGTCGAAGCGGCGTATGATGTCGCGGAGAAATAGAGAAGCCTTATGCGCATCGTCATCCAACGTGTCAAACAAGCGAGTGTGCGAGTCTCGGGAGGAACGGTCGGGGCTATTCGCAAAGGGCTTTTGATTTTTTTAGGAGTCGCTAAAAAGGATACGATCGCCAATATCAATTTTATCGTTGACAAAGTGGCCGAGTTAAGGATCTTTGCGGATCACGAAGGCAAAATGAATGTGCCTATTCGAGAAGCGGGCGGGGAATTTTTGGTCGTATCGCAATTCACGCTTTTGGGGGATTGCTCCCAGGGCCGCCGCCCTTCCTTCGATGAGGCGGCCGATCCCCTCAAAGGGGAAGAATATTACAATCTTTTTGTCGAAGAGCTAAAAAAGAAAGGCTTCAAAGTCGAAACCGGCCGCTTTCGGGCTATGATGGACGTTGAGTTGATCAATGACGGGCCGGTGACATTTGTTATAGAAACCAAGTAGGTGGCTCGTTGCCTGTGACCTGTGACGAGCCACGGGCCACAAGTCACGAGCCACAACGATGCAAATCATCGACACTCACGCTCATTTAGATCATTTAGAAAATGTGGAAGCGGTTCTAGCCGAAGCCGCGGCGACGGGCGTGACGGATATCATTGCGGTCAGCGTGGATTTGCAGGCATGTCAAAGAAATTTGGAACTGGCCAAAACCATTTCCCAGCCGCGGATTCATCCGGCGCTAGGAATTCATCCCGGCAACATTGATCCGGCACAGATCGAGGTCACATTCCAGTTGATTCGAGAGCATAGGAAAGAGGCGGTTGCAATTGGAGAAACCGGATTGGATTATTGGTACAAATGGGTCAAAAAGGATCCAGCTAAAAAGGAAGAACAGAGAGAAATCTTCCATCGGCAATTACAAATGGCCAAAGAATTTGATTTGCCCGTCGTTATTCATAGCCGGGGGGCGTGGCGCGATTGTCTGGAATTGACCAGGCCGCCGGCATTCAAAAGGCCGTTTTTCATTGGTATAGTGGACCCGTTGATGTGCTAAGCGAAATCATCGCCGCCGGATACTTTGTTTCAACCACACCCAGTCTGGCGTACAGTCCGCAATCCCGGCAAGCCATTGCGCAGGCACCGATCGAACGGCTTCTCATTGAAACCGACAGCCCGGTTTTTTATCAAGAAAACGATGGGATGGGATTCCAGGCGACACCGAAGGATGTTTTTAGAACTCTTAAGGCCTATGCGCAATTAAAAAATTTCCATGAGTCGGAAGTTTTGGAGATCGTTAACCACAATGCGAAAAATTTTTTCGGAATCTAATCACTTTTTTGTTCCAATGAAAGGCATCCTTGTGGCGTTCACACTGATGGGTTTCATCCATCAAGTTTTCGCTTGTGAATGCGAGGGAGATTTTGCCAGGGTCAAGGAAAAGTTTCGCCGTTCTCGGGTGGTCTTCGTCGGAAAGGTCATGGGGATCGAACGGTTAGAAGCGGAAGCCAATGTGGAATTCCAGGTCCTTCGATCTTATAAAGGTTCGACATCCGAAAAGCTGGTGCTTAGTACCGTCGCGGTTGGATCCATGGCCGCGGTCTGCGGTTATGAATTCCAGGTCGGCGAAGAATACCTCGTTTATGCCTATGGGGCGGGAAATAAGGCCGATGATATTTATATGTCGGAGGGTTGTCCCTCGGTTAAAAAACTGGACTGCAGCGATGAGGATCTTGCCTATTTGGAAAAACAGGACTCGATTTGGACGAAAGACATGGACACGGTTCAAGTCCATTTGAATAACGGATGGAGGCCGCCGTTTCAATCGCAGGAGGATTTTGATTTTTCCCGCTGCGATGGGTGCTACGGGATAACACAATAAAGCTCGTCGGAAAATGGCCGCCAGGGGTTGCCCAAAGGCAGCCGCTCATTTTGGCTAATGGTTTTGATGCAATCCAGTTAAACAGCGTTCAAAGAAAGAGGAGTTCGTCATGAAAAAATCCGCAGGCTTAGTGATAGGAGTGATCATTCTGGCAGCCGTGGCCGCCGGTGTTTTTTACTTTCAAACGCAGGCCGTTCAATTGACGGCGGCGGATATCTTGCCGCAGGGGGCATTGGTCTACAGCCGCTATGTCGATGTGGAGAAAAATCTAGAGAAATTTAAAAATTCGTCGTTCTGGCAAAAGGCGAAAACGATTGATCTGGCCAAGGTCATGAAAAAAACCCAGGTTCCGGATCCGCAAATTGAGATGTTCCAATCCTTCCACTCCCAAATCAGCGAATTTTTGAACAGTGAAGAGTTTAAGCAATTGTTTGGGCAGGAAATCGTCTTCGCGGTTTATCCGACACAGATCAGCACCATGGGATTGGAAACGATCAAGGAGGCGGCCTCCAATATTTTTTTGATCACCCGTTTAAGAACCGATGTGAAGGTTGCGGAATTCTTGAATGGATTGTTGAGCAAGTTCCGTAAGGATACCCAGATTCAGGCCCAGGACTACAAGCGGCATAAGATTTATGTCGTCGAGATTCCCGAAATCGGGGGAAGTTTGGCCTACACGATCATCAAAGATCTTTTGGTCATTGGTTTTACCCCCAAAGCGGCGCAGGCGGCCATCGATGTTTTCAATAAAGAAAAGTCCCCGCTGGCGCAGGAGGAGGCGTTCCAAAAAGTCAGTAAGCAATTTTTGAATAAGGCGGATAAAACTGGCTTCTTCAACCTGGAGATGATCGTCAATATGTTCAAAGGGTCCGTGGAAAAGTTGATTGCCGCAGAACCTGCGCAGGTCAGGGATATGTCCCGAAAGCAGACGGACCAGGTATGGAACAGTTTGGCTGGATTCAAATTCGTGAGTCTTTCGGCTAGCTATGAGGATATTATTCGGCAAAAAATGGTTCTGCAGTTTGACAAAGAAAAAATGAACGCGACGACACGGAAATTCTATGAGTGCAAACCAAAGGCCAATGGATCGCTCGATTTTGTTCCCCAGGGAATTATCTGGTATCAGTGGAACGGTTGCCTGGACGCAGCCAGTTACTGGGCCAGAGTCAAAGAAGAGATGGGGCAGTCTGCGGCCGCGAGCCCCCATGAGCAGGCTGCTCCCTCACCCGAGGCCATGATTCAAGGCCTGGAAAATATGCTGAAACTCAGTATCGAGCATGATCTCATTCCGGCCTTTGGCGACGAAGCGGGAGGATTTTTGGCGAATATCGATACCTCCGATAAATACCCGCTCCCTCAATTTGTCCTTTTTGTGAAGGTCGCTAATAAAGCCTCCATGGATAAAGTTTTGGGGACGCTCAGCACTCAGCCCTATATAGTGCTTCAACATGAGGATTATGGCAACACCACGATCCAATACATGGCCATGCCCATGAACATCAAAATGGAACCAGGCTATTGTTATCTCGGCGATTATCTTGTCCTGGCGAGCCACCGGGATCTCTTAAAGCGATGCGTCGACACCTCCAAGGATTCCGGTCTGTCTCTGGCCAAAAGCGAATATTTCAAAGCGATCAATTTTGGCTTGACGGAGGCGAATAATTCCGTGTTCTTTATGCGGCTCGACGAATTGGTGGTGAAGATCCGCGAGATCGCCGAATGGGGCTGGCGTTTCATGCAGGATCAGGTCTCCCAGCAGAGCGCCTTTCTCGAAGGCAGCAAGAAGCGCCGCGAAGACATCACCAAGGACATTGAACAAAAGAATTCCGAACTCAACCTCATGCAGGAAAAAATGCAATCCCTCGAACACCAAATTGACGAAGCCAATGCCCAGGCCCAGGACACGACGGACCTATTGACCCAAAAATCCGATCTGCAGTTGCAAATCAAGGCCAAAGAACAAGCGATCAATCTGGCCCAAGAACAGAAGAAGGATATGGAAGACATGATTGCCCAAATGGGACAAACTAAGCCGGCCCCGGATCCGGCGATGGGCCGAACCTTATTCGATGAAGCGGTCTTTCCGTTTCTGGAAGCGCTGCGGACATTCCCGACGATTGGTTCCTGGATGCGCTTTGTGGGAGAGGATGCCCTGGAGTCGATGATGTATATCAAAACCGAATGAATCAACTAATCAACCCTTCGACTATTCACAAATTAAGCGAAAGATAAAATCTCAAAGGAAGAAGGATTTTTAAAAAGAAAGGGGTTCACTTGCCTCACCGAAAAATTATCTGGGCGGTCGTGGTTGTCATTGGGCTCATGCTGTCAACCGGCTGTTCGCTTCTCACCTTGCCTTTTCAGTTGGCTGCTTCAGCCTTCAATTTGATCAAGCATGTGCCCATGCCGCCGCCGGGCGTATTTTAAAGGGATGGGGAGATGACAATGGCGAGAATTCGTCCGTTTAGTATTTTTTCTTTGCTGGTCCTGGGCGCTGTGGCCTTCGCGGGATTTCAGGCGTACCGATTTTACGGACATTGGGTTTTAGAAAAGAAAATCCTCAAAGAAATCATCGCCCGCTTGGAGGGAGAATCCCGCATCGCCGAGGCGATCGTCACGGATGTCGCCAAAGATCCGGAGTCCTCCGGGGAAATAACGACCTTGAAATTTTTGGAATATGATGGGCAAGGCCAGGCGTTAACGCCAAAGATTTTCCGCTTCCATGGGAACCTTATCCAATTTCAATCGCTGGTCGTTCGCTTTGCGGATCAATACATCCGTTACGGGGATCGGCTCAAAGGCAAAAGCGCGTATGTCTTTTGGAAGGCCTTTGTCCTCGATGGTCCCAACACGGAGGAATTCGACATCAATCGTTTCGAGGAAATCCCCGAAGGTTATAAAATTGGAGACGCCCCGACGGCATTTGAAAAAGAGTTCTGGCAAAATTTTTGGAGGCTGGCCCTTGATCCGAAATATGCCCGCAAGCAGGGAGTCAAGAACGCCCAGATTGAAGCGCCGGGCACCCGGTTTATTCCCGGCATGGTGTATACGCTCAAGATCGAGCATGACGGTGGGATCAGGATTGATGCTTCGCCCATCCCGGAAATTTTGAAAGGGGAAGTGATCAAGTAGTGGAGATCAGGGAATAATTGAGTAGGAGAAAACGATGCTGCGTGCCTTGATTTGGTACAAACGGGAAATTTTTTTGACATTCCATGAATCATCTGGATGAAAGAATTTTGTACTTTTTTAACCGGACGTTGCGCAGCGATTTCCTCGATGCCTTTGTTTTGCAGGCGACGGATTTGTCCTTTTGGATTGTCGTCATTCTTGTATTTGTGGGAATTTTTTTTATCAAAGAACGCAAGGTGCGCTTCTCCGTCATTGTCTTTGTTATTGCTTGGGCTTTGGCGGATGCGGTGACCATGAGCCTCAAGCTCTGGTTTCATCGCCCTCGGCCCCTATTGACGCTCGAGTGGGTCCAGGCCTTGGATTTTCAAAATAATCCTTCCTTCCCGTCGGGACACGCGCTCATCGCCATGGCTTACGCCGTTATTTTGAGCTATCACTACGCGCAGTTTCGTTTCGTTTTTTATTTTATGGCCCTCCTCATTGGCCTCACCCGGGTTTATATGGGGTTGCATTACTTTTCGGATATTTTGGCGGGTTTCGCCATTGGGGTTCCCGTCGGGTATTTGAGCTTATTCTTGGAAAAACGATTGGGTCAGATTTTTTTAAAATTCAGGGCCTTGCCCAAAACGGCGGCAACATCCCCAGCGACTCCCAAGGAGGGTCATTGACATTGGGGAACACATACCAAAAAGGACAGCTGTTGAGAATTTTTATCTTCTGCTGTTGTCTGGGAATCCTCATCCGGTTTGCGCTTTTTCCTTTGATGAGCCGCATTCACTTGGAGCAAAATCAGGCATTATGTCGAATTTCCGGCGGGCAGGTATTGCATGGCGTCCCCATCTTCAGCAAAAAACCCACTCATAGGACTGCACTGGAAGGCGAGTATTTTGTTTGCTCCTGTCCGCAGGGAAAATCCTGGGACGATCGGCAAGGCTGCCACTTGCCAATTACTTTAACGTCAAACAGAGACGCCGCGCCTATGGATCCTCCATCTTTGCAAAAAACCGCTCAAGAAAGGATCACGGTTCCGCGGCAAAGCCTCCTTTCTCAATTAGAGTCCAATCTATAACTAAAAAATTTTATCGATTTTCAGACATGGTATGATAAGTACGCGCTATGGGCGGCGGCCCAGTTCGCCTTAACGCCGGGTGGGCCGCCGCCCGCGGAAGGGGAAGGGCCCTGGTGCTTTTTTGGCATGGCGTTCAAGCTCATCACGCGGACCTTTTCGAACATAGAAGGAGGCGATATGCTTAGAAAAACTATTTTCTTTAGTACCCTTTTTATTCTTTTTTCCATCCCTGCTTCGGATCAAGCTGTCTTTGCGGTCGTGCGCACTTCTGTTTCGGATACCGATACGATCACCGGCCAACAGAGCCGTTTGCTTTACGAAGAACAAAATCCAGCGAACGAGATATCTTCCAAGAAGCAGCGTCATCGATTCGATCGCGATCAACGCAATGAAATAGGCACAGGCCCCGCAATTGAGCCGGGACTCTGCTCGCGCCTTACCGACAAGCAAAATCGCAGTGAATGCTTTAGCCGCGCCGCTCTTCAAAACAATGACACCGCCCTTTGTTCCGAGATTCCCGAGGGGATTAACAAAAGCCGCTGCATCCAAAAGGTGGCGCAACAAACTCGAAATATCGCCATGTGCGACGGGATCCGGTCCAATTCCCAACGCGAGCGCTGTTACGCGGGCCTAGCTGGATCATTGAGTGATGAGTCGATCTGTGACCAACGGATTTCTGATCCGAAGATCAAGGATTTATGCTGGAAAAAACTTTTGCGCCAGAAGCGATTCGAATGTTGCGATGCCCACTGCCAGAATAATTTTCGGCGACCAGGCTTTCACCACGGGGAATGGAATCGATAAATCGGCTGTCAGCATTCGGCTATCGGCTTTCCGCTATCGGCCATCAGCATTTAGCTGTCAGCTCATGCGATGTCTGCTGTTGCCGAAAGCTGATAGCCAATAGCGGAAAGCGGAAAAAGGACCTCGGATGTCAAAGAACCACGAAATCGCCAATTTGCTGCAGCGTTTTGGAACCCTCCTGGAAATCAAGGATGAGAATTTCTTCAAGGTCCGGGCCTATTACAAGGCCGCCGAGGCGATTGCCGCAACCGGAGAAAATATCCAAACGTTAGCGCTGGAAAATCGTTTGAACGAAATCCCCGGAATCGGTGCCACGCTTGCACAGAAGATCAAAGAATATTTGAAAACAGGAAGGGTCAGCGCCTACGAAGAATTGACGAAGGAAATTCCTGAAACCCTTCTGGATGTCGTGACTATCCCCACCCTCGGCCCTAAAAAAGCGAAACTTTTTTTCGATCGTCTCGGCATCAAAAGCGTCGGCGAGTTAACCTTGGCTTTGGAGAAAGGCAAACTCGTCGGACTTCCCGGAATCAAAGACAAGACGATTGAAAATATCAAACGCGGGCTGAAGATTGTTCAACAGAGCAACGAGCGGATGGATTTAGGCATCGCCACCGCGACCGCCGAGCTTTTCGTGGAAGCATTAAAAAAATTGCCCGAGGTCAAGCAGATCGCCGCCGCCGGCAGTCTGCGCCGCCAGAAAGAAACCATCCGCGACATCGACATCCTCATTGATTCGCCCCAGCCGAAAAAAGTCATGGAGTATTTCATCCATCTTCCGGCGGTCAAGGCCATCAATGCCCATGGGGAAACCAAGTCATCCATCCGGACGTATGAAAACGTGCAAGTCGACGTGCGCGTGGTTGAGCCAAAATGTTTTGGCGCGGCGCTTTTGTATTTCACGGGTTCGAAGAATTTCAACGTAAAGTTGCGCCAGATGGCCATGAAGAAAAAGATGAAGGTCAGTGAATATGGTATCTTCAAGGTCAATGGAGCTAAAGAAATTTTCCTCGCCGGCAAAACTGAGGCCGAATGCTTTAAGGCCCTAGAGCTTCCCTATATTACGCCAGAATTGCGCGAAGACATCGGTGAGGCAGAGCTTTTCAACCCCAAGGGTGTGCAGATCCCGAAACTGATTGAACTGGGGGACATCAAAGGAGACCTGCACGTGCATTCCACCTGGTCCGACGGACGTAACACGATTGAAGAGATGGCCAAGGCGGCTCAGGCCCGTGGATATGAATATCTGGCGGTGAGCGATCATTCCGCTAAACTCAAAATTGCCGGCGGCCTTTCGCCGCAGGATTTAAAGAAAAAGAAGAAGGAAATCGATAGCCTCAATGCCAAAATGAAAAATTTTCGCATCTTGTTTGGCACAGAATTGGAAATTGACACCGAGGGAAACCTCGATTACAACGATCAGATCCTCAGTGAATTTGATATTGTCATTGCCTCCATTCATAGCGGATTTGAACAGCCAAAAGAAAAATTAACCCGCCGCGTGATCAACGCCTGCAAAAACAAATATGTCCAAGCCATCGGTCACCCGACGGGGCGACTCATCGGCAAACGCGATCCCATGGATTTCGATTTCCCAGAGATCTATAAGGTGGCCGCGGATACGAACACCTGTTTGGAGATCAATTCATTCCCGAATCGGCTGGATCTGGATTCGGCCAACATTTATTTTGCCCGGTCGATGGGAGTGAAATTCATGATCAATACCGACTCTCATTCCATCAATCATTTGCCACTCGTCAAGTTTGGGGTAAGCCTGGCCCGTCGGGGCTGGTTGTCAGCACAGAGCGTGGTGAATTGCTTGGGCGTTAACGTGTTATTGAAAAATTTTAAGTAATTCATAGAAAAAATTGGATTCAGGAAGGGGACTTGAATAATTTGCGAAATTTTGGTGATGAAATCGGTAAAATGCTTTCGGGCCTGATTGCATCGGTGAAACGCTCACTTTCTTCATGAGCTATCAGCTATGAGCCATGAGCTTTAAAGTCCTCAATAAACAACTCATCAGCCCTACGATCAAACGTCTCGACATCCACGCGCCCGCGATCGCGGCCCGGGCCCAGCCCGGACAGTTTGTGATGGTCGCGCCCGATCGCGCCTGCGAGCCGTTGGCCCTGCCCATTGCCGAGCAGGATCGCCGCAAGGCCTCGGTTGCCTTTGTCTTTCAAGCGAATTCTCCGACGGCGCTAAAATTGGGCGATTTGCAAATCAATGATGAAGTCGAAATCGTAATGGGACCTCTCGGAACCCCCGTGCGTCCCAAAAAATTCGGAACGGTCCTTTGCATGGCAACGAGTTTAGGGACGGCGCCCATTTTGCCGATTGCCCGGGGTTTGAAAGATGTCGGCAATAAGGTGATTGGAATTTTAGGAGCGCCCAATCGCCGGACTTTATTATTTGAACCCCAGATGCGCATGCTTTGCCACAAGATTCATGTCGCGACAAAAGATGGCTCTTATATGAAAAGGGGGTTGGCTTCGGATCTTTGCAAAGACATTTTAAAAACGGAAAATATCCAGGCCGCCTTTGTGGCCGGTTCTATTTCCATGATGCAGACCGTGAGCGCCCTTACCAAAGCAAAGAATATTCCGACCTTTGCCTATTTAAATCCGATTATGCTCGACGGAAATGGTTTTTGCGGGTCCTGCCGGGTGAAGGTCGGCGGTCGAACGGTTCTGGCTTGTCAGGACGGACCCGTTTTCGACGCTCATCAAGTCGATTTTGATGCTTTAAAAATCCGGGTGGATTCCTACAAACCGGAGATGTATAACTCACAACCGCGAGTCACATCATGGGACAACCAGCCCTCCCAACTCAGAGCGCCAGCCGCCGAGTCAAGAACTTTGACGAAGTGGCTCTCGGGTATCCGAAAAAAATAGCCCTGCAAGAGGCCCGGCGCTGCACTCAGTGCGCCAATCCGGTTTGCAGTTTTGCCTGTCCTTTGGGAATCGACATCCCGGGATTTATTCGGGCGATCCGCGAGAATGAACCGGACCGGGCGCTGGCCATTATTAAAGAGAAGAATCTTTTTGCGTCGATCTGCGGACGGATCTGCCCCGCACCCTGCGAAAAAGCTTGCGTTTTAAGAGAGGAAGGAGGGCCCATCGGAATCCAGGCCTTGGAACGCTACGCCGCCGAAACTGGCCGTGACCGGTCGTTAGATAGCGCCCGCTCCGTCGATAAAAAGATTGCGGTCATTGGCGCGGGCGCCTCGGGCATGGCGGCGGCCGCCCAGCTTGCACTCCATGGTTACAACGTCACGGTTTTTGAATCCACTGCAAACGTTGGCGGTTTACTGGCCTTTGGAGTTCCGGAATTTCGTGTACCCAAAAGAATTTTAGGTAAACAGTCGCAGGCGCTCACGAAATTGGGAGTACAGTTTCGCCCCCATGCCTTTCTCGGCGGGACCATGTTTTTGCCTGACTTATGGAGGGAAGGCTTTGCCGCGATTTTATTGGCCACCGGTGCCGGCAGTTCGTTGCTCGATGGATTGCCCGGTCAGGATTTGGGCGGAGTTTTTTATGCTCCGGAATTCTTGAGCCGAGTTAATTTTCTTTTGTCGACGGGAAATTTGCGGAACTTGTCTTTGCCGTTCGGTGGACGCGTGGCCGTGATCGGACAGGGCATGCCGGCGCTTGACTGCGGCCGCGTCGCCGTTCGTTTGGGAAAAAGCGCGACGGTCATTTTTGAAAAGACCGAAGACGAGTTTCCCGGGCGCCTATCCGAAAAAGATTATGCCAAAGAAGAAGGAGTCAGGATGGAACCGCTGGCCAAGGCGATTGGATTGGTTGGCGACGAGCGAAAATTTGTCCAAGGTGTCCAATGCATCCGCATGGATTTTGCCGATCCCCAGTCAACGGGGGAATGGCAATTGATTCCGGTCGATGGGTCGGAATTTACCATCGAGGCCGACACGGTGATTTTGGCAACGGCAGCCTCGACCAACGCCTGGCTTGGCCGGGTCATCGAAGGCTTGCACGTAGACCCGACGGGAAAAATTGGGATCAATGATTTGACGGGCATGACCTCCATCAAAAATGTCTTTGCCGTTTCTCCGTTAAACGGGGGATCGGTCATTGATGCCCTCGCCGCCGGAAAAAAAGCGGCGCACAATATTATGAAATTTTTTTGCACCTGATCCATGAGTCGTCGTCCAACGATGAGCAGCATTCTTAATAAAAAAAAGCGGCGGGAGAAGATCACCATGCTCACGGCCTACGATTATCCTTTCGCAGCGTTGCTGGACGCCGCCGGCATTGATATCATTCTCGTCGGAGATTCTTTGGCGCAGGTGGTTTTGGGATTGGAAGAAACGCGCGACGTCAATATGGAACAGATGCTGCATCATGCAAGGGCTGTGCGCCGTGCGGTCAAAAAGGCTTTTCTTGTTGGTGATATGCCGTATTCGTCCTATCAGCAACATCCTCGAGAAGCCCTTAAAAATGCGCAACGGTTCATTCAAGAAGCCGGCTGTGATGCCGTCAAGCTCGAATGGTTTGAACACTGTCCGTCGGTGGCGGAAGGGATCGTGAAAAGCGGGATCCCGGTCATGGGTCATGTGGGATTAACGCCGCAAACCGCGGATAAACTCGGCGGGTTCAAGGTGCAGGGCCAAGATGCCCTTTCGGCTAAGGCGATTTTGGCGAACGCAAAGGAATTGGAACGAAGCGGCTGCTTTAGTGTGGTTTTAGAATGCATTCCGGACCGGCTGGCCGAGATGATTACGGCCAAACTTAAAATTCCCACGATCGGAATCGGAGCCGGCCCTCATTGCGATGGCCAGGTCCTGGTCCTGCACGATGTGCTGGGGCTGTGCGAAGGCTTCCACCCGAAGTTCGTCAAGCCATATGTGAATCTCTCACCGCTCATTACGAAGGCCGTGAAGCGATATGGCGATGAGGTGCGTTTGGGAAAATTCCCGACGAGGAAATACAGTTATGGGATGAATAAAGAAGAGCTAAAGAAGCTCATAGATAACGCCTCATAGCACGGATGCAATGGGTGCAGGGTTAAGGGTCGAGGGTTTAGGATTAAATAAACCCTTCACCCTAGTACACTGTAACATTAATTTCTGCACCAGCGGGTGGCCCGGAGGCGGGTCCCCTTCCCGCGCGCAGGAGACGAGCACGGGAAGGGTGCCGCAGGGACAGGACCCGCTGATTTGCTACAATAACTTTTGTTACAGTGTACTAGACCCTACACCTATTTGAATTAACAGAATTCCCCTTCTCTCATAGACGATGAAACGCTGTCCCTTCTGCGCCGAAGAAATCCAGGATGAGGCGATCAAATGCCGTTACTGCGGCGAATATCTTGATCCGACGAAAAAGCCGGTTCGCTGGTATTACCGCGGTGGTTCGTTGTTGGTGAGTTTCCTTTTTCTGGGGCCTTTCATGCTGCCGCTCATCTGGTCGCATCCGAAACTGAAGCGCAACAGTAAAATCATCTGGACGGTGGTTGTTGTCGTTTTAACCATCATCATGTTCAAGGCATTCGTGGTTTTGATGAAGCAGATGAACAAAACGTATGAAGAACTTTTGAAAGGGTTGGGTTAGATCATTCAACATTACTCGAGGAGAAATCCATGAAAAATGCCAGTGTCTTTCTCGCCATCTTTTTCATTTTCGGAATCTTCCCAATGGCTTTTCATTCAGCGGAAAGTCAGGCCGAGGAACCGCTTGCCGTCGATGACCAAACCAAGACGATCGAAGAATTGATGCAGGTCACCGGACTTAAAGAACAGATCGCCCTGGCCCCGGAATTCATGGCCGCGGGCGCCATGGAATCCATGGACAATGTCAATCCACAGCAAGCGCAGGACATGCAGAGGATCATCAAGGAATCTTACAATGGGGAAAAACTTTCTCAAGGAATTGAAGCCCATCTCAAAAAGAATTTCGACGCCAAACGGTATTCCCTGATTATTCAGCAAATGCAGAAACCCCTGGCGAAAAAAATGGTTCAGATGGAAATTGAGGCTGGACGTGCCGAATCCGTCAAGGAACGAAAGGCCTTTGAAGAGGAATTGTCCCGGCATCCGCCGGATCCCGAGCGGGTGGCCCTCATTTTAAGGCTGCTGCAGGCAACCCAAACCGATCAATTGACACTGAAGATCCAGACCGAAACATCCCTTCAAATCAATAAGGCGATCTACGCCAATCAGCCCGGCGGTTCGATGGCCTTTCCGTCCGACGAGGAATTTCGTAAAAATTACCAGGCGGAATCGCAAGTCCGCATGCGGGAAAAGACTCTGATTTCTATGCTTTTTGACTACCGTCAAGCCACGAATGAGGAATTGAAACAATATGCCGCCATTGATGAAACCGAAGAGGCGCGTTGGTTTAATCAGGTGGTCAATGATGCGCTGGTGGAGGTCATGACGGAGGCAGCGAAGGAATATGGCCTGAGGTTAGCGGATTTGTTGTATCCACGAACTCCGCCTGCGCCGGCCAGCTCAACTTCGCCGATTCTTTGACAAACGTTTGATCATTGAGGAATTTGGTGCTTTGGATTTTGGTCATTTCCTGGAGGGGCCTTGCTTTTTAAGAGGGTTTTCGCTAGAATAAACCCTCAATGAATACATCCAGTTCGGCTGATCTCATGGAAAAGGTGGTCTCGTTGTGCAAACGCCGAGGCTTCATTTTCCAGTCGTCGGAAATTTATGGGGGATTGGCCAGCGCCTGGGATTATGGCCCGCTGGGGGTCGAGTTAAAGCGCAACGTCAAAGACGCGTGGTGGAAGGCGGTCGTCCATCACCGCGACGATGTGGTTGGCCTGGATACCAGCATCCTCATGCATCCGCGGGTATGGGAAGCCTCTGGTCATGCCAGTCATTTTTCTGATCCTTTTGTTAAATGTCCGGCCTGCGGCAGATATTTTCGACTCGATAAGATATGGGATGAAATTTGGGCGGGCCTGTGGTTTCAATCGCTTTTGCAGGAATGTTCCGGTGACCGAGATCTTCGCGCCTTCCTAAAATGGGCGAAAGGCAAGGGCAAAGAATTGGCGCCCAATTTGGCCCTGGTCAAAGATCCGGAAGTCACACTATCCTTTATTGTGGATCTGCACGAGAAATTCCAAGGCGTCAATCTCGACTTTAAGAATTTTGTGGGAAGGATCGCCTCCGACAATGCGGGTTTGGCCAAAACCCCCTGTCCTTCCTGCGGAAATTCACTGCCGCAAGAGCACGTAGCGGCCAATTTGATGCTGAAAACTGTCTTAGGTCCCGTCGAAGAATCAGGGGAAAAGATTTATCTTCGGCCGGAAACCGCCCAGGGGATCTTCGTCAATTTTTTGAATGTCCTCGATACGACCCGCAAACGGCTTCCTTTCGGAATCGCCCAGATCGGAAAATCATTCCGCAATGAAATCACTCCGGGAAATTACACCTTTCGCACCCGCGAATTTGAGCAAATGGAAATCGAATACTTCTGCCTTCCCTCCGAAGCCGAACGAATTCATGAAGAATGGATTCACCATCGCTTTCGATGGTATGTGGATTTGGGGATAAAGAAAGAGAATCTGCGCCTGCGGCCGCATGACCCTGATGAACTCGCCCATTACGCCAAGGCCTGTACGGACATCGAATACAATTTTTCGTTCTCCACCAAAGGCGGATCCGCCTCTGGCGGAGGTTGGTCAGAACTGGAGGGAATCGCCAATCGCGCCGACTTTGATCTCAAACAACACGCGCAATACTCGGGCAAGGATCTGCGTTATCAGGACAATCTGACCAATGAAAAGTTTTATCCCTATATCGTTGAACCCTCCGGAGGCGTGGATCGGGCGATGTTGGCCTTTTTGGTGGATGCCTACAGTGAAGAGGCAGTCCAGGAAGAAACTCGCACGGTGCTGAAATTGAGCCGGCAACTAGCTCCGATCAAAGTCGCGGTCCTGCCATTGCTAAAAAAGAATAGCGAGATCGTGCAGACGGCCAAGAAAATCAAGAATGATCTTTCCAAGCATTTTATGACCGTGTATGATGACACCGCGGCGATCGGAAAACTCTACCGTCGACAGGATGAGGTCGGGACATTTTATTGCGTCACCGTGGATGTCAAATCTTTGGAAGACCATCAGATCACGGTGCGGGACCGCGACACCATGCGGCAGGAGCGGATTCCCATGGAGGGATTGGTGCGGTATTTGCGCGAGAAGTTCGAGAAGATTTAGGATGCCCAGCACCCAGCGTCCCAGAAATGTTTTAGCTGGGTTGCTGGGTGACTTGGAGCCACTTGAGGTTTTTATAACAACAGAAGGGAGCACATCGCAATGGCAAAGAAGTTTGTGTACTTTTTCGGCGGGGGTAAGGCGGACGGGACCGCAGAGATGAAAAATCTTTTGGGCGGCAAAGGGGCCAACCTCGCGGAGATGGCGGGACACCCCGATTTGAAATTGCCCGTTCCGCCGGGGTTCACCATCACGACGGAGGTTTGCACGTACACCTATCAAAATGAGAGGAAATATCCCCCCGGTCTTGAGAAAGAAGTTTTGGCCGCTTTAAAAAAAGTGGAAGCGATCATGGGCAAAAAGTTTGGTGATCCGGAAAATCCCCTTTTGGTTTCGGTCCGTTCTGGTGCCCGCAGGTCCATGCCGGGGATGATGGAGACCGTTTTGAATGTGGGCTTGACGGAAAAAACGATTAAGGGTCTTATCAAGAAAACCGGCAACGAACGCTTTGCCTACGACGCCTACCGCCGGTTGATCACGATGTATTCGGATGTGGTCATGGAAAAGGCCGCCGGGATCGAACCGGCCGAAGGCCAGGGCATCCGGGTTCAATTGGATAAAATTTTGGAGGGAACCAAACAGCAAAGAGGCGTTAAGACCGATGCGGAACTTTCCGCGGAAGATTTGAAACGGTTGGTTGGTCAATACAAGGCCAAGGTCAAGGAAGTTTTAGGCAAACCCTTTCCCGATGATCCGTACCAACAGTTGTGGGGCGGAATCGGGGCTGTCTTTGCTTCGTGGAATGGAAAACGGGCGATTTCTTATCGTCGGATCGAAGGTATTCCGGATGAATGGGGCACGGCCGTGAATGTTCAATCCATGGCCTTTGGAAACATGGGGAATAATTCCTCGACGGGTGTGGCCTTTACCCGTAATCCCGGCAACGGAGAAAACCAGTTTTATGGCGAATATCTGATTAACGCTCAGGGGGAAGACGTGGTGGCGGGCATTCGAACCCCGTCTCCCATCAACAAATATTCTCAGAGCGGTCACAATCGTCATTTGCAGACCTTGCAAGAACAAAACCCCAACATCTACCGGCAGCTGGAAGATATCCGCCGTCGCTTGGAAAGACATTACCGCGATATGCAAGACATTGAATTCACCGTCGAAGATGGGGCGCTCTTCATGCTGCAATGCCGTACTGGCAAGCGCAACGGTCCGGCCGCCGTCAAGATGGTGATGGATATGGTGAAAGAAAAATTGATTAAACCCGTCGATGCCATCTCCCGGGTGACACCTTCTCAGCTCGACGAATTGCTTCATCCCATCATCGATCCCAAGGCCGAGATGGCGGCAAAAAAATTGGGCAAAGGTCTTCCGGCGGGGCCGGGCGCCGCCGCCGGTCAGGTGGTCTTTACCGCTCATGATGCGGTTTCCTGGAAGAAAAATGGAAAACCCGTGATCCTCGTTCGGGAAGAAACCAATCCCGAAGACGTCGAAGGGATGCGCGCGGCGGAGGCGATCCTCACGGCCCGCGGCGGAATGACTTCCCATGCTGCCTTGGTTGCCAGAGGCTGGGGCAAATGCTGCATTGTGGGATGTTCCGATATCGAAGTGGACCTTCCAAACAAAAATATGCATATCGACGGGAAAGTTCTGAAAGAGGGAGATTGGATCACCCTCAATGGAACCAAAGGCGCATTTTATGAGGGGCGCCTCGCCATGATCGACGCGGCTGAAGAAAATAAACTCTTCACCGAATTCCTCCAGGTGTGCGATCAATTCCGGCGTTTGAAGATTCGGACGAACGCTGACACACCCGAGGACGCGGCAAAGGGCCGGGCCTTTGGCGCTGAGGGCATTGGACTATTCCGCACCGAGCATATGTTTTATGGCAAAGGTTCGGAAGTCCCGTTGTTCAAACTTCGCAAGATGATTGTATCCAAAACCCTGACCGAACGTCAGAACGCCTTAAGTGAATTGTTCCCCCATGTCAAAAAGGATATCAAGGGAACACTCGAGGCCATGCAGGGATTCCCCGTCACCGTTCGGCTTTTGGATCCGCCGTTGCATGAGTTCGTTCCGCATCAAACCGAGCAGTTGCAGGAATTGGCTAAAAGTTTGAATATTGACATGAGTGAGTTGCAAAAACGAGCCGCTGGATTGCATGAAAACAATCCCATGATGGGTCATCGGGGCGTGCGGTTGGGAATCACGTATCCGGAGGTCACCGAGATGCAGATTCGCGCCGTTCTGGAAGCCGCCGTCGAGCTTTCAAAGGAAGGCCAGAAGGTTTTTCCGGAAATCATGATTCCCGTCATCGGAGCGGTGACCGAATTGAAACATCAGAAAATGCTCGCGCAAAAAGTTTATGACGAGGTTTGCCAAAAATACAATGTCAAAGAGATCCCGCATTTATTCGGGACGATGATCGAAGTTCCGCGCGCAGCCTTGACGGCAGATCATGTTGCCACCGAAGCGGAATTTTTTTCCTTTGGGACCAATGATTTGACGCAGATGACCTTTGGGTTTTCCCGCGACGACATTGGCGGATTTTTGCCGGAGTATCTGGATAAAAAAATTCTACCAGAGGATCCTTTCCAATCCATTGACCTCAAGGGGGTCGGGCAATTGATTTCGATTGCCGTGCAGAAGGGGCGTTCGGTTCAACCAAAATTAAAAATCGGTATCTGTGGCGAACATGGTGGAGATCCGGCCTCCATTGATTTTTGCCACAAGGTCGGCATGGACTATGTCAGCTGCAGCCCTTATCGCGTGCCGATCGCCCGGTTGGCCGCTGCCCAGGCGGCGCTGGCGGATGGGAGCGCCGCGAAGTTGAACAATAGAGGATCGACAAGAAAGAAGAAAAAATAAGACGTGGGACGTCCTACGTCTCACGTCCTACGGAACGCAAGTTAACTCGAACATGGATCCCATCAAAGCCTATCTCAAAGATGTCCGTCCCATTCCGCTTTTGACCGCGGAAAGTGAACTGGATTTGGCCCGCAAGATTCAAAAAGGGGACAAGGAGGCCAGAGAAACCATGATCCGTTCGAATCTGCGTCTGGTCATCAGCATCGCGAAGAAATATGTGAACCTCGGAGTTCCTTTAAGCGATTTGATCGAGGAAGGCAACATTGGACTCATGAAGGCCGTTGAAAAATTTGATCCCCAGCGGGGATTTCGTTTCTCGACGTATGCGGCCTGGTGGATCAAACAGGGGATTTCCCGGGCGATCATCGATCAGGGCAAGATGATCCGGGTTCCGGTTTATATGAATGAGGAAATCCTGAAATACAAAAAAGTCATCGAGAAAATGACGCACAAACTCAAACGCCGACCCATGGCAGGCGAGGTCGCGAAGAAAATGCACCTTGGGGTCGATAAGATCCGCGATCTCGAAGGGGCCATCGCCAAGATGTCGAGCCTTGATGCGCCCATTGGCGAAGAGGGCGACGGACAGATCAAGGATATTATTGAAGATCAGACCACAACTAGTCCCGACGAAGAAATCGAGACATTCTTCAATAAGGAACGCGCCATGGGTTTGTTGGATCTTTTGACCGAGCGGGAACGCAAGATCATTGATTTGCGCTTTGGCCTGACCGATGGCAATACCCGGACCTTGGCCGAGATTGCCAAGGAGATGGGGGTCTCGCGCGAAAGGATCCGACAGGTCGAGGCTGCGACCATCAAAAAGATCCGCCGTCTTTTAAAAAAGAAAGAAAAGCCGCTGTAGAATTTTTTATGAATAAAAAAAGGAAACAGACATTCGTTTTGGTTGTTCCCACCTTTGAAGATATCTTCCATTCCTTTTATGCCGGAGAAATCATTAAGGGCGTGAGTCTGGCGGCCAGTCGTTTGAAAACCGATATCCTGATCCATTTGACCAGCCGTCATGACCATCGCGGCTGGCTTGATTCTTCGCTTTTGGATCATCGTTACGTCGACGGGATTATCTTTGCCGATATTGATAACGACGTGCATGTGGTCAAGAAAGCCATCCGGGCGGGCATGCCCTGCATGGTCCTCAATAATATGTTAGAGGAACCCATCAACTGTATTTCGATCAATAACAAACAGGCCGCACTTGAGGTCGTGGAGTCATTCATCAAATTGGGTCACCGCCGGATTGCCACGATCGCCGGCGATCAGACGACCCAGGCCGGTTTACTGCGCTTGGAAGGTTATCAAGAGGCCTTGAAGTCGCAGGAGATCCCCTTGCAAAAAGATTTTGTTACCTACGGGGGATTTTTGCGAACCCCGGCCCGCGAGTCGGCGATGAAATTGTTGGCATTGAAAGAACCTCCGACGGCGGTTTTTGCCGCTTCGGATGTCATGGCCATGGAATTGATGGATGTGGCCAAATCTAAAAAACTGCGCATCCCTCAGGATCTTTCCGTCGCTGGATTTGACGACAATCCTTTGAATGTCCATTGTTCCGTGAGCCTGACCACGGTCAGACAACCTTTGGTGGAAATGGGGCGCCTGGGGGCAGAACATTTGAATGAGATCGCAAAGGGCAAGGCGCGTTTGCCGGTCAAGGTCACCTTAGAGGCCAAATTTATTCGCCGGGACTCTGTCTCTCCTCCGGCTCATGTGATGTAACAGAGCAAACGCGGATAATCCTGACGCAGCGAAGCCGCAAACCAAAAGGAATTCGGTTACGGTTATGGTTAGGATGCCCGTTTCGGGTTTCGGTGACGTCGATCGGCTTTAATCCGCGTGCGATCTGTATCATCTGCGCTAAACTTGAGAACCAAATGCCATGAAGGGATAGAAAGAGGACTTATGCCAGGGAGGACCCGAGCGTTGAATTTAAAAACCTGCATTCGCGATATTCCCAATTTCCCCAAAGAAGGCATCATCTTCAAGGATGTTTCGACCCTGCTACGCAACAAGGCGGCCTTGAAGAAATCGGTTGATCAGTTGGTCAAAAAATTTAAGGATAAGAAAATCGATTATGTCGTCGGAGTGGAGGCCAGGGGCTTCATCTTCGGGGCAGTTTTGGCCTACAAGCTCGGGGCCGGATTTGTTCCGGTGCGAAAAAAAGGCAAGCTTCCCTATAAAACCCGCAGCATCACCTATTCTCTCGAATATGGCACGGATACGCTGGAGATCCACGAAGACGCCATTGACCCGGGCAGCCGTGTCCTGATCGTCGATGACCTTTTGGCGACCGGAGGAACCATTCGGGCTGTGACCGATCTCATCAAGGCCCAGCATGCCAATATCGTTGGCCTGGCCTTCCTCGTCGAGTTGAGCTTCCTCAATGGCAAAGACAAGCTCAAAGAGTATCCCGTCTATTCCATCATTAAATATTGATTCATGGTGAATAAGGTTAAAGTGACAGAAAAACGCAGATCGTGGGTTGTTCTCGCGGCGGTCCTTCTTGCGGTTTTTGTCTGCTATTTCCCTTCCTTGTTCTCGCAATTCGTGAACTGGGATGACGAAGTCCATCTCTTAAATAATCTCTCCATCCGGGCGCTGGATCGCGAACATCTCATCGATATGTTCACCCAGCGGGTCAACATGACCTATGTCCCTTTGACCTCGCTGTCTTTTGCCCTCGAATATCATTTTTTTGGCTTCAACCCGTTTGTTTATCATCTGGATAATGTGCTGTTGCATTTGGTGATCGTGGTTCTTATTTACGCTCTGGGTTTGCGGCTAGGGCTCGCTCCAGGGGCGAGTGCGCTCGCCAGTTTCATTTTTGGCATTCATCCGATGCATGTCGAATCCGTCGTCTGGGTCACCGAGCGCAAGGATGTATTGTATGCCTTCTTTTATCTTTTAGCAGTTTGGCAATATCTGAATTTTTCACGTCAGCCGCAGGGATGGCGGTATGCGCTTGTGCTTCTTTTTGGAACCTTGAGCATGTTGGCCAAACCGATGGCGCTCAGCTTGCCCCTCATTTTATTTCTTTTGGATTGGTTTGAAAGAAAACCCTGGCGCCCGGAAGTGGTCTGGCAAAAAATTCCCTTGTTGATTATTTTGGCGGGGCTGGGTTGGATGACGTATTCGGTGCATCTACGCCTGCCATCCACCAATGGTCCCCTCGAAAGTTTATTAGTCTGGATCTGGACCTTTGTTTTTTACATCCGGCAATTTTGGTTCCCCCAATTCTTTGTCCCCATTTATGATCTACCCAAACCCGTCGGATGGGCGAATCCCGAATATATTGTTTCATTGGCGGTTTTTTTGGCCTTGATTCTCTTTGTCTACCGATTGCAGAGAAACCGTTGGGTCATGTTCGCTTTTCTTTTTTATGTGCTATCCATTTTCTTTTTGCTGCGATTTGATGATGCCAAGGATATCAATGTGGTGGCCGATCGCTTTATGTATTTGCCCAGCCTCGGGATGTGTTTTCTGATTGGAGCCGGGGCTCAATGGCTGGCCAGCCGGATAGAAATAAAACCCGCCTTGTGGCGGTGGGCGACGGGAGGCGTATCGTTATTGGCCATTCTTTTTTTGGCGCTGAAAGCCAACGCCCAGGTTTTGGTGTGGCGCGATAGCATTACCCTGCTAAAGCACCAGTTGGCTTTTGAACCTTTTCAACCGCTAGCGTTAAACAACCTCGCCTCGGCCTATCGGGAACAAAAGGATTACAAAAAGGCCATCACCCGTTATCGCGCCATCATGGAATTACGTCGCCAGGGGCTGGGCGATCAAGCCCTCGATGAAGAGACGCAAAAGATGGCCCGCAGGATTGATTATCTGGTTTCTCTATATCAAGAATCGATCCGGCAAGATCCGAATTATGAGTATGCTTATTTGAATCTGGGGAATTTATACAAGGAAGCGGGCATGATTCCCGAGGCCGTTAAACTCTATCAGCAGACAATCAGAATTGCTGCGAAATTTAAAGATGCTTATTTGAATCTGGGGTCGCTTTTTATCCAGCTGGGAGAACCCCGGCTGGCGATTGAGGCATTCAATCAGATCATTCTCCTGGAACCGGACAATGATGATGTTTATTTTAACATTGTTCAGACGATCAACGAAGGTTTGAAGAAAAGTCCGCATCCGGAAATCCTCCGGCACAGACGCGATGAAATCCTGGAAACATTTACGGTCAAGGCCTTTCAATCTGGACGAACGCAATCGCTGTTCAATCTGGGCGTGCTTTATGCCGAAAGCGGTGATTATGAACAAGCGATCCGGGCCTTTCGTCAGATTATTGAGCAAAATCCTCGGCACACGAAAGCGATCTATGCCTTGGGCAAGGTTTATGAGAAAACCAATAATTTCAAAGACGCACAGGCGGCCTATCAAGAGGTTCTCCGAATCGATGCGAATTATATTGATGCCTATCTCAGTTTGGGGCAGACTTTCGCTCTTCTGGGCCAGCAAACCCAGGCGATTGATCTTTTCCGAAAGGCCCTGACGATTAATCCTGAGCACCCCAGGGCGCATTTTAATCTGGGATTTATTTTCGAAGTCACCGGTCAGAGAGATCTCGCGATTGAGCATTATCAAAAGGCCATCCAGTATGATCCGGATAATGCCGAAGCTTACTACAATTTGGGAAATATCTACGCGCTGCAGGATCAATTGCCGCAAGCCATTGCCCTTTACCAACAGGCGATTGCCATCAATCCCGATCATTTGGATGCTTATGTGAATTTATCGATCCTTTGTTATAAGCTGGGCGATTACCGTAACGCCATTAAATACAATGATCTCGCCCAGACGTTGGGTTATCGCACCCCGAGTCAGTTTCAAAAAATTTTGGAAGAGCATTCGAAGAACGAAAATGAAAAAAATACAGGATATCCGGCAATCCGGTAATTCGGAAATGATGACCCGGATATCCGGGTATCCGGATTCCCATTTCCGGATCTCCGGATGACCTGATTGCCATTTGGTAACTCAATGAGGGGTCGTGGAGTTTTGTGAGACCCTCGGCAACTCTCAAAACCTTCCTGAAATTCTGCGCCTGTAGCTCAATTTGGATAGAGCGAGGCTCTCCTAAGGCCTAGGTTGACCGTTCGATTCGGTCCAGGCGCATTTAGGTTCAGGATCCTTGAAATGAATATCAAAGGATACCTGCTATAATATAAGTATTATTTATAATTCCTTAATTAGGGCATCGGCCGATCTGTAAAACCCGGTTTAGGCTCAGCCAGCAATCCTTCCCCTTCATAAATTCCTGGTTTTGATTCTTCCATAAGTCTCTCTTGGGATTTAAATTTTCGTGCAATGTGGAAAAAATGAGCCCTACGGGCAAGTGTGCAATCGGAACATCGTTTACATTTTCCTGCCTTGCCGGCAGGTGGATAAAAAAAACCGTACGGCGAAAAGATATAAACCCGTTTTTTTCGAGGATTTAGAGGCCACGTAAAATTTTTGGAAATTTTCTTGACACGCTTTGAGCCGTATGTAAGAATGTCCCCACTTCTAAACCCAGTGATGATTCCAATCTGGCTACGAAAGGAGGGATGAAACGTTACAGTCATGGATCATCAAACCCTGGTCTAATGTTGCAATTCGCTAGGCCATATATACAAAATTATATAACCCTAGATTGATATAAAATTAGGTGCCTTTTTTCTCGAGGCGCTTAATCAAAGGAGAAAAAGAATGAACAAAAAAGTACTCTTAGCGCTGCTCATGGTCGCTTTCCTGGCCGTGCCGGCATTCGCTAGTGTGCAAAACGTCAAAGTCAGCGGCGACATCGATTCGTCTTGGTTGGTGCGCGACAACTTTGACTTGGGTATTACTGGACCCCTCACGAACGCCGGAACGAATCTGCCCGGTCGTGTCGGTGACAGACGTCAGAACGTGTTTCTGACGCAGACCCGGCTCAGGGTGGACGCGGATCTGACAGACAATGTGTCCACTCACCTGGGAATCATCAATGAGAGACCATGGGATGCGCCCAGTGGTGCCAATACGGACATTGATCTCAATGTGGCCAAAGTGACGTTGCGGGATGTTCTCTCATCCCCGTTGACGATTCATGCCGGTCGTATGAATGATGTCCGCTACGGAAATGGTCTGGTCTTTGATTCGACCGGAACCAATAACCAGGCTCCGGCTGACAGCGCGCTTAGCAGTGTGGCCAATGACCTGACCAAGCAAACCGCCCTCGATGGTATCCGCGGAGTATTGGATTTCAATCCGCTCACCATTGACCTGGTTTATTTCAAGGTCGATGCGAACACCTTAACCGGTGCGGCTGACAGGAGTGATGATGTTGATCTGTATGGAACCAACCTCAATTACTCCTTCGGTGATGACTGGAATACGACAGCCGAGGCTTATTTCTTCGCCAGAATCGATAAGTCCACGCAGACGCTGGGCTCCAGCGGCAACAAATCCGATACCGTCTATTTGCCGGGTTTGCGGGCGAGCACCAATCCGATCAAGGGATTGAATGTCCAGGGTGAAGTGGCCTGGCAGAGAGGTAACTTCGTCTTAACGACCACGGCGGTGGCGCAGAATCAAGACCGCGAAGCCATGGCGGCACAAGCCATCGTCAATTATCAAGTTCCCCTGGAAGCAACCGCAAAATGGAATCCGGTTTTAACCGGAGTTTATACGTATCTTTCCGGTGATAGCAATCCTGCATTAGCCGAAGATACGGCCCGTCCGGCAAGTGATGAAAAATACACCGCCTGGGATCCATTCTTCGAAAATCAGGCTGGAGGGTCAATCTATAATACGCTTTTTGATTTGACCAACGATCACATCCTTACGGCCAGCGCTTCCGTGGTTCCCATGGAAGATGTCACGGCCAAGGTGACTTGGACCGGTTTATGGCTGGATAGGGAATTGCGTGGTTCTTCATTCGCGATCCGCCAGCCAGACGGCGGCACCCTCACGGTGGCCAACAATACTGATGAGAAGGGACTTGGCTTTGAAGTCGATGCCGAGTTAACGTATGATTACACCGAAGATGTCCAGGTTGGTTTGAATCTTGGCTGGTTTAATCCAGGTGATGTCTTCGCCGGTACGAATGATAGTACCGCCAAGCAGGCCATCCTTCACGCTGGCGTGGCCTTCTAATTTTCTAGAAGGTTCACTAAAAAAAGGTTAGTTCCACTGACCCCTGCCGGGTAGAATACGGCAGGGGTCAAATTTTTTTGCGCAAAGATTTCATATCTATCTATTCTCTGTTTTAGGCATTTGATAACTCGACGGAAAAATCGCTATAAACCCTCCCCGAAAAAAAACATAATAATATTTCCAATCAGTTCAATCTCTGCTATGATAAACACAAACATTCACACTTCACTGTCACGCTCAAAAAAAAATCAAACGATAAAGTTGTAAGGGCAGTCCGTAGTTATGACCAGAGATGAAATATATGATCATTTAGCGCAAGTCTATCTAGGCAAACGTGATAAAGTTGAAGAAAAGAAATCGCGTCGGTTTAATGCTTGGCTGCTCATCAATATTGTCATTACGCTCGTGATCCTCGCCAGCACCTTTTATGGCTTTACGGCTTTTTTGACGGGAAAAAATGAATTATCTAGAAACAGCATCATCTATGCCCTCACGAACGGCCCCTTACGTATTCACTACGATTTAAACGATCCATTTCCGCAGATCAAAATTTTTGCCTTGGCCATACCCCAAATCAATGCCTCCAAATATAAGAGTTTGAATTTTTCCATTCGCGGTTTGGAAGAAGGCTATCCTGGCGTCGTCAAGGTGACCATCAAAAATCGGCGCAATGAAATCGCCTCCTTTTACATCAAGGATGTCCGCTTGAAGTGGCAAACAGTGGATATTCCCTTTGAAGAATTCAGCCAGATCACCGATTGGTCCGATATCACGGAAATCTCGTTTGTCTTGGAGGCATGGAATTCTGAGAAGAAGAAGGGTATTGTGTTGATCGACGGAGTTTGTTTTTCGAGCTAAGGGCTATTTTGTTTTGAATGAGGACTTCGTTAAGCTTTCAAAGAAGCGAACGGGTCAACAGGGAGGAAGAGAACGATGAAAGTGATTTCCATTGCGAACCAAAAGGGCGGATGCGGAAAAACGACGACAGCGATCAATCTTGCCTCTTCGCTTTCTATAACGGGTAAGAAAGTGCTTCTTTTGGATCTCGACCCTCAGGCTCACGCTTCTTTGGGACTGAATGTGGATTCACCGGACAGTATCTACAATGTGATCTCAAAGTTGACCCCTCGAAAGCTTAAGCTGGATGATATCATTAAAACGATCGAAAAAAAATTCGACATTGTCCCTTCCAATATTCTGGTGGGAACCCTGGAACAGGAATTGGCTGACGAGATTGGCCGGGAATTGAAGCTGAGTGAAGTCCTTAACTCGCAAAAAAGCAAATATGATTACATCCTCATTGATTGTCCGCCGAGCTTAGGGTTCTTAACCGTGAATGCCCTCCGGGCGAGTTCCGAGGTGATTGTACCGGTTGAAACTAGCCGTTTTTCCATGCAAGGTGTGGATCATTTGATGGATATTGTGAACCTCATTCGGGATCGCTTGAATCATCCGGTGAATTGCCGGGTTCTGGTCACGATGTTCGATTCGAGGTTGCGGCATTCCTTTTCCATGCTCTCGCAGTTCAAGGAAAAATTTGCCGGGAATCTTTTTGATACGATCATTCACGTCAATGTCAAACTCAAGGAATCCGCCGTCATGGGTAAAACGGTTTATTATTACGACAAATACTGCCGCGGTACGAAGGATTATTTGACGCTGGCCAAAGAGATAATCTCTTTATGGGAATCTCTTGCGGAAACGTCGCAATCCAGTGCATCCGTTCCCTTGTCACAACGGATGAGAGAAATGATCCGTCAAGAAGCTTCGGAATTTCTTTCTACGCCATTCACATTGGAAGCCCCCTATGCCCAATCCGTCTATGTGACGGGGAGTTTTAACGACTGGTCTTTGGATGAATCCTGCCGCATGCGCAACGAAGGCGGCCGTTGGAGTGTTCAATTGCCCTTGAAGGCGGGAACTTACAAATATCAATTTATTGTTGATGGAAAATGGCAGGAAGACCCGCAAAATCCCGTCAAAGAACGCAATTCGTTTGGTGATATCAATTCCTTGATCGAGGTTAGGGCGGATGGGGAACTTACGGCAAAGTCCAATTGACGAAGAGACCATCCGGGAAGGAAAAATCTACGCGATTTTGTCCTACCTTTCGGTCCTCTGCGTGATCCCGCTGGTCCTAAAAAAGGACAACCCCTTCGTCCTCTCCCACGGCAAACAAGGCCTCGTCATCTTTGTCGCTCAAGCGGCTGTTTTTATCCTTCATATTGCTATTCCCGGAGTCTTACGTTTTGGGCTGTTTTTTTTGGGTGCGTTATCGTTGTGGGGCATTATCGAAGCCTTGCGTGGCCATGAGATCCGGTTGCCTTTTGTCGCCGACATTGCTGACAAAATTGTCCTTTAGCCATGTCGGACAAGCCTACTTAATTTTTTGGGAAAGTTTGTGAGCGCCGCTTGCAATGGATTTCAGGGGGGCGGATCATTTTTAGAAAACTCATTCGATCCATAAACCGGTTTTTTAAATCCGTTCAATCGAGCGGAAAAACTTCTCGCCGCCGGCCCATCCGAAGAAAAAAACCTTCAACCTCACCAAAAGCCAAAACCCGACGAAAAAAAATTTCTTCGCGAAATGCTGCCAGAAAAAAATCGCCATCCCATCCCTCAAAGCCATTACGGGTTAACAACAGGAACAATGCTGCGCTAAGATCGGGACGATTGCATTCAGCCCGGCCTGCGCTTAAGAGTCCGACGCTGGCCAAAGGCAAAAGAGCTCTTCCCTCCATCATACTGGCAACTTCATCCCAGCCGAGAACCGGTCCCCTCATTGGCGAAATCACCCATTATTTTTCTCAAATCGGCGTTGTGGTCATCAATCTTAGTCATGGACCGATTGCGGTCGGAGAGAAGGTCCTCATTTCCGGAAAAGAAACCCGATTTATTCAGTCGATTCAGTCTCTGCAGATTGAAAGTGTGAATGTCGAACGAGCCAGGAAAGGTCAACAGGTAGGATTAAAAACTCACACTCCGGCAAAGGCCGGGGATAAGGTCTTTAAAACCTTGGGCCCGTGAGGAAGAGGCGGCCATCCTGTTCAAGCGGGATGGCCGCCTCTTCTAATAGTAAATCTTGAGAAGTTTGGGGAGAACTCTTAAGAATAATTTAAAGGTGAAGGTCCAAAGGTTTTACAATTTTTCTTCCATATGCTATAGTTTGGATGAGGATGATTTGAGGCAATGCTATGAAAATAAATCGCACCGCTCAAAGCGCCGTTGAATATTTGGTTTTATCTGCTGCCGTCCTTACGGTTCTTATTATCTTTCTCAATCCTTTCGGCAATTTCCGCAATAACCTCGAGCAACAACTCAATGGCAGCGTGGACCTACTCGATGCGATGGTCGATGATATTAATGTCATTCCCTAGTAGCCCCGTAAAGAGAAAAGCCGCCGACTTCATTATTTTCTCTCTACGGGCTAACCCCCGTCAATGCCCCAAAAAGCAAAGATAGCGGAACAACACCTCATTCGGCGATATTTGCTTTGGTGTTATAAAACAACCAAAGAAGAGTTAGACCGGATTGACCGCAAATTCACTCAGCTGGTGGTTGATGAGGAAATCTTAAAGATTTTAAGAAGGCAAAATATAAAATTAACAGAGGATCAAAGTAATCAGTATGCCGAACGCTTGGCCTCCTTTGAACAATATATAGAGAAGAAGCGGACACAGGCGCACGCCGAAAAATTTTCCGACCACGGCCCCAAGTCCTTGCAAGCCGATTACCTATATCTTAAAAACCGTTTGACCGCGATTGAACAAGCCGCACAATTGATTCTGGGGAAGAATGCCTTGACTCAGATTCAAACCCAGTATGAAGGGGAAATGCGAAAAAGGATTTTGGAATCCCGGGAAGGCTCCTAAAGAAATTAAAATTTTTTGCTGTCACGGATGCGCTGCTGTGTGTTTTCCATCAATTGTCGCCGTTTTTCTTCCGTTTCCTCTGCCAGTTTCCTTTCCTTATCCTTCAATTTTTCTGCCTGGACTGATGATGGATTGGGCTTTTGCCGAAAGCTTTTACTGACCCCCGTCATTAACCCAAAAAACAGGCTCACCATCCACACAAGACTGGCTACCACCAGGATAAAGACGTAAAGGTTTCCCATAAATATAGTTTACCTAGATAATTGCGGCTCGGCAATAGCTGAAATCAGCCATTGAAATCGGCCATTTTTGCTCCTCGGAATTAGGGAAAGGATGTCAAAAATTGAGGTTGCATAAGTTCGGAGGGACCAGTTATAATTATTGAGCCCTGATCCGTCTGATCCAAATAAGCACTGAATGACGACTTGAAGTTCAACGACAACGACTTGCCTATGGACAGTATAAGATTCAGACACTTTAAAAGATGTTTCATTCTTCTGATCGGCACTCAACTGTTGTGGATTTTTGGGGCCCCCGTGCCGGTCGGTTGGACTCAGCCCGCCCGCGAGCCCATTGATATTTTTATTAATGGCCGCAAATTCAAAAGTCTTCAGGATTACAAGACCGAGCGGATCAAGGCCATGAGACTAGAGGTGGAGAAAACGAAGGAAAAAGACGGGCATGGGTTTGAAAGCCAGAATCCTTCAGAAATATCTGCAGATTCCTGCAACAACGCTTCCCCCAGTACAACTCCTGCTAATCTGATTATTCCGGTTTCTTCCCAAACCGGTCAAGCGTTCCTCGATGCCGCTGACTTAAGAGATATGGGTTATGATCCGGCCAAGGTCAAGACGATCACCATTGTTCATCAGCCGGTTCAAAAATCATTTTTAGGTTTTTTGGGTGACTATTTTGAAAGTCTTTTCCAGAACTTTAAAAAAGATAAGGAATTTAAGGCTAAGGTTAAAGAATTTGATTCGGCCGTATTACTTCCCAAGGGACAAAAACCCCAAAAGCAGAAAGAAAAAGAGAAAGGGGATGTCATGACCCCGGCGGCTTCCATAGTTACGCCCGTGTCTGATTCCGAACATCTCGATGACATTGTGGCCGAGATTGGACAACGCAAAAAAGGACGTTTGAATATCAATGCGCCGGCCGACTTGGAAAAAGAATTGGCTTTAATTCCGCCTCCGGCTAAACCAAAAGAAGTCGTTATGGCCATTCCCTCCTCACAAATCCCGGCACCGGCTAATACCGTAGAAAGAACGACCGAAAAAACAGTAAAAAAAACCAAAGGGGCGTCTTTCAGGCCACCCCCTTTGATCGATCCTTCCCAATTTTTCCATTCGGCTGGCAAAAAATTTGAGCCCAGCCTTCCGGAGAAAAAAGCATTCCTGATTCAGGCCAAAGCAAGGTTGCAATCGTTGCGCCATCTCGTGGAATCCGTGGCGCAAAGAGAAAAGGGTCCGCAGCTAACTTCGGTCTTTTTGGCTAAGAGTTCAAAACTTTCAGCTCACGTTAAGCTGGCTGAATCTGTCATCGCAAAAAAAATGCAAACGACCAAACCCGAAGCCGAACCCACTATTGTAAAGGCACCGAAAGCCGAAATGAAAGCGGAACCAGCGGGTCCACCTATGCTACTTCGCCCGGTCGTGGGCGGGTCGAAGGAGAATAAAACTGACAAAAGTTTTGTCATGGCATCCTCGCAGGTTCCTTACGATTTTACTGACTTCCGTACAAATAATAGACCATTTACGGAAGCAGTACTGCCAACGCAGGCAACAACCGATGACAAGAAGACGAGTACTATGACTGATGCGTTAGTCAGTAATTTTTCCAATTGTCCTCATCCCTTAATTAATCCCTTTTGGTCAACCGGAATGCTTCAGGCTTTGACGTCAAAATCCTCGAACCACCCAGCCATCTCTCCTCCGGCCAATGGTCTCAAAGGTCAGGATCTGGAAAAAATGGTCCAGGAGTTTAATCATTCCCATAAAAACGCCTCGGCTTCGACTCGCGGTGTCAAGATCCCTCGGATCGTGCAGCAATCCCCCGCCCCTTCTGCCGAAGATGAATACGCGCCTATTATTATTGATCGAGATCATCTCTCTAGCGATTCACAGACCGTCGTTGACCCGATTGTGCTCAAAAATTTGCTTTACTTAAAAAATTACACCGAGTACAGACTCCAATAACTCCGCATCTCCTGCCAGAAAAATTGAAAAAGCTGGAAATCTCCGAAGCTTTCATTACAATAGCTGGTAAATCATTTCAAATTTTTTCGGTCAATGCCAGGATCATGAAAAAACTGCTTCAACCGCCCCAACCCTTCGATGTTTTGATTCTGTCTTTCTTTACGATCCTCATCACCTGGCAACCCTATTTCCTTCATGGCAATATCAATGAATTTGAGCTGGGACTTTATTTGCCCGGGATTGACGCGGTGCTCAAAGGGCAAGTGCCTTTTCGGGATGTTTTTCATCTGCGTGGTCCCTTGGAGTTATATGTCCCGGCCCTTCTCATGAAGCTCTTTGGGGAAAACATCGCGGTTCTTTCGTCCTATTTTTATGTCGGTAACGTATTGACGCTCATCTTGTGCATTTTCTTGGCGAGAGAAATTCTTTCTTCGCGGCTTTTTTTCTATTTGCTCATTCCGATTCTTGTGACGAGAACCTTTCCGCGAGTGGTTTTTGCCTATTGGGGAGGGATGCGATTTGCCTTTGGAATTCTGGCGGTGTGGTGCGCCGTGAAGTTTTTCCGCCGACAAAAGCCTTCCTGGATGTTCTGGGCTGGGTTTGTTTCGATCCTGGGACTTCTGACCAGTGTGGAGATTGGCATCTGTGCCTTAAGCGGAATTGTGGCGGGACTTATTTTCTCCTCTTGGTCCCAAACGCTTCCCTGGCCGAAACTCAAATCGGCGATTTTTGCATTTCTGGGCGGAATCGCTTGTGTGGCGATCCCGGCGGTCATGTATTTTATAATCAACGGCGCCTTTATTCCTTATCTCGAGGCGGTTTATACCGTCGTCACCAAGATGCAGACCACGATCAACCTCAATTTTATTTCGGAAATCCCGAATAATCCCAGAGAAGCCTTGATCGCCATGGTCAATCCTGTTTCGGCGAATTTCAAGCAGATGACGCCGGCCTATTGCTATTTATTTTTTTTGGTTTACCTTTTTTGGCAAAAAAGCAAAAAGAATCTCACTGTGTCCGATTGTGCCTGCATTTGTCTGGGCGTCTATGGGCTGGTCATGTACAAAGCGGCTTTTCGGGCCATCCATGCCTCCCAATTTGAGATGGCCTTGCAGCCGGAAAAGATTTTGTACTTTTTTTTATTGGAAAAAGCGGCATGGATAGGACTCGATCCCTCGACTCGTACCCCGGCCATGGCCGGGGGCCCTTCGCTCGGGATGGAACCCAATCATAAGAAATCACGCGAGCAAATCCCCAAAGGGCAAGAAGAAGGTACCACGCCCGCCTGCCGGCGAGGCAGGGGCATGCCCGTGGGGTTCCATACAGCGCACCCAAATCAAATGCAACAAAATTATTTTTTGTCTTTGACATGGCAAAATTCAACGAAAGCCGCGACACAGGTCTTTTTAATCATAATGGTTATCGTGTCCATCAGCTATTCTATCCAACGGTTCAATCATCGTTTTTTTGTTTTTAAGTATGTTCGTAATGCTTTAACCAGACAAAGTCTGGAGTCATTGAAACCTCTGGCCGGTGAAGAGTCGAAAGAATTACAATTGGAAAGGCTCAAAGGCATGGTTGTGCCCACTTCGCAGGCAAAGGACATAGAAGGGGTAAATCAATTTATTCGCTCCCATACGGCCAAAGGCGAAAAGGTCCTGATGTTTCCAGAGTTGGGTTTTTATCAATTCCTCGTCGATCGGCCATGGGTGGGGCGGTTTCCCATGGTGCCCTTTTCCTGGTTTAAGGAAGATTGGCATCAGGAATTTTTGAAAGACCTGAAGGCATCTGCGCCCAATTATGCCGTCATCTCCAAGGATCCAGGAACCTGGTTTCCTGATGTCTATTTTCGTCTGCCTGAGAATAAAGCAAAATACGACGAGGTCGTTGCCTTTATTAACGAACATTATTCGCTGGTCGCCTCGACCCCCTCATTTTCGATCCTGCGGCGCCGCCCTTGAGCCTTGGCGCCCATTCGAAAAATTTCTAAGAAGGCGTCTTCCAAGGACCAATGGGATGGGCTTTTGCTCTCGGGAATTCTTAAAACTTGACGAAGCTAAACCCAAAGGTTATAATAGCGCCTGTTCTAAAAAAAAGAATCGATCAGACGTTTTGGAGATAGAAGGGACCTCGCATTGTCATTGCTCAAGGAAAAGAAAACGGAAGTCATCGATCAATTCAAGGTTCATTCCAAAGACACCGGATCTTCGACGGTCCAGATCGCGTTATTGACCGAAAAGATCAATTACCTGTCCGACCATTTCAAAAATCACCGTAAGGATTTTCACTCTCGCCGCGGACTGCTCGTCATGATTGGCAAGAGGAGACGTCTTTTAGCCCACCTAAAGAAGTCTGATCCCCAGAAATACGAAGAAACCATCAACAAATTGAATTTGCGTAAATGAGGTTGAGAGTATGAACTTAGGGCGAGTAGAAATACCCTATGGGGCCCAGAATCTAATTATTGAAAGTGGCAAATTGGCGAAACAAGCCAACGGCGCCGTGACCGTAACCTGCGGGGGGACGGTCGTCCTGGTCACCGCTTGTATGTCTCCCCGACCAAAAGTGGGGACGGATTTTTTTCCTTTAATGGTTGAATATCAAGAAAAGACCTATGCCGCCGGCCGTATCCCCGGCGGATTTTTTAAACGCGAAGGCCGCCCGACGGAAAAAGAAATTCTTTCGGCCCGGGTCATTGATCGTCCCATCCGGCCATTATTTCCGGAAGGAATGTACCATGAGGTTCAGGTCGTGGCCTCGGTTTTGAGTTCCGACGGAGAATACGATCCGGATGTGCTGGCGCTCGTGGGGGCTTCCGCCGCGTTGGTCGTTTCGGACATTCCCTTCAATACTCCTCTTGGGGCTGTGCGCGTTGGAATGGTCAATGGTCAGTTCGTCATCAATCCCACTTATAAAGAACGCGAAGATAGTCCTTTGGACTTGACGGTGGTGGGTCATTCCGAAGGCATCATCATGATGGAAGGGGAAGCGAAAGAAATTCCCGAAGAAAAAATCATAGAGGCCATGCATTTTGCCTATGATGCGATCCTGCCCATCGCTGTTATTCAAAAGGAATTGGTCAAGTCCGTCGGCAAAAAGAAGGCCGAAATCCAAATCAAATTGCTTCCGGAAGATTTCGTGGCGAAAGTCAAAGACATGGCCTCCAGCCGCCTGCGGGAAGTCTATCGTTACCCCCAGAAAGAAGAGCGAGAGGGAGCCCTTAATGAATTGCTGGATGACCTGACCAAAGATTTAACGGTCTTTGCCGAATTTCAAAGAGAAGGCAGTGAAATCACTCCCAGCGATATCAAGCTGGCCCTGGAAAAAATTGAATACGAAGAAGTCCGGCGCATCGCCTTCGAAGAAAAACGCCGCAGCGATGGACGGGGCTTTAAAGATATTCGTCCCATTAGCTGCGAGGTGAACGTGCTTCCGCGCACACACGGTTCGAGTTTATTCACCCGCGGTCAGACCCAGAGCCTCGCGGTGACGACTTTGGGAACCCGCCTCGACGAGCAAATGATTGAGGCCCTGGAGGGGAAATCTTACAAATCCTTCATGCTGCATTATAATTTCCCTTCTTTTAGCGTGGGAGAGACCAAACCTATGCGTGGTCCCGGAAGAAGAGAAATTGGTCACGGGGCCTTGGCCGCTAAGTCAATTGAGCCGATTCTGCCGTCGAAAGATGAATTTCCTTATACGATCCGGGTGGTTTCGGAAATTTTGGAATCGAATGGATCCTCGAGCATGGCCACGGTCTGCGCCTCGACCTTGAGCCTCATGGATGCCGGTGTCCCGATCAAAGGGGCGGTGGCCGGGATTTCGATTGGGCTTATTTCCGCCGAGAATGAAGCCGATTCGATTCTTTTGACCGACATCATGGGTGTCGAAGATCATTTCGGTGACATGGATTACAAGATCGCTGGAACCAGAAAAGGCGTGACGGCGATTCAACTGGATTTAAAGATCAAAAGTATCAGCCTCAAACTTTTGGAGAAAGGTTTGCAGCAGGCGAAGGAAGCCCGCTTTTTTATTCTGGATAAGATGCATGCCGCGATTTCCATGCCCCGCCATGAACTCTCGACCTATGCCCCGCGGATTGTCACGATCAAGGTCAATACCGAGAAGATCGGAGAAATCATCGGCCCCGGCGGTAAAATGATCCGCAAAATCATTGAAGAGACCGGGGTGGCCTCGATTGACATTGACGACGACGGCAAGGTGACAGTCGCTTCTCCCAATAAGGATGCCGTGGAAAAGGCGGTCAAGATCATCAACTCCATGACCGAAGATCCGGTTGTGGGGAAAACCTATCCGGCCAAGGTCACCCGCGTTATGAATTTTGGCGCCTTCGTGGAATTTCTCCCGGGCCGGGAAGGGCTCGTGCATGTCTCCGAACTCTCCGATAAATACGTCAAAGATGCGAGTCAAGCGGTAAAAGTCGGCGATGAATTCAAAGTGAAGTTGATTGAAATCGATCAATTGAAACGGATGAATTTAAGCAAAAAGCAAGCCGAATGACGCATGAAGCAGCAACACCTCAATGAAATAAAGGCAATTATCGTCCTGGCGGCGGGCTTGATCATCTTGGCCAGCCTTATTTCATTCGATCCCGAAGACCTCGCGTGGTTTACTTCCCAACCGAATGTCCCCGCGCATAATCTGATCCGTATCTGCGGTGCTGGCGTCGCCGGAACCCTGTTATTCGTTTTCGGCTACAGCGCTTATGCGGTCGTCGTGTTTCTTTTATTCTGGAGCTGGAACAAGCTCGCCTCGCGGGATCTTAATTTTACCTTCTCGAAATTCGTCAGCTTCGTCGTGCTTTTCTGCGTTTTGAGCGCGCTTTTTAGCATGATCGGTTCGCAGACGAATTCCCTGCGCTTTGACCGTTCGGGATTCGTGGGATTCATCATTTCGGACTTTTTGGTGCAGTATTTGGGGCGGACGGGATCGTTCATTATTTTAGTGACGTTAGCGCTTTTGACCACGATCCTCATTGGCGAATTTTTGATTTCGCCTTTGTTGTTTAAGGTCCCGGATGTATTCAAAGGTGTTTTTGGCGCTCTTGGACAAAAACTGCAGGAGGAAAAAGGGAAAGTCTTTACGCTGAAGGAACGTCCTCTCCGGGCCAAGGAAGCTCCGGTCACACCATTGAAGCCTTTACGAAAACCTCTGCCTGCGCCATTGCGGGAACAACCGGAGGAAAAAATCTTCGAACGCAAAAAGGAAGCCCCGGTTTTTAAACCAACTGTGCCGTCCTCACTTGCGCAACCGGAGAGAAAGCCCTCCTTGCCGCAAATCAAGATCGCGAACGTCCAAACCGAAGAGACTGCGAAAAAAGAAAAACCCAAAGAATCGCTTGTGTCTGCCGTCGTCGGGCAATACCGTTTGCCGCCTTTGGATCTATTGGACGATCCGCCGGTCTTATCGAGTAGCAAGCTCCAGGCTGATCTCGAAAATGGCGCGCGCGTTCTCGAAGAAACGCTGCGGGATTTCGGAGTTTCGGTCAATGTCGATCATGTCGAACGCGGTCCGGTTATCACCCGTTACGAATTGGAACCCGCTCCCGGAGTCAAGGTCGGAAAAATCACCACCCTCACCGATGATATCGCCCTGGCCATGCGCGCACAGACCGTTCGCATCCAGGCCCCCATTCCGGGAAAAAATCGTGTCGGGATTGAAATCCCGAACGGCTCGAGCAGTTCGGTTTTCTTAAAAGATGTCTTGGCGGAAAGTGAATTCCGCAAATCCGGCTCCAGGCTCATGCTCGCTTTGGGCAAAGACATCGCCGGCAAGCCGCTTATTTCGGACTTGGCCGAGATGCCGCATTTGTTGATCGCCGGGACGACCGGTTCAGGGAAAACCGTCTGCGTCAACGGAATCATCATGTCCATGCTATTTAACGCCTCGCCGGAAGAATTGAAATTCCTCATGGTCGATCCAAAGATGGTGGAATTGACCGTCTACAACGAATTGCCTCACGCCTTATGCCCGGCGGTGACCGATGCCAAAAAGGTTTCCGCGGCCCTTAACTGGGTCGTAAGCGAAATGGAATCGCGTTACGCGCTTTTTAAAGAGACCGGTGTTCGCCATATCAAAGGCTATCATGAGAAAGGCCAGAAGCTTCCCTATATTGTCGTCATCATTGATGAGCTGGCGGATCTCATGCAAGTCGCGGCGAAGCAAGTGGAAAGTTCCATCACCCGTTTGGCCCAGCTTTCGCGGGCGGTCGGTATTCATCTCATTCTGGCGACTCAGCGGCCGTCGGTGGACGTCATCACCGGTGTCATCAAGGCGAATTTCCCGGCGCGGATTTCTTTCAAGGTTGCTTCCAAGGTGGATTCGCGCACGGTGCTGGATATGAACGGAGCGGAAAACCTCGTCGGAAAAGGGGACATGCTCTTTATGCGCCCGGGGGACCCTAAACCGATTCGCGGACAATGCAGTTTTGTGACCGACCAAGAGATCCAGAAGGTCATTGATTTCATCAAGACCCAGCAAAATCCGGCCTACGATGATTCGATTCTCAATACCCAACCCGGTGCGGCCGCCGGCCTCAGCGGCGAGAAGGATGAATTGTATGACGAGGCCGTGCGCCTGGTCATGGAAACCAATCAGGCCTCGGTCTCCATCTTGCAGAGAAGGATGCGTTTAGGGTATACTCGTGCGGCACGGCTCATTGATCTTATGGAGCAAAATGGCCTTGTGGGTCCGTATGTGGGCAGCAAACCCCGCGACATTCTGGTCAATCGGGAAGAATGGCTCATCCAGAACATGAATCCCAATAAAAAAGATGGAACAACCTAGCGCCCAGGCCAAACGTTTGAAAAGCACCCGCGAACAGCGGGGGATCTCGCTGCAATCGGTTCACGAAGGAACCAAGATCCCTTTGGATGTCTTGAAGGCCATTGAAGAGGGTTATAAGATTCGGACGCTGGCGCCCTTTTACTACAAAGGCTTTTTGAAAATGTATGCCCAGTATCTGGGAGTCGATTTAAGCCAGATCAAGGAAGAACTGCCGGATCAATATCTGGAGACAGAAAAGAAAATTGAAGCGCCGAGAAAAGAGCAATCGGTGGGTGGGTCGGGTGGGACCGGTGCACCCATCGCGCAGCTTTCCGTCAAGAAATACCGCAAAAATTTCACCATCCCCAAACCCGATTTATTGATTCGCGGGGCCATCGGTTTTGTCGCGGTTCTGCTGCTTTTAAAATTCGTGTTTTTCTTGGTTTCCAAAATTCCGTTCCGCAAATCGAATACGGTCAAGGTGGAAAAGAACATCCGCCGCGAGGCACAGAAGGCGAAAAAAGAATCGGCCGCTGCTGAGTCAAAGGAAAAGATTTTAAAGTCGGTTGTCCCGCCGGCCGCAGTCGGCACTTCGCCGATTCCCATAGCAGCTCCCAAGATCGTTGAACAACCAAAGGCCCCAGCCCCGAGTGCGGCGGTTCCCGCCGTCACCCCGGCGGTTGCAGTCCCGGTACCGATGGGCATTGTGGCCAAGACGCACAAGAAGATTCTCTTGACCGTCAAAGCGAAGAAAAATACCTGGTTGCAGGTCCGGGAGGACGGCGTCGTGGTCTTTCAATCGATCCTCAAAAAAGGAATGGCCGAGGCTTGGAATGCCAATGATTCGATTGAAATTTCCGGGAAGAGCATCTATCAACTGGAATTTGAACTCAACGGCAAACTTCTTGGCTCGCTCGGTCGCGAAGACCGGGCCGCGAAGAAAGTGATTGTGACCAAAGACGGATTGTCGGTTAAAAAATGATCCGAACAACACACGATTTTCTCAATGAACGCAAGTCCCAAGGTTCCAGGGTCGGGATGATCAACCTGGGCTGCGCCCGTAATCTTGTCGATTCGCAGGCCATTCTTGGCCGCTTAAAGAAAAACGGCCATCGCCTGGTTGAAGTCAAGGACTGCGATGTGGCGATCGTCAATACCTGTTCCTTTGTGGAAGAAGCCCGTCGGGAATCGGTCGATTGTATTTTGGATCTCATTGATCTCAAGAAGTCCGGCAAGCTGAAGAAGATTATTGTCGCCGGTTGTCTGGCGCAGCGATTCGGCACAGAGCTTGCCCAGGAATTCAAAGACGTTGATGCCTTTGTGGGAACGCCCGCCTTTACCAAGGATCAAATTCCGGCGCAGGTCTATTTGACGCCGAGGCATTTCGCCTACGTCAAGATTTGTGAAAGCTGTTTTAATCAATGCAGCTTCTGCGCCATTCCCAAAATCAAAGGAAAGTTTTCGTCGCGTTCGCTGGAGACCGTGGTCGCCGAGGTGAAGGCCCTGGACGAAAAGGGTGTTAAGGAAATTAATATCATCGGCCAGGATATCACGGCCTACGGCATGGATCTTTACCGGAAGAAATCGTTAGCCGCCCTGCTCAAAGAGATCGCCGCGGCGACGAAGAATATCGAATGGATTCGTTTGCTCTACGCCTTTCCCGCTCATATGGATGATGAGTTGATCGAGGTGATGGCAAGCGTTCCGAAAATTTGCCCTTACATTGATTTGCCTCTGCAGCACATCAATGACCGGATTCTGACCGCCATGAATCGCGGGATCACCAAACAGGCGACTATTGATTTGTTGACCAAAATCCGTCGTCAAATTCCGCAAGCAAGTCTGCGGACGACCTTCATTGTCGGATTTCCCGGAGAGACGGATGCAGAATTTGACGAATTGGTGAGCTTCGTTCGCCAGATGCGGATTGAACGCGTCGGCGTCTTTGTTTACTCGCGGGAAGAAGGGACGCCGGCTTATTTTTATCCGAACCAGGTCCCGGAAAGAATCAAGAAACAACGGCTCGACCGGCTCATGTCCGAACAAAAATTGATTGCCCAAAAAGTGCAGGAGGGTTTTTTGGGACGGCGCCTGAGGGTCCTCATTGAAGAAAAGCAAAGAAACAGCGACGGGCTTTACCTGGGTCGGACCCAGTATGACGCTCCGGAGGTCGATGGTTTGGTGTATGTGCACAGCCAAAAATCTTTAACCATCGGTGACTTCACAATGGTGGAGGTGACCGACGCCTTCGAGTACGATTTGACCGGGCGGGTTGTCGAGACAAAATAAATTCTTTCGTACCAAAAAACGTAACCGGCTTGTAGCTCTACAAGATCCAACGTGACCTTTCCTAATCAACTCACGATTGCCCGCATCATCCTCACCTTCATCTTCATGTATTTCATTTCCCGGGAAGGTTTTATCCCCGCCACGATTGCAACCTTGATTTTCACCCTGGCGAGTTTGACGGACTTCTTGGACGGTTACATCGCCAAAAAATACCAGCAGGTCAGCGATTTCGGCAAATTGATGGACCCGATTGCCGATAAATTCCTCATCCTCGCCGCCTTTCTGGCCTTCGTGCGCATGCACCTTGTGGCCGATTGGATGGTCGTTTTGATTCTGGGCCGCGAGATCGTGATCACGGGGCTGCGGATCTTTGCCTTGACGAAGGGCAAGGTCCTGGCGGCCGAACGCGCCGGAAAGCACAAAACCGTTTCGCAGGTGGTCGCGATCTTCGTTATCCTTATTTTTATTTTAATGAAGGAATATCTGACCTCCTATCATTCCTGGACGCCCCAGATGGAATCCTGGTGGCGCTGCGGCATCGAGCTCCTCATGCTGGCGACGGTGTCTTTGACGCTCATTTCCGGGCTTTCTTACCTTTGGAATAATCGAAAACTCCTCCATGCCTCTTAAGCTAGCGCAGGCGTTCGCGACCTTTTTTGGCGTCGGATATTTTCCGCTTTGTCCGGGAAGCGCGGCGAGTGTGATCGGATTGGTTCTGGCGTATTTTTTGGCGCCAGCGAAAGCCTTATCCATTGTCGTTTTCCTGACGGTTACGCTCGTCGGATTCGTCAGTTCGGACGTTGTCGAAAAGAATTTGAACCGCAAGGATCCTTCCTTGATTGTCATCGATGAAGTCGCCGGGATCCTGCTCGCCTTTTTTTATTTGCCCTTCACGTGGGATGTGATGTTCACCGGTTTTTTTCTTTTCCGGGCTTTTGATATGTTCAAGATTTATCCCATCGATCGGTTGGAAAATATTTCGGGCGGGGCGGGGGTCATGCTGGATGATTTGCTGGCCGGCTTGTACACGAATCTCACCATGCAGGCGGCGCTGGCATTGGCAAGGTTTTGGGTTTAAGCCAATGGTCTTTAAAATTCTAAATTGACTTAATTGCTTTCACAATGTACACTCTTTTTGTACATTGTTAGTCAGTCAACGGGAGGGGCAATGGTTACAGTCAATTTTACGGTATTCCGACAGAATGCTAAGGCTTATTTTGCGGCAGTGGAAAAAGGCGAAACAGTGTGCGTTAAAAGGCACGGAAAAATCATCGCCAGGATTCTCCCTGCAATGAGAAAGGAGCCGGTTTGGCACACCAAAGCGCTTCGACTGAAAATCCCCGAAGTTTCTTTAAGCCAAGCCATTCTTGAGGAACGCCGTCAAGATCGATGAATGTCTTCTTTGACAGTTCAGCCTTGGCCAAACGTTATTTAGAGGAATCCGGCAGCCAAAAAGTTGAAAGGCTTTGTTTGAGAGCGGAACGAGTGCTTGTCAGTATCCTATGCTTACCAGAAATCGTTTCTGCCCTTAATCGAAAAAAGCGAGAGATGATCATTTCGCAAGAACACTATAATGTTATTAAAGAAAGGATACTTTTAGAGTTTGAAGATTTTCTTTCCTATCCAGTGACCCCGCGGGTCTTATCCTTGTCGATTGAATGCCTTGAAAAATATCCATTGCGGGCCATGGATAGCCTTCATTTAGCATGTGCGTTAGACATACGCCCCGGCTTATTTGTTTCGGCAGACGAACGACAATTAGAAGCGGCAAGAAAAATGCGGTTGAAGGTTCAAAGGGTTTAGTTAAAAAAGGAGGACACTCGATGCGAACAGCCAATCCTGCACTCAATGAGCAAGCCTTTAACGCTCCGCGGGTCTATGGATCAGACCAGGCCATGTCGATCCACGGGACGGTGAATAAAAGTTTTATCCTTTTGGCCATCCTGGTGGCGGCGGCTTCCTGGATCTGGAGCCAATTCGGCCAGCCAGGCGTCGCGCCTTCCGTCGAAGGAGTTGTAACTCCCCGATTGAATGTCTCCGGCTATATCATGATCGGCGCGATCGTTGGTTTTATCGTGGCGCTGGTCACGGTATTCCGCAAAGAATGGTCGCCGGTCACGGCGCCCATCTACGCCGGATGTGAGGGGCTGGTGCTTGGTGCGGTCTCGGCGATGTTTGAGCTCCGCTATCCAGGCATCGTAATCCAGGCGGTGGCGCTCACCTTCGGAACGTTATTCTGTCTTTTGCTGGCGTATAAGTCCGGATGGGTTCGGCCGTCGGAGAATTTCAAATTAGGGATCGTCGCGGCGACCGGAGCGATTGCCCTGGTTTATTTCGTAAGCCTCATCCTGGGTTTCTTTAAAATCAATATTCCGCTCTTTGGTTCCGGGCCCATCGGGATCATCTTTAGCTTGATTGTGGTCACCATCGCCGCGCTCAATCTCGTTTTGGATTTTGATTTTATTGAGCAGGGCGCATCGCAAGGCGCGCCCAAATATATGGAATGGTACGGCGCCTTTGGGTTGATGGTCACGCTGGTCTGGTTGTATCTGGAGATACTGCGGTTGTTGGCGAAGATGCGGGATCGGGATTAAATTCCGACGAGGGTTTGAATCGGGGCCTGGCCGGCGATCAATCG
>JAHFFW010000012.1 GCA_023247725.1 Candidatus Omnitrophota bacterium | reverse complement strand
TTCGCTCGTTCTTCCATCAGGCTGGCTTGGAACTTTAATACCTTCATCTTGCTGACGCCGAAGGATTCCTTTCCCGCTATCAGTGCTATTCCATCTTTGGATAAGAAAATGTCAATAACGTAGGAAAAGGGTAGGATTTTCCTTCTCACTGACTTGTAACCTTGTGACCTATTTCAAATACTTCCCAACAATCAACTGCAAATCCTTCTTGGCTTCCTCGGGCATGTGGTCTTTGGCCGTGATAATGGCGTGCTGCAGGGCATTGGCGGCGCTAAACTGCGTCAAGCGGCCAATCCGGGGAATGGTTTTTTTCAAAATGGCTTTGGCGTTTTCGACATTGCGATTCAGATTGGCAATGATCATATCGACGGTCACGCTTTCGTGCGATTCGTGCCAGCAATCGTAATCGGTCACGGCCGCCAAGGTCGCGTAGGAGATCTCCGCCTCGCGGGCCAATTTGGCTTCGACCATATTCGTCATCCCGATAATGTCCATACCCCAGCTGCGATAAAGATTCGATTCGGCCTTCGTCGAGAACTGCGGCCCTTCCATATTGATGTAGGTCCCTTTGGGGTGAACCCGCAGCTTAAGCTCGGTCGCGCACTCATAAAGGATCTTCGTCAACTCTGGCGAAACCGGATCCGCGAACGCCACGTGCGCCACGATGCCATTGTCAAAAAAAGTGGACTGCCGCGCCTGATGCGTTCGATCCACAAATTGATCGGGGATGACAAAGTCCATCGGCCTTAATTCTTCTTTGAGGCTGCCGCAGGCCGAGACCGAAATGATGGCCTCGACGCCGAGCTTTTTCATGCCAAAGATGTTTGCCTTGAAATTGATTCGGCTGGGTGAAATGGTATGCCAGCGCCCGTGCCGGGGCAGGAAAACGACCTCGATCCCTTCCAGGGTGCCTAGCTGAAATTTGTCCGAGGTTTGCCCAAAGGGTGTTCCCATGACCACCGAATCGGTTTTTTCTAAACCCTCAATGTTGTATAAACCGCTGCCTCCGATGACGCCGACTTTTGCCATAGCTCCCTCCGAAGGATTTCTTGCCTAATGAGATAATTGTTGGGATCGTTTCTTGGCTGCTTTCACGGCCTGCGCAATTGTGTCATCAATGTTGGATTTCATAAAGACGTCCATGGCCGCTTGGGTTGTTCCACCCTTGGAAGTGACCTTCGCCCGCAATACAGCCGGGTCTGCTTTTTTTTGATGAATAAGCACCGCGCCGCCTAAAAAAGTTCGAACAACCAAGCGCGCCGCCAATTTCTCGTCCAGCCCCAATTGAACGGCGGATTTCATGAGACATTCCATAAACAAATACACATACGCCGGGCCGCTGCCGGAAATGGCCGTGACCGCATCCATGGCCTCTTCTTTAACGATCACTGTCTCTCCGACCTTCTCAAAAATTTTTTGCGCCGTCGTTAAATCATCGGGCAAAAGGTTCTTTCCGGCGCAGATCGCGGTAATCCCTTCCCCCACCATGGCCGGCATGTTCGGCATGGTGCGGATGACCCGCGTCTTTTTGGGAAGTCGCTTCTCTATATATAGGGTAGTCACGCCTGCGGCAATGGAAATGATGAGTTGGGAGGTTTTTAGAGCTGGGGAAATCTCTTTTAATAACCCTTCCATATCCTGCGGTTTGACCGCAATGAGAATGATGTCCGCTTCTTTCAATAAAAAACTCAGCGCAACGGGATTGAGTTGAAGATTCTTCTTGAGACATTCCTGGCGGGATGAATCTTTTTCGCTCACCAAGACAGGATAGTCCGGACGGACGCGTTCTATGATGGCCTCGCCCATGTTCCCACCGCCGATGATGCCGAGTTTTTGCATTTTTAACCCTTATTTACGTAGGAAGTGGGACGTTCGCTCCTCGCCTTCGTCGAGTCGCTCGGACGTGGGACGTGGTTCTTGAATGGAGCGCTGTTTAATGATCACGTCCTACGTCCCAACGAGACTGTGCAAGGCAGACGAGCGGACGTACTACGTCCAACGAACTCGATTTACTCTTTAAAAATCGCGCTCCCGATCCGCAGCATATTCGCTCCCTCTTTGAGCGCAATTTCGAAATCCTGCGACATTCCCATGGATAAATATTGCGGGGTAAAGTTATTCTGTCCCTGAAATTGTTTCTTCGCCTGATCCTGGATTTTTCGCAAGCCTGAAAACGTGGCAGCCACCCTTTTCTCATCCTCGGTCAAAGGAGCCATGGTCATCAACCCTTTGATGCGCACGTTCCCCAAAGTCAGGATGGCTTCGATCAACCGAATGGCCTCTTGCGGAGGACAACCATATTTCTGTGCTTCTCCAGAAGTATTGACCTGAACCAGAATTTCCGCCGTTCGCCCTAATTTAGCCGTTTGTTTATCAATTTCATGCGCCAGTTTTAACGAATCCACCGATTGAATCAGGTCAAAGATCTTCAAAGCATCTTTCGCCTTGTTCGTCTGCAGATGACCGATCAAATGGCACGTGACCTTCTTGCCGGCCTTATCGACCAAAGCATATTTGTGCTGGCCTTCCTGGACCTTATTCTCGGCGATATGCGTGATTCCGGCGGCAATCGCCTCCTTAATCTTTTCGATAGAGGCAAATTTGGTGACGGCAACGAGAGTGATGTCCTGCGGGTTACGTCCTATGGTTTGGCAAATCGCGGCGATTCGATCCTTAATTCGCGTGACATTGTCGGAAATCATTGCCATACGCTAGCACAAAAGAAAATGGGAGTCAACCCTTCGACGTGCCCTCCTCTCACCCCGGGGGTGAGAGGAGGGCCGGGGAGGCCGCCGCAGTGTCAACTCCACCCAGATATTGATTGACACGTTGGTCTCTGGTTATAGAATAAATTAACTTTTCCCCAAAATTTGAATTTTTTTGAGCAGCATCCATGAATTTAAAAATTAAAGACATCGCACAATTGCTGGGGGTGTCGGAAAAAAAGATTTATCGCTGGATTCAAGAACAAAAGATCCCCGCTTACAAAATCAACCATCAATACCGTTTCAATAAGCTCGAGATCAACGATTGGATCCTCAAAAACCGCTTGCCGGTTTCCGCTAAAATTTACGATCTGAGCGCTTCTGCCTCGCCCGTGCGTCTGACCCAGCTTCTGTCTCGCGGAAGAATTTTTTACCACAATGCGGGAGCGAGCATCCTTGAAGCGATCCGACAGGCCGGAGAAATTCTGCCGCTGCCTCCGGGGACTGACCGCAAGGCTGTTATCTTTTCCCTATTACAACGCGAGGACATGATGCCCACCGCCATTGGCCGCGGGATCGCCATCCCTCATCCACGCAATCCCATTATTGCCGACGTTGAACACGAAACCATTTCCATGTTTTTGCTGCAGAATCCGGTCGATTTTGAGGCCCTCGATCAGGAAGCGGTTCACACGCTTTTTATTGTTCTAAGCGCCAACCCGCAGCGCCATCTGGAAATCTTGACCAAGATCTCGTTTTTATGCCAACAGGATGATTTCCTTTCTCTATTAAAGAAGCGGTCTGTGGCCGAAAAAATTTTCGATTATATCCAGCAAAAGGAAATGATCTGGCTAAAGCAGGATCGGCCATGAACCTTTTTCTTGCGGGGATCGGCTTTATTTTGCTGGGGGGAATTTTTTCTCTCTTCCGGCCCGATTCATCCAAAGGCAAGACGCTGGTTTTTTTTACCGGCATGGGGACACTGTGTATCCTGCGCCAAAGTATTCCGATCCTCCTCGGCGCCGTCACCGACCGCATTGTCCTCTTCTTCCACCCACCGATTGGTCCTATCCCTTTGATCCTTGATCCTCTGGCGGCCTTCTTTGTCACGGTCATTACGCTCGTGAGTTTTTTGGGAACGATTTATTCCATCGGGTATTTGCGGCCTTACGCTGGTCAAAAGGGATACTCGCTTAGCTCGCATTATTTTTTGTTGAGTCTGTTCATGGCCAGCATGCTGTTAGTCCCCGTCGTACAAAATGCCCTGGCCTTTCTTTTCATCTGGGAACTCATGTCCTTGTTTTCATTTTTACTGATCCTTTTTGAACAAAAGAAAAGCGAGGTCCTGGAGGCGGGCCTCAATTATCTCATCGCCATGCAGATCGGGGTCATGTTCCTGACGATCGGCTTCATTTCCATAGCGCTCAAATCCCACAGCTGGAATTTTGCTTCCTTCGCGGAAGTTTTCAAAGCCGATCGGTCCTGGAGCAATGGGATTTTTCTTGTCTTTTTTGTCGGTTTTGGCATCAAGGCGGGATTTGTCCCCTTTCATACCTGGCTCCCGAAGGCCCATCCCGCGGCCCCCAGCCACATCTCGGCGATGATGTCGGGAGTCATGATCAAAACCGGTATTTATGGAATTCTACGAATGATCACCTTTTTCCCCGACCCATCACTGGCCGTCGGATATGGCGTCCTCTTCATCGCGGTTGCCTCCGGAATTCTGGGTGTGATCTATGCCATCGCCGAACACGACCTAAAAAAACTCCTGGCCTACCACAGCGTCGAGAATATCGGCATCATCGGCATGGGAATTGGTCTGGGGCTTTTGGGTCTTTCCTATCACAATCCTCTCTTGGCGATTTTCGGATTCGCCGGCGGAATTTTGCACGTATGGAACCACGCCTTGTTCAAAGGACTTTTGTTCTTCGGGGCCGGCGCGGTTTTTCAAAAAACCCACCAGCGGAACATGGAACTTCTAGGCGGCCTGGGCAAACGCATGCCCTACACGGCATTTTTTTTCTTAATCGGTTCTCTAGCCATTTGCGGACTGCCGCTTTTTAACGGCTTCATCAGTGAATTCCTCATTTTTATCAGCCTGCTGAACGGATTTCGTTCGCACCAACCTTTTTTGTCCGCGGTGTCTGTTTTGTCCATGGGAGCCATGGCCACGATCGGGGCCTTGGCCCTTTTGTGTTTTACCAAGGCCTTCGGCGTGGTTTTCTTAGGGAAGCCGAGGCAACCAATTGCCATCGGAGAAACTTCCGAAGGTACGCCGAGCATGCTCCTTCCCATGGGAATTCTGGGCTTTTTCTGTCTGGGGCTGGGGGTCTTGCCCCAGTTGATTTTTTCCATTCTCCGATATCCGCTGGCGCCGTTGGCTCGCAGCGCGGATTTTTCCGTCATGGCTGATCTTGAAAAAACCCTGAGTCATCTTGCTTTTGTTTTATGTCTCTTGGCGGGATTGACCGTGATCATTTATGGGGTTCGTTCTCTTTGTTTGAAAAAAAGTTTGATCCAAAAACATCGCACCTGGGATTGCGGTTATCCGGCGACGACAACCCGGATGCAATACACGGCGGCCTCTTATGCCGCACCATTCTTATCGTTAGCGGAATTTTTGGTGAATCGAACTTCCCACAAGATAAAACCGGAAGAACTTTTTCCCCAGAAAGCCTCATATCAATCGCACCATCGCGATATTTTCGAATCGTATGTCTTTACGCCCGCCGGGGCGGCCATTCGCGGATTCCTGGGTTTGTTTAGAGGGATTCAAAGCGGCAACATCCAGCAATACATTCTTTATGGATTGATTTTTCTAGTCGGAGTCCTCATCTGGACGATCGGAGTCATCCCATGATCGTGCATCTTTTTTTTCTCTTGGTTCTTCCCTGCCTTTTCATCGGCGTCATCAACCGCGTCAAATCCCTCTGCGCTGGCCGGCAAGGGCCGCCAGTGATCCAGCCGTTCTTTGATATCGGACGCTTGTTCCATAAAGGGCAAGTGATTTCCTCGACCACGTCTTTCATCTTTCAGATTGCTCCCTCTGTCAATCTTGCGACGATTGTGTTAGCGGGTTTGCTGATTCCTGTCGGACCTTGCCCTGCAATCCTTGGCTTTAACGGCGATTTTATTCTCTTTGCTTACCTTTTAGCGCTGGGACGATTTTTTTCTTTACTGGCGGCGATGGACACGGGCAATAGTTTCGAAGGCATGGGGGCCAGCCGCGAAGCGACGTTCTCAGTCTGGGTCGAGCCGGCATTTTTTATTTTGTTAGGGACCCTCGCCTTCATTTCGGACCAAACTTCCTTTGGAGGAATTTTTGTTGCCCTGCAGCATTACAATCCTTGGTCCAATCTCATCATCACCTTAGGACTCGTGGCGCTTTTTATCCTGATCCTCGTCGAAGGTTGCCGAATGCCCGTGGATGATCCGAACACCCATCTCGAATTGACCATGATCCATGAGGTCATGGTTCTGGATCATTCCGGACCGGATCTGGGATTGATCCTTTCGGCTTCGGCCATGAAAATGGTGGTCCTGGGGCTATTGATCGCGGATCTTCTAATTCCTTCCGGACTGCCGGGATGGCTCACGCTTTTAGCGACCGGCGGCGCATTGTTTTTTATCGCCGTGGTCATTGGATTGCTGGAATCTTCGATGGCGCGTCTGCGGATGGTGCATGTCCCTCAATTTATTTTGGTCGCGACCTCGATCGGTTTGTTGATTTTATCCATCGCCATTTTTAGCCAGGGAGGGCCGGGATGATCAATCTCATCATTATCCTCTTTGGACTGAGCCTCCTTTACATCTCGGCCATCAGCCGCTTAGAGGGATACATCAAGGCCCTGGCCTTCCAAGGATTTTTATTGACCATCCTGGTTTTGAACAGCTTCGGCCATCTCAATCCCTGGAATTTCGCGTTCCTGATCTTAGAAACCTTAGGATTTAAAGCGATCATCATCCCGCAATTCCTGATGCGGACGATCCGCGAAAATGAAATCTCCCGCGAGACCGAACCTTATATCAGTCATTTTTATTCCTTATTGTTTACGAGCCTCATCTTCGCCCTAGGATTTTTCCTGGCTTACTGGGCTCGCGAACATGTCGCCGGGTTGGGCCACCTGCATTTCGGGATCTCCATCTCCACGATTGTTTTTGGCCTCTTTATCATCCTCACCCGAAAAAAATTGATCACTCACACCATGGGTTTTATGATCGTGGAGAACGGCATTTTTCTTTTGTCCTTATCCAAGGTTCATGAAATGCCCATGATCGTTAACACTGGTGTGCTCTTGGACATCTTCCTCGTCGTCCTGTTGCTGGGAATTTTTATTAATAAAATCGAATCCACGATCGAAAATCCCGATGTGGACCGCCTGACCTATTTAAAGGATTAGATGATCGCAAGCCTTCTCATCGCACCATTGGTTTTAAGCGCTGGGTTGCTTTTGGCGCGCTCGTGGACTTTGAATAGGCTGGCGCTTTTGATGTACGCCATTCTTCATCTGTCTTGTTCCTTCCGTCTTTATGGAAACCCAGAATCATTCCTTGCCTATTTCCAGACCGATCATCTTAATATTCTATTTCTCTTCGTGGTGTCGATCCTCTTTGCCGGGATCGCCATCTACTGTCAGGATTTCTTAAGCGATGAAACCATGGCTTTAAAGGCAAACACCTATTTTACCGTCGGCTTATTGCTTTTTGTCTTTTCCTTGACCGGCGCGACGTTAAGTTCGCATCTGGGATTATTTTGGGTCTTTATGGAAGCCACGACTCTTTCCAGCGCCCCCCTGGTTTATTTTTATGGGACCCGATCGACGATGGAAGCGACCTGGAAATATATCTTTATTTGCTCGATTGGGATTTCGCTCGCCTTCGTTGGCATCATCCTTTTATCGATGGGAGAAACCCGCAATTTTGATTCCTTATTCTTCCACGATCTTTACGCCCATGTCGGCCAGGTGATGCCATTCTGGTTGAAAATTGCTTTTCCATTTCTCTTGATTGGCTTCGGCACGAAGATGGGTCTGGCGCCGGTCCATGCCTGGCTTCCGGACGCGCATTCCGAGGCACCCTCACCGGTATCGGCGCTTTTGTCCGGCGCGCTTTTAAATACCGCGTTTTTGGGAATCCTGCGGGTGACCAAATTGATCAATCTGGCCCAACTGGGGCGAATCACGAGCCTCCTTTTTCTATGGGTAGGATTCCTTTCGCTGTTTGTCGGCGCGGTTTTTCTTTTGCGGAACAAAAATTACAAACGCATGCTCGCTTACTCTTCGATTGAAAATATGGGAATCCTCGCCATCGGAATCGGAGCCGGAGGCCTCGGCGTATGGGCTGCGATGCTGCACCTTTTCGCCCATTCCTTAAGCAAGGCTTCACTCTTTTTGACCTCCGGGAATATTTTAAAAATTTACCAATCAAAACACATTGAAGATGCCAAAGGCCTTCTCGAGAAAGATCCTCGGAGCGGATGGATCTGGATTCTGTCTTTTTTCAGCCTCATGGGCTTTCCTCCGTTCCCCATCTTCTTGAGCAAATTTTTTATCCTCATGGCGCTCTGGCAAAAAGGTTACGCGATTCTCGCCCTTCTTTTTATTGTTCTGGTCATCGTGATCCTTTACGGTATGGGCCGCTCCATCTTGGTCATGAGCCTGGGAGAAATCGAGCGCCCGGTCGTTACCCAAAAACTTCCGGGCCTTGTTTATTGGCCGCAAATCATCTTTTTGTTGCTTCTCTTCGGAGCCGGTTTCCTGCCTCCGGTGTTGTGTCAATTGCTGGATCAAACCGCTTCCGCCTTTTAAGACCATGAACTGGGCCCTAACGAAAAACAATCGATCCGTCGCTTTAAAAAATATCCCGCCATTCTCCGTCGATGTTTTGCATGCACAGATCGTGGATGAATACCGGAAAGGGAAAAGGATCATCGGTTTTTTTGGGACAAAGGTTCCTGATGGCATCACGCTCTTTGCGGTTCTGGCCGATGATGCAGGATCCCGTCTCTTGATTGCACAATGTTCCTTAAAAAATGAACAGATCTTCCATTCCCTGACACCGGAAGTCCCCGCCGTGCATCTCTTCGAACGGGAGATCTTTGAACAATTCGGTATCAAACCCCTGGGGCATCCGTGGCTGAAACCCGTCCGTTATCCTTTCGACCGCTATGACCCAAGCCAAACACCGTCGAATTATCCATTCTTTAAACTGGAAGGCGAGGAAATTCATGAGGTCGGCGTCGGCCCCATTCACGCGGGTGTCATTGAGCCCGGTCATTTTCGCTTCATGTGTCTGGGTGAAAAAATTCATCATCTCGAAATTCAACTTGGATATCAGCATCGCGGTATGGAGGCCTTGTTCCTGGCCAAGCCTTTGCCTGGCGCAAGTCGATTCCAACCGCATCTCGCTGAATCAATCGCCTCCGATTCTGCCGTGGGCCACGCGATGGCCTATGCGCAGGCCATAGAATCGTTGACCGGCACGGAAATTTCTCGGGAAGCGATGGCGGTTCGTGCCATCGCCCTGGAATTAGAACGAGTGGCCGTCCATATCGGGGATCTCGGCGCCATCTCCCAATGACATCGCCCATCTTCTGGGAAGTTCGGTCTTCGGGGCCACCCGAACCTCGGTCATCAACACCTCGCTCGCTTTGTGCGCAAGCCGATTCGGAAAAGGTCTGATTGTTCCCGGCGGAGTCCATTATTCCATCGATGGAATCCTCAAAGACCGCATCCGGAAAACCTTAGGAAAGGTGCAAAAGGATATTGTCCGAATGTGTGAATCCATGCTGGAAACCGCGAGCGTCCTCTCGCGTCTGGAAAAAACCGGAATCCTGACACGCGATCAGGCCCGGGATTTGGGTTTGGTCGGACTTTGTGCGCGCGCATCGGGAATCGCCGTCGATGTGCGGGCCGATCATCCCTTCGGAATTTTTCAATACTTCCCGGTCTTTAAGCACACGCTTTTGGGCGGCGACGTTTTTGCCCGAACCTACATGCGCTACGTCGAGATCAAACAGTCCATCAATTTCATCCTCGAGCAGTTGGATCATTTTCCACAAGAAGGCAATCTCAAACAAGAGCCGGGCCAGCTGGCTGCGGATCAGTTGACCGTTGCTTTGGTGGAAGGCTGGCGGGGAGAAATCGCGCACATCGCGATCACCGACGGCCAGGGCCAGCTGCGGCGCTACAAAATCAAGGATCCTTCCTTCCACAATTGGTATGGGCTGGCCTTGGCCGTCCGGAATAATGCCATATCGGATTTTCCGCTGTGCAACAAAAGCTTTAACCTGTCTTACAGCGGGCATGACTTATGAATCCAAATCCAAATTCCGCTGAAGGAGAATAGAAAAAACGATGCTGAATCCTTTGCAAATCCGCTGGCAGCTCGGACATCAAACGATTTCGGATGTCCGTCATGCGGCCATCGACGAAAAATTTCGCGGCCTGCCGAAGATCCGGGAAGAAGAGCTCCGGGAAGACCCCGAAGCTTTGCGTCGTCAATGCCCGACGCAAGCGATCTTGACCGGCCCTCTGCGGATCGATCTGGGCAAGTGCATCTTCTGCGGGGATTGCGAACGCTTTTGTAAAACCGGCGCCATCCGATTTACCAATGAATACAAAATAGCGGCAACGGCTCGGGAAGATTTGATGATTGATGGCTCCCTCACGGCGCAGAGTTATCGGGAACGGATCAAGCTGGCGAATAAGGAATTGCTGCGGATTTTGAGCCGGTCATTACGATTACGATCTGTTTCCGCCGGAGGCTGTCCTGCCTGCGATATGGAATTGAATGCCTGTTCGAATGTGAATTTTGATATGGGGCGTTTTGGCATTGAGATCGTTGCCTCGCCCCGGCATGCGGACGGAATTGTCATCACCGGCCCCATCTCCGAGAATATGGCGCAGCCACTACAAGACGCTTACGAGGCTGTTCCCGATCCCAAGATCATTATCCTCGCCGGGAGCTGTGCGATCAGCGGCGGGGTGTTTGCTTCTTCACCGGCGCTGAAAAGGGATTTCTTAAAAAAATACCGCGTGGACCTGTATGTCCCGGGTTGTCCTTTTCATCCCTTGACCTTCATCAACGGGGTCTTGGACTTTCTTGGGCGGACGTAGGCGGGATAAAGGCAGTGTTTTAACCTTTAAATCCGTCGAGCCGAACCAATCTTCTCGTGAGCGATCCATTCAATCTTGCGATGGGATTGGGCGCAATCGCGCAGATAAAGATTAATCGTTATCCAATAATCTTTTTTCTCCGCCCATAATCGTTTCGAACGGAACGGCATCAATCTTCTTATGAAGTGAGTAACGCTTTTCGCCGGGATAAATAACTGTAATATGCCTCAGCTTAAGATCTTCCAATGCAATACGCATCGCCGGCGTCATGGTCGGAGCATCCGCGCGCTTGACCTCAACGCCATACATTCGCCCCCCCTTAAAGAACACCAGGTCGATCTCCGCGCCCTGATGGGTGGCCCAATAATAAATATCATCCGGTTCGACCGCGTGGATCACTTCTTCGATCGCATACCCTTCCCACGATACTCCGCAACTGGGATGTCGTAGGATTTCTGACTCAGTCCTTAATCCCAGCAACGAGTGAAGCACCCCCGTGTCGCGGATATAAACCTTCGGCGCCTTCACCTGGCGTTTCTTGATATTTACGTACCAAGGCTGGATCTGGCGAACCATAAACAAACCTGTCAGTATATCCAGATAACGCCGCACCGTCGGCTGGCTTATCCCCAAAGAAGCTGCGAATGGAGCAGCATTCCATATCTGTCCATGGCTATGGGCGAGCATAGTCCAGAACCGATGCAATGCCGCCGCCTGAATGTCAATCCCTTGCCGGCGAAGATCTCGTTCAAGAAATGTTTTAATGAAACTGTTTCTCCATGAAAAACTATCCGCATCATTCTTGGCCAGAAATGCCAATGGAAACCCGCCTCGCACCCAAAGACGCGTCGCTTCTTTTTGCCCAACTTCGGACAGATTAAAACCGCCCATCTGAATCAATTCCAACCGGCCGGCCAGAGACTCGGAGGATTGTTTTAAAAGTTCAGGGGATGCGCTACCCAAGATTAAAAATTTAGCAGGCAACGGATGACGATCCGATAGAACACGCAGAATTGGAAAAAGATCCGGACAACGCTGGACTTCATCGATAATGACAATTCCCTTTAAAGAGGCAAGCGCCGTCTTAGGGTTAGACAATCTTCTAAGGCTGACGGGGTCCTCAAGATCCAAATAGTTAGGAGAATTAATATCCACCAGTTGCCGCGCCAGTGTAGTTTTACCGCACTGACGAGGTCCGAGCAAGGCCACGGCCCGACTCCGCCCGAGCGCCACTTCAATTTGCTTTATATACTTGATCCGCTTTATCATGGTTAGAATTTACCATGAAAAATGAAAATGTCAATTTCTTATTTCATGGAAGAAATGCTGCGGAGCTAACGACACGCGTTATAGAAGGGGCAGGCGTCGCAAAGGTTCTGATCCCGGTCATCCGCCTTGAAAGGAACCTGGGGGTCCAGAATCTCTCCCAGGATGAATTCCAGCGCCCGGCGGAATTCGGCGTTCATGTCCTTGACCATATCCGCATTTTCCAATTCGAGGAACTGTTTGGTTTCCAGATCCCGCAGATTATAAAACATGGCGTTCAATTTCTCGCCGGGATAATGGCGGCTCAAAAAATCGAAATACAACGGCATCTGAAACGATCGTAAGGTTCCTCTGAGCGACTCGCGGGTCAATTGTTCCACTTTAAAGGCCCCGCCGCCTTTCGGCATCGGGTCCTCGCTGCCGGTCTTGTAATCAACGAGCATGATCGTTCCGTTGGCCAACCGGTCCACGCGGTCCACCTTGTAAACCAAACGCACGGGGCCCACGGTCAAAGGCAGAACTTCTTCATACCGCTGTTCAATCGTCAACACTTCCTCGACCGAGCGGGTATATTCCGCTTCCTCTTCCTTATCCAGAAAGGCCTTGAGCCGGTATTGCATGACGGCCTTAAGGAGAAATGCGTCAGATTTCATAGAGCGTTCAAAGGTTTCCTCAAAACGGTCCGCAAAGGCCGCCTCAAAATATTTCCGGAACTGCGCGTTAAAGACAGGTTTGGTTCCGATGAATTTGCGGAAGGTGGTTTCTAAAAGCTCATGGATGAAGGTGCCCACCTGACGATTTTCCGGTTCTCCCAAAAGGTCTTCTTTCTCTTCGAGGCCCAGCACATGCCTGAAATAAAATTGCAGCGGACAGCGCAAATACGTATTGAGGCTCGAGGCCGAATAACGGAAATTCCCCAAGAACTCCAAAACCTCGGGAGTTTTTTGAATGACCGTTTGCTTCGGCGTGAGTTTGGCTTCGACACCAGCCTTAACGATGGGCAGGCCATCAAGCCGGCCGGTTTTTTTCTGCCGTTCCCAGAGAAGCTCCTCGACAAAACGGCTTTTTTCTTTTTCCTTGGATTCTTCAAAAACCAGATACGCATTCTGCGCTGCCGAAAGGAGTCGAAACAACTGATACCGTTGGATTTCCTCGTCGTGCTCAAGCCGGCTTAATCCCAAGGAGACCGAAACCTCCCGCGGGATCAGCGGATCATATACGCGCAGATTGGGCAGAATCTTTTCGTTCAAATCCATCACAATCACATTTTCAAAATTCAAGGAACGGGTTTCCAAGAGGCCCAGGATTTGCATTCCCTTTACGGGCGATCCTAAAAAGGACACGACCCCGCGCTCGAGGCGGTTCGCAAAAATCTTAAACATCTCCTGCGCTGAAAAAGGCTCGGCGTGAAAACTGACCTGGCGAATCTCCTCAACCAACACCAGCAGCTGTTGGGCCATTTTCAAATTTAAGGGGTAGCCTGCCATGATGCTTTTGTCGATCAATAAATCCAAAAAGCCTTGCAAGGCGTCAGCAAAATCCCGGAAATTCGCAATCGGCTCCCACGCGAGGAACAGTTTTTCATGGACAAGAGCCAGGATCCCGCGAACCGCGGCCTTTTTGACCGCAATGCCCATCTTGTCGGTCAAATCCACCACCCTCTCATATAACTCCTCCAAATCGCTTAACTCTTTTATCCCGATAAACAATTGTCCTCCCAAGGGGGTCTGGACGGCTCCGGTCAGAATTTCTTCAATCTTGTGAATCAAAATCCGGGTGACGGTGGGACTGGCATTGATGCGTAAATTTTTAACAAACGGGTGACGCAAGGCTTTCAAATAATCCTTGGCGTAATAACGCTCGGCCTTGCGGCTGATTTGCGCCCGAAAGATGAAGTGCAAGAGGGTATAAAAAGAACTGCGCTTCAAAGGATACCCGAGGGAAATGTTGAAGTCATCGGTCAAGGCCGTGACCTCAGACAATAAGGGAATCACATGATCGGCCTGCGGCACGACGATTACGGTCTTATTCAGGTCCTTGCCTTGGGCGCGGAGCTTTTTCACGATCTCGCGCACCAAACCCACCTGAGAATGGGTGTCAAAGCCGGAAAATAATTCCAGATGGAGCCCGACGGGCAGAACCTGTGTTACCTTGGTATGACCCGACTTCGCCAAAGTGCTTTCGCCTTTGGCTTCGCCGGGTTCATCCGACTTCGCCAAAGTGCCCTTCTTCGCTTCATTGCTTTCGCGTGAAGCTTCGCAGGGCATCCGGCGAAGCCCCCCATCGAAAGATTTGGAGCGAAGCCGGATGCTTTCGCCTTTGGCTTCGCCGGGTTCATCCGACTTCGCCGAAGTGCTTTCGCCTTTGGCTTCGCCGGGTTCATCCGTCTTCCCAACCTGTTCGGGGCGGAATCCGGCGTAGCCCGAGACCTCATTTCGCCTTCCTCCCGAGGGAGAACCCGGGGCCTCGGGCGAAGACGGATGAAAATCCTTCGAGGCTTTAAGCTCGACGGGTTTGATGGGGTGATGAAAGGTCTTGGCATTTTCTTTGAGGATGGGCCAATCATCCTCGTGGCCTTGAAAAATCATCGTCGCCTGCCCGCGATCAAACAACACCCGCAAAAGCTGGCTTTCAGTTTGATGCAGAGAAAACAGATTGGCAAAAAAGATCTGATCGAATTCCTCGAGGGGAATATCCTTGACTCGTTCGCTTACGCGTAGATAGGCAAAGCCGCGGCTGTAGCTTTTTCCTTCTTCCATTTTCTGATGAAAGGATGCGCGCAAAAGGCTAATCGATTCCAACAAAAGATTGATGTCAGCCGGCACATCATAGCCAATCGCGGCATTCTGCTCCACGCGGCGCAAGGCCTCATTCGGAATATGTTCCAAATCCAGATTTTCAACGAAGGCCAGGATTTCCCGGGCCCAGGGCAGGAACTCCGCGAAGGTCTCGCGGCCTTTCAAAATCTGCGGGCAATCGGCCTTCGCTTGCTGAAACAGAAGATACCCGGCCTCCAGATCCGGCAGCCGTTTGAAGCGTTCCTTTTTAAAAAGAACAAAATCCACAAACTCATCGATCGTAAAAAAGGCCGGCGGCACAAAAGCGGATTTTATCCGACGAGCCAGCTCTTTTTTCACGAAGAGCGCCGGACGTTTGCCGCCAAAGACAACCGCCATGCGACTGTAGTCGGGCGATCCGGCCGTCTGCTGGTTCTGCAAATGCGACACGAACCGGCTGATAAAATCTTCTTGCAAATTGTAGGTGATGATTTGGCCCATTGATTTCGTCGCTCGTGTTCAAAACCGTGGCCACAAAACTCCCCGACCCCCCGATTTTATCAATCCACGGTCTGTTCCAGCTTCTTGATGAGCTTTTCCAATTCGAAGACCAAGGGATGGCGCCAGCGCCGTTTGGCGAGCTTGAGGATTTCTTTCTTGAACCACAACTCCCGATCCTTGCCATGATTCAATTTTTGCCAGACGGCCGGGCCTTCGAGCCTGTATTGATCAATCCAGGTGTGAATGAGGGCAATCCTTTCCGCGACGGTGATGACGATCGCCTCCACATCGCTTTCCTTGAGGGTCTGCAGATGCTGGCGTTTGCGTTCTTCCCATGCCTCTCCCTGCAGGGCTTCGGAATCATCGGACACCGTCTCGACGAGATTGAGCGCATCGGGTCCGCAGGCCTGTTCGATCTCATTGGGTTTGCAGGTCGTTTGGTCCAAAAGATCCTGGCACAAACTCGCAGCAATGATTTCGTCTTTCAAATAAAAATCCAGATGCACCTTCCTTAATATATTGGCCGCCTCCAACAGATGCTCGAGATACGGACGGCCGTTCAAACGGATGATCTGCCCCTTGTGGTGATTCATGGCCAGATACACGGCGTATTCGGTCATGGCGTTAAAGACCGTGCTCACCCGAAAAACCTCGCGATGATGCGGATTGTAAATAAGATATTCGTAGCCTCCCTCCTTGACCTGTTCGATCCACTCGGTATAGGACATCTTGATTTTCTTGATGTTGTTGTTCTTTTTGAATTCAAAGATCGCAAAAACCAAAAGATCCACCAGATCCGGGCTCTGTTTGATCATGACGCATTGTTCTTCCGGAAACGTCTCGAGCGCGGGATCAGTGTCCTGCAAGTCAACCTGAGTGAGGGTGTAGAGATTGGAGACCTTTTGAGACTGGGGTTGTTTGGTCATCTTTGTCGTTGAATTTTTTAGCGTCTTCGAGGACCGTTTGCAATTGCTTGCGGCGTTTTTTCTCTCGAGCTTTGAGAAGATTTCTTAACCGCGCCACCCGCCGGGCTTCCTTGCGCTGCGAAATCGTGGCGCTCTTTTGCCGTTCGGATTGCCCTAGCGTGGCCAGATGATCGGTCACCTCATTGAGCGGCGTGACGCGGTTGACTTGTTCGGCCACGGTTTTTTCCGCCGCCTCCAGTGTACCGACGATCATGATGAAAAACAGCATGATCATTATCCATTTTCTTTTCATAACCTCTCTCCGTTTTCTTGGGGGGAAGAAACCGCGCTGGCCGCTGCTTCTGGATTCCATTCAAAGTCGGGCGACAACTGGACTTCTTCTGCCGTCATTTCGTTCAAAAAAATCAAAAAACCCCTCACTCGATAACCGCGGTACAGTTCGGACACAATGTGCATGTATTCCCGCAGTTGAGTTAAGTAACCCTTGGACCTTGATTGTTTGTAATCCACGACCCAGACTTCCTTCGATTTCACAATCAAACGGTCCATTCGTTTAGTTTGCCCCGATCGGTCAACGAAATCCTTTTCCTGGTAAACTGTACCATCGGCAATGACAAAAAACTGCCGCAGGGATGGATGTTGAACGAGGGATTCGGCCTGCTCCATGAACCATTTCTCGTCGGATAAAAAAGGAAATTGATACGCCAGGGCTTCGCGGGCGGCCTGCAGACGGGCGGATAAGTCTTGGTCATGAAGATTCCCGATAAACGACAAAATGAAATGCACGACCTCGCCGTTGTGAATTTCCTGGCGCCGGCGGATGGTATCGCCCTCGACAAATTCATCGCGCAGAAGTTCAATCCAATCCCGGTAACGAGGACTCGGCAAAAGCAACGAATCGGTTTGGGACACCGGGGCCTGTTCATAGATGATCTCTTTTCCTTCTTCCATGACAGCTTGTGGAATCAAAAGCTTCACCGGGTTGTGACTGTTCCCGCATTTGGAGGGGATCAACAAATACATCTCTTTTTTCGCCCGGGTAAGCGCCACATAAAGATTATTGAGTTCGGCCAAGAATGATTTTTTGTATTCCCGTTGATAAATCTTTGCCAAGAGCGGAGAAAATTGCGCGTAGCGTTTTTTGACTTGAACGAGCTGAAGATGGTCCGGGAGATTTTCGACCACGAACGAGCGCTGGCCCCGGACGGCGCGGGTTCCGACCTTGATGTCCATGACCAAAAAAGGAATGATGACGACACCGAATTCCAATCCCTTGGCCTTGTGGATGGTCAAGACCCGGATCGCCTGCATTTGCGAACTCGGGACATAAAAATCCTCGGCGGCGGCGGTGGAAAAGTATTCGAGGAACGACGACAGATCCGCCGACTCCTCTTCGCGTTCCTTGATGATCTGAAGCAGCCGGAGCAAAAATCCCTGGTGCGATGGAAATTTCCCCAAAGGATCAAACCGATGCAAAATGGTGACCACCAGTTCATACAACGGATACATCCCGACGTTTTTGAAAAATTCCTCAAAAAATTCTTCCCACACCTGCGGATAGATTTCGCGAAAGGCCTTATAAAGATATTGGTCTTCCATTTCCTTGGTTCGTTGATGGAAATGAAAGATGAACGCGTGGAGTTCTTGTGCCGGAATCTGGCTAGCGGATAGAAAGATGTCCCCGATGAGAAATGAGGCGAAATTTAAGTTATCAATCGGCGAATCGAGAAAGTGCAAGAGACTCACGATCTCCTTGATGAGAAAATTTTCGCGGATATTCGAGGTTCGTTCCGAATCGACGAGGATTCTGCCCTGCAAGAGCCAGTTAGTGATCAATTCCACATCCGTATTGTCGCGGGCAAGGATCGCGATTTCGTTTAAGGGAAAACGTTCTTGCAGCCGCGGGATGAGGGCCAACAATTTCTCACAGACCTGCGAGTAGAGTTCTTCGTTATTCTTGGCGCTCAGGTGTTCGCTGTGCACAAACCCGCCAGATTTTGAGTCCAAATGAACTTGCGCCGAATCACGGAAGACCGCCAGGATCTCATGGGTATCGGCTTCGGTAAAACTTAATGCGCTTGCGTTGGGTTTATCCTCGCGGCGGGCGTGTTGGGTCAAAAATCGCGTTAAGTTTCTTCGCGAAAAAACCGCATTGTTGAATTCCACGACGGCTTTCTCACTGCGCCAATTTTGCCTGAGGATCTGGGTCGAAACTGGAAAGGCCGCGAACCGTTTTTTGATATCATCGAATAGAAGCGCCTCCCCTCCGCGGAAACCATAAATGGCCTGCTTTTTGTCTCCCACGTAAAAAAGCGATCCTCCCGTCGAGAGCGCTTCTTCAATCATGGCGGTGAGGTTGCGCCATTGCAAGGCCGAGGTGTCCTGAAATTCGTCCACCAAAAAATGGTGAAAAGGGCTCGCCAGACGGTAATACAATTCCTGCACGCTCAATTGTTCCCGGTCGAAAAGGGTTTGTGCCTGACGGTTGAGTTCGCTTAAAAACACAACGTCGTCTTGGCGCGCGAGTCCTTCCAACTCGGCCTTCGCGAGCCGAAAGACGTCCGCGTAACAGTTGAAGAGGCCGAAGGCCTCGGCCTCGCAGAGTTCCCGCAATTGCCGTCGCAGCGTCTGCCAGCGTTGTTCTAACGCGGCGTCGGGAAAATGCCCCGTCTTCGCCAAAGTGCTCTTGCCTTTGGCTTCGCCGGGGTCATCCGTTTTGGAAAAATTTGCGGCAAAATCCGGCGTAGCCCCATTTGCTTGTCGGCAAAAAGGCAGACGATGGGGCGAAGGCGGATACCCTTTGCGCAGAGGAAATTCGTCGCGGTTAAAAAAATCCGAGAGTTTGTCGATGGGGAAAAAGAGCTGGTTTTTTTTTCGGAAGATTTCCAAGGCATGGCGGAATCGCGAATCCGTCTCCGTTGGGAGATGGGATTCCAAGTCCGTCACGATGTTGCGGACGTTCTTGCGCATTTCTTCCCGATCTTTGGGGCTCACCGGAAAATCCTGGAAGTCCTTGCCAAAACAATTGCCTTCCTTAAAAAGCGAACTCAATAACGCCAGCATTTCTTTTTTAGGAAACCAGCTGGTGCGGTTTTCGTGAAAAAGATATTGGAAAAGAAATTCTTCGAATAACCCGCGCACGCCCGGCTCTTGTTGCGCGCGGTCGATCAATCGATCCAAGGCACCCTGAAGGTATTCTTCTTCCTGCGTTTCGATGCGGAAATTCGCCGAGAGATAAATTTTGAATGAACAGCCAGAAAGGATCGCGTTGATGAAACTATCGATTGTCTGCACCTGAAAAAAATGGTAATGCCGGATGATCTGGTCCATCAGCGACGCGGCCTGAGACGTCAAAAAATCCAGGTCCTGACCTAAAGGAACTAGGATGTCCTGGCGCTCATCCTCCGGCAATTGGCGCAGGGCGATTCTTTTTAAAAAGTCCAGGATCCTTTTCTTCATTTCCTGGGCGGCGCGGTTGGTGAAGGTGATGGCGAGGATCTGGCGCCAAGGGATCTCGCTCTCGCGCAAGGTGGGATGAAACAAAAGTTGTAGATAGCGTTTCGCCAGAGAAAAGGTCTTTCCAGAACCGGCCGAGGCCTCGACGACTTTTATTTCGGGGAATTGGAACAGGGAATTGTGGGATTCCGCGGGCATAGGCTCAATCGTTGGATCTTAAAAACGATTTTCATTATAGTATATTTTGAAGAGGAAAGCTACCGTCGGGAGAAAAGTGGCCACGTGGCAACTTTTCTACTGGAAATCTTTTTACCTACGCCGCGTTTGTGGTTTAGTTTCTTTTCGGGAGAAATTTGACGTTGGTTCGTTTTTCCCCAAAAATTATTCTGCTTTAACCAGAACCCTGCGCGCGATGAGGTTTCCCTCCCTGGGCGTTTCGTACTCGATGTCCACCCGTATGCCCTTGTGCAAATAACCGACGTAGGCGTCGCGCCACATCGGATCCTTGATGTGCGTATCCAAGTTCACGACAAAAATTTTCGCCTCCCCCACACCATCCTGGACCTCAATCACGGCCAGGTCGTAACGCTCCTCCTGCATCGGATCGGTGAGGTTAACCGCCGCGATCGTACCCTTGAAATCTCGACGGGCGGCATGGACAAAGGAAAATGCACTCAAAGTGAGGCCCATGACCAGAGTCCCAACCAGCCGTTGTCTTATTCGAACTGGCGTCAATTTTATCAATCCCCGGGCGGCGGAGGCACCGGTCCGCTCTGACGGCCAGCCGGTGCCTCCGCTACCCCGCATCTTTTACACAATCTCAATCCCAATCGGACAATGATCCGAGCCCATGACATCCTTCAAGATAAAACTGTCCCTGAGCCATGGCCGGAAGGATTTGCTCGTGCAAAAATAATCGATCCGCCAGCCGATGTTCCTCGCCCGGCAGTTGGCAAACCGGCTCCACCAGGTGTAGCGTCCTGGTTCCTGGCAAAATTCCCGGAACGTGTCAATGAACCCGGCTTCGATGATCTTATCGAAACCGGCGCGTTCCTGCGGGGTGAATCCGTGGTTCTTGACGTTGGCCTTCGGATACGTCAGATCGATTTCCTTGTGCGCCACGTTCATATCTCCGCAAAACAAGACCGGCTTTTTCTTCTCGAGGGTTTTACAGTACTTTAAGAAATCCCGGTCCCATTGTTCGCTCCGGTAGTCGAGGCGCGACAAATCCCGTTTGGAATTGGGGATGTAGACATTGACGAGATAAAAATCGTTCAGCTCCATCGTGATCAAACGGCCCTCGGTGTCGTGCAAGCTGATTCCCATATCATTCTTCACGGACAAGGGTTTAATTTTAGTAAAGATGGCGGTGCCCGAATAGCCGGGGCGTTTCGCATGATTCCAGAATTGCTCATAGCCCGGGGTGATCAGTTCAACGCCGCCTTTGCCGGTCTTCGTTTCCTGCAGGCAAAGGATATCGGGTTTTTCCTTCTTGAGGAATTGCAAAAATCCTTTTTGCAAAACCGAACGGATGCCATTGACATTCCATGAAATGATTCTCATAAACTTATCCTGGTATTCAGCAACAGCGTATCTTTGGACAGTCACGTCGTTCGGTTATGGTAAAGAAGCCCGTTTCGGTCACGTTGACGTTATTCGTCTATTGCCCACGATCAACGTTACCGATAAACGATACGGGCATCGTCGCCGTAACCGGCTAACGAAAAAATGATCGCTGGTCTCTCAGAATTTGTTTAAGCCTTGCGGATGAGTTCCGCGACCTTCGCCAATTCTTCCGGCGATGCGGGTTTGGCCTTGGCAAAACTCAAATCCGCCACGGAACTGATGGGCACGAGGTGAATATGGGCGTGAGGAACTTCGATGCCCGCGACCATGACGCCGATCCTCTGGCAGGAAATGGCCTTCTTGATCCTACGCGCGACTTTTTTGGCAAAGACCATCATATCGCCGAGCAATGGGTCGTCCATATCAAAAATGTAATCAATCTCCTCTTTCGGAATAACGAGCGTATGGCCCGCGTGAATCGGCCGGATGTCAAGGAACGCAAAGAACCGCTCATCCTCGGCAATTTTTTGGCAGGGAATTTCTCCGTTCAGGATCCTGGTAAAGATGGAAGGCATCATGATTCTCCCCTTGAATTCATTTTGAATGAAATCTTGGTTTTCGCTTTAGAACTTCTGTCTAGCTTTTTTTCTGCCCGCCATAAGATCCCAAAATTGGCGCGGAGTGATGATGGCCGTTGTCCCAATTTTCTTGAGGATCAACAAGTCTTCGTCTCCGGTAATAATGACATCCGCTTTGGTTTCAAGGGCTGCGGCCAACACCTGGATATCGGATGGATCGCGGCAGACCAGCTTTTCTTTTATGTTTGGTTTGATGATGCGGGCTTGTGTTAGGATAAATTGCAGGATGCTACTCGTCTTCTCAGCCGGAAGCTTAATTTTTCTTTGAAAAGTGCTTTCAATTTCGTTAATAAGGTCGTCTTCAAGGATAATTTCGCATTCTTTCAAGCAAACCTCGAAAACTTCGGCGCACAAGCCCCGACCCGCGAAGGCCGCTACGATGACATTGGCATCCAAAATCACCTTCCTGACTTTAGACGAAGGATATCCTCATCGCTGCCCAATCCCTGGACCTCGGCAAAGGACAATGTCTGCTTGCGCAGTTGCCGAAAGCGTCGGACTGCCAGAAATTCGTGCAAAGACTCACGCACAAGGTCACTAACGGGAATTTTCTCCTGGCGGCTGATGACCAAAAGCTCCTTTTGCAACTCCGCGGGAATGCGTACATTGATCGTTTTGGAAGGTTTGATCATATGGTCTCCTGCAAGGCAAATATAACTCCAAGTGTTGGCTGGCGGCGGAAGGGGACCCGAATGGTGAGCAGCTTGGATGGTTGTTGCTTGACGATAATGAAGGTCTAGCGAATAGCCGACCAGATCTTTGAAAATATACATCACCCATAGTATTTTCTCCTAGCTATAAGTATAGTCAGCGGGAAAAGATTTGCAAGATGGGAATCTCAACTACGCTGTTTAATAAAGTAAGTGTGCTTAGTCAACTCAATTATAAAGACCGTTCGGGAGTGACCCGTGACCAGAAACCGGTGATCAGGTTTTAACTGATCGGTAATTCAGACTGGCCACAAGCAGACTGTGCCAAATAGGCATTCGGTTTTTTAAAGTGGAGCGCCAACACATAAAATCTTTTGATTGCGCTGTTTTCGTCCCACGATTTTAATCGATGCAATAATCACGGCCGTTCGATTTTTAGGATTTTGTATCGGAGAGTTCCGGCCGGGACCTTGATCTCAAGGATTTTGCCGGCTTCGTGGCCCATGAGGCCTTTTCCAATGGGCGAAAGGATGGAAATCTTATTTTCTTCGTAGTTGGATTCTTCGGGGCTGACCAGCATATATTTGATTTCTTCGTCGGTCTCCAAGTCTTTTAACGTCACGATGGCGCCGATGAAAATTTTATCCTTGGGAATATTTTCGTTTTCAATGATCCGCACCTGCACGAGCTTGGCCTCCAGGTCCGCGATCCTTTTTTCACAATGGGCCTGCGCGTCTTTGGCGGCATCGTATTCGGCATTCTCGGAAATATCGCCCTGTTGACGGGCCTCTTCGATCGCCTTGGAGATCCGGCGCCGTTCCACCGTTTTTAACCGCTCCAAATCTTCCCGCAACTTTTCGAAACCCTGGCGGGTCAAATAAACTTCCGGCATTGCCTGATCCTCCTGCCTGACGAGGGACGACCATTTTTTACATATTTTCCACGGCCTTCATGAGGAGCGGAACAATCTCTTTGGCCTCGGCCTTATTCATTCGCCCCAGTTTGGCAAAACGCCACTCTTCATTCTGATCCTTATTTTCCCGGGAAATTTGCAATTTTTTCTCGCCTCCGTTATAGGAATAGACCCCGATCGTGATCCGGGTATCGGCGAATTCGCGCATTTCTTTAAACGATTCCTTGTCCAATGACTTGTCGTACGGCATAGGGCCTCCTATTGATTTCTCCTATCCATGGATCACAACAAAAAAAAGCCGCTGATTCCAAAAACACACTGACCTTTTTTCAGCGCTCAAGAGCTTGACTGGTTTTACGAAAATCCGGGAAGGTTAAATCCGGGCATGGACCTCATCTTCTTGGCCGCCAGCTCCTGCGATCTTTTCACTGCCGTATTAAAGGCCCTTAATAGATCGCTTTCCAGCCTTTTCTTATTGGCCGGACTGAGCATTGCCTCTTCCAGGGTAACGGCCTGAATGTACTGCGAACCGTTGATCGTCAGCGTAATCCCGCGAACGTCAGCCACCTCAACTGAGGAGGCATCGAGCTCTTTTTTGAGCTCGTCCGCTTGTCTTTTCATTTCCATCAATTCTTTCATCTTATCAAGCATAGGCTACGCCCTTTTCGTTGACTCTTTCAATTTGATGGCACCGAATTTTTCTGAAAAAATTCACTGCATACGATAGCCGATTTCCAATAAGCTTGCAATCAAAAAATTTCGCAAGAACCAGATTCCCAAAATCACAATCATCGGAGAAATATCCAAAGGCATTAAAGGCAGCCGCCGGCGGATCGGTTCCAGCAATGGGTCGGTCGCCCGGTACAAGAATTGAACGATCGCGTTAAAAGGATCGGGGTTCACCCAGCTAATGAGCGCCCGGATCAAAATGAGCCAGAACATGGCGAGCAGCAGAATATCCAAAAGCCGCGCCATCGTCACAATAAAATTTCCAAAGACGAACATTTGAACCTTTCTTGCCGGCCATAACGCAAAGAGCCTTTGAGCCCATTCTCCTAAAAAAAATCAAAGCGCGCTTCGGCTGGTTTTATAATATTTTTGCGCGGCCGCCTCTTCCTGCGTCAGATTGACCGCTTCAATGGGATACGGAATGATGATCCCTTCCTTGGCATAGCGCTTGTGCAGCCTTTTGATAAATTCGTGCTTGATGAGATAACCGTCGACAAATTCCCGGGCCCGCAAAACAACGGTGAAGTTGATACTAAAATCGGCAAAGTTGTGATACCGGATGAGCGGTGCAAAATTCTCGACGCCGCCTTTGATATCTTTCATCACTTCCCGAGCAACCTCAAGGGTGACCTTCTCCACAAAATCCAGATCCGAAGAATAATGCACCCCGACCTCCACCAACACGGCCACCTCCGGTTCCGGATAATCATAATTGGTAATCCGGGTATTGGTCAAAATTTTATTGGGGATAATCACCATATGATTGGGCAATAAACGCACCCACGTGGAGCGCCAGCCAATCGAATGGACATAGCCTTCCTCGCCGGATTCGAGTTTAATGAATTGTCCCACCTGTATTTGTTTGTCAACGACCAGTTGGATACCGGCAAAAAAATTTTCCATCGTCGGCTGCAAGCTCAAAGCAACGGCCAAAGACCCAATCCCCAAAGAAGCCAAGGCCGGGGTAATGGAAATTCCAAAACTGTCCATGAGGGCCAATAAGCCCAAAGCGTAAATGATCGCGCGGAGCGTTCCCTTCGCAATGGCTCCGGAACTGCGCAAGATATCAATCCTTTCCGAATAGATTCGGATGAGTCCCATCATAAAGCGCTCGACAAAAATAACCGCCGCCACAATCGTCATGGCCTTAAAAACCAGTAAAAAGGAATTCGCCGACGGATTGGCCCAAGGCAGCATCTTTTCAACCACCACCCCGCCGCTGGCAAAGATCAAGATGACGACCGGAAAGCGGGCGGCCTCCAAAAAAATATCATCAATCGGAGAAGACGTGTACTGGGTTACCCGTTTCAGGAAGCGAAAAAGGATACTCTTCATGAGCAAAAACAGAATCACCCAGCTCACGTAAAAAAGTGGAATGTAGATCCAGGGGGAAACCAATATTTCGGAAAAATTCATGGGCGTGATCGCTTCCCTAAAAAACCTTAAACAGATTGCCTTCGATGATCCTTTGTTCGATCCGGTTGAGCAACCGTTTGGTTGTGATCGAAATATTTTGCATTTCGGTGACAATGGAATGAACAACTTCAGAGGTTTGTTGCAGGGCTATGGCGGTGTCGCCAAAAATCTTGGCCAAGTCTTGCACATCCAACGGATCTTCACCGATTATGGGCTGAGCCAGGTCAAGGGGAATATTATCAAAGTCCCGGCTGATTTCGACTGATTTTTCTCCCAGAATTCCGGCCGTTTTGATGGCGAAGCGCGATGCCTTCTTCATCTGTCCCGCATATTTTTGAAAAATATTGAGCGTGACCGAGACTCCCCGGCCATCCACTTCATGCTCGAGGAAATCAATGGACCCGACGGTGCCGACATTCACCCCGGAGAGATTAACCGGAGCGCCGACCGCGAGCCCGCCGATTTCCTTAAAAAGGATCTGCATGGAAAAGCGGGGGACGGTCAACCCCTTTTCAACCCCAATCACAAGAACCACAAAGATAATCAAAAAGATTCCGGTCAGAAAAAATGTTCCGGCCCAAATCTTGCGGTTGATATCTTTCTTGTCCATGGATTTTCTCCTTTTATTCGGAAAAAAACTGCCGGACTAAAGGATCTTTTGATTCTTGGATTTCTTGAGGACTAGCGACGACAATCATCCTGCCTTCGTGAATGAGCGCCAAACGATCCGCAATCCTCATGGCGTTATCAATATCATGCGACGTGATGATGGTGGTGCAATGAAGGGTCCTGGTGATATCCCGGATGAGATTCCAGATATCCCGGCTGCGCAAGGGATCTAACCCTGAGGTCGGTTCATCACAAAACAAGACCTTGGCATCGGCAATGATCGCGCGGGCCAAGGCGGCGCGCTTTTTCATGCCGCCGCTTAATTGCGATGGAAATTTTTCTTCGGCGGCCTGCAGGCCAACCAGCCGTAAAACATCTTTGACTTTTTGATTGATCGCGGATTCACTCAGAGAACTGTGTTCCTGCAACGGGAAGGCCACATTGTCATAAACAGTCATGAAATCATATAAGGCCCCTTCTTGAAACAGATAACCAATATTTTTTCGCAGCGGCAACAACTTTTTCTCCGGAAGCCTGGCAATATCCGTTCCATCGAAAAGGATGGATCCTCGGTCGGGTTTTAATAAGCCGATCAAATGCTGCAAAAGAACCGTTTTTCCCGAACCGCTGGCACCGACAATCACGAGGATTTCCCCGTCGTGGATATCCAGATTGACGGATCGCAGGACTTTTTGATCGTTGAATTCCTTATCAATATTTCGGACACTGATCATGGTTCACTTTTTTTCAAAGGCCCGGTATTTATTTTTCCCAAAACGGGTGTACAACCGGTTATACGGACGGACATCCGCCCGGTCCACATAAAATTCCTCGTCCTCATAGCGCCCCACAAAATAAACTTCCGAGTCCAGAAGATTCTCAATCACATCCAGGGGAAACCAATACTCACCCTCGAACTCCAAAGGACGCCCCTCGCGGATCCATTGGGGTTCGGTGACCAGCTTCGCCTGCTCGAGGGCGGCCTGGCCGGAGGTCGTCTGACAGCCCGGCAAAACGAGGAAAACGAGCGAGCTCAATAAGAGCCCCATCCTGACCGATTGTTTGTCCAAGTCTTGGCTCCTTCCGGGACCACGTTATCCCCAAAACGTCAAAATGATTTTTGTTAACACGGTATTAGAAATAACGACGAGGATATAAGACAATGCTACGGCCTTCGTCGTATAATTTCCCACGCCGATGGAACCGCCGCGAGTAAAAAATCCTTGATAACAGCAAATCCAGCCGATCAAAAATCCGAAGAACAACGTTTTGATAAAGCCGCTAAAAAAATCCACAAAACTGATGCACTTGAGCGTCTGATTAATATAGAAAGAACTGGGAATATGCGCGTCCAGGACCCCAATAAAATAACCGCCGATAATGCCGACCGTCTCGGAAAATACGATGAGGATGGGCAAGACCATAAAACAGGCCAGCATCCGGGGCACGACGAGAAATTCAATTGGATCGATCCCCAGAGTGCGAGTGGCCACGATTTGCTCGTTGACATTCATCGTGCCCAATTCCGCGGTCAAACGCGCTCCCGCCTTTCCAGAGAAGATGAACGAACCAAAGACCGGACTCAATTCCCGAACAAGGGACAAAGCGACCAATTGCGCGACGTATTCCTTGGCCCCGAATCGATTGAGCATGACGTAGCCTTGCAGGGCCAAGACCGCGCCCGTGGCAAGCGAGGTCAGGGCAATGATCAAAACCGACCCAACGCCCTGCTGATAAATCTGAGTCAAGACCTCCCACCAGCGGATTTTCCCGGTCAGGATGAATTTTAGAACATCGCCCAAAAAGAAAACGGCATTGCCCGCACCATAGGTCACTTCCCGACAGTAGACAAAGAACGATCGCCATGCGCTCATGCGGACACTCCGCTATTTTACCCCGTAGAAATCATTATGAAAATGCTATTTACTTTAAGAAGCTCACGATAGAAAAAGAATTATGGTCATGGTTCACCCAAGAGAGTCCGAACCCGGGTTGCGTTTGATCCAAAGTTTTTCCATCTCCGTCGTGATTTTAAATTCAATGGTTTTCGGAATATATTTTGAATCATTGGCTTTCGTCTTTTCGGTTTTGGACGCCGGGGGCGTCGATTTTTGTAACCGAGCGATGAATTCATCGGTTCCTAAAATCGCGGCTCCCAGAGATCGGACATGATAACGGATGTCCCGGTCGTCGGTCACGACCACGATGCTCTTTTTCCGCGGCGAATACTCCACGATTTTCTTGATCCGGTCATCGGCCGATTCACGTTGGGCAAAAATGACTTGGACACTGCCTGATGGCCGGGGGCTCACGATTCCCGGCTGGCCATCAAAAATAATCGTGACGGTATTGTGAGGGCTACCCTGCGACCGAACCGACTCGATCCAACGAATCAAGCCCGTGCGTCCTTCTTCAAGTGACCTTTGCGCCAACCGAGGAATGCGGCCGATGATATTGTACCCGTCCAGGAGATACATGAGTGACACACACAAGTCCTCCCAAAAGACCCATGGCAACCATAAAAAAGAAATTGATCAAGGAAATACTCACTGCCGTTGCGGCCGCGACCCCCACTTTCCCTAAAAGATAGACCGCGCCGGCATCGCGAACTCCCAGCCCGCCGATGGAAGGAAGGCTCGCCACGACGCAAATGATCGGAACAAAGATGAGGAAATGCACAAAAGCAATATTCTGGTGCAGGGCCCTGGCGACGAGATAAAAGGTCAGAGCCAAAAGGGTTTGGGACAAACAGGAGACGGCCACGCCTTGATAAAAGGCACTGCGTTTATTTTTTAAAAGGGCAAGGTCGTAATGCAAACTCATCAATGCTTGCTGGACTTTGGGCAGGCGCGAAAAGGCCCGGCATCCAAACGAATAAACTTTTTCATTCAAAAGCACAAAAAGGATTCCCAGAACCACTCCTCCCAAAAAAAGGATCGCCCATAACAGCGGCCAGTCCCGGATCAATTGGAATCCACAAAGATAAGCGGCCAGGGCCACGAGGACAATTCCCGCAAAGCCGCTCAGACGGTCCAGGACAATCGAGGCCACCACCTTGGCCTTCGCCGGGGTGTATTGACACAAACCGATCCCTTTCATCAGGTCGCCGCCCGTCGAGCTGGGTAAAAAGAGGTTAAAAAAAAGGCCGATGAAAAAATAACTGATGATTTCTTTGAGTGGCAATTGCAAGTCCAGGGCCTTCATAAAAATCATCCAGCGAATGAGGATGATCATGTGGATGATAAAGAAAACAGCGGCGGCCGAACCCAGAACACTCAAATCCGCCTGACGCAGGGCCGCCACGATATGATGGATATCGATCTTTTTAAAAAGATAAGTCAAAAGCGCGGCGCTAAAACCCAACCGCGCTAAAAGCGAAAGAATATGCTTAAGGGGTTCTCTCTGTTTGCTCATGGTCCTCTTTCATCGGTGCCGATGAAATTTTCCAAACATTGCCGATAGCCTTCCTCCGCAATATAGGAACTTCGCACGAGGGGCCCGGACATAACGTGCCGGAATCCTAATTGCAATCCCACTTCTTTCAGTGACTGGAATTCTTCCGGAGAAACAAACCGTTCGACCCGGACATGACGCTTCGCCAAGGATGGAGACAGATACTGACCGATCGTCAACATGTCGCAGCCGACACAAATAAGCTCCTGCATGGTCGTTTTCAATTCGTCCAGGGTTTCACCCAAACCCACCATGAGGCTGGATTTGGTCAGGGTGGACGAACAACAATTTTTCAGGATGGCGAGTGTCTGTAACGAACGACCGTAATCGGCCTGGGGCCGAATCTTTGCTGAAAGCCGACGAACCGTTTCAATGTTGTGACTGATGACTTCGGGTTTTTCCTGTGCCACTGTTTCCAGCAATTCCTTTTTGCCAGAAAAATCGGGGATGAGGATCTCAATCTTGGTATAGGGGTTGATTCGTCGGATTTCCCGGATCGTTTGAACAAAATGCCCGGCGCCTTCATCGTTTAAATCATCCCGTGCAACGGAGGTCACAACCACATAGCGCAATTGCAACTGCGCCACGGCTTGGGCTATTTTGGTGGGCTCTTGTGAGTCAACCGCCATCGCTTGACCCGCCGGCACAGCGCAGAAACGACAGGCGCGGGTGCAGATATCTCCCAAAATCATGAAGGTCGCAACCCCCCGTCCCCAGCATTGCCCCATGTTGGGGCAGTGGGCGCTTTCGCAGACAGTATGCAAATTGACTTGGCGAAACATGGCCTGCATGCGGTGGACTTTGGCCATATCGGGCAATTCCTGCCGAAACCAGGAAGGCAATACCAAAGGATTCTTCGTTAATTCGTCGATTTGAATCATGGATTTTTTTTCACCAGTCGGTGTGCGGTGGCCGGTTCCAAAACTTTCCCATAGGTCAGAAGCTCTTTCAATTGCCGACGGACGCGCAATTTTTCACCCCAGGGCGTGTAATCGACAATTAGTTTTCCGTGCACATGGTCGGTTTCATGTTGAATGACTCGAGCCAGAAGCTCCGAGCAGTGCTGTTTGTGCGGGCGCTTGTGCTCGTCCCAATATTCCACCCAAATCTCTTGTGGCCGCCGGACATGGACAACAACTCCGGGAAGGCTCAAGCACCCCTCTTCCATGACCGATCTGCCTTTTCTGTGAATGACCTTCGGATTAATGAGAGTGAGCAGGCCCTCTCCAATATCCACGACGACGATCTGTTGATTGATCCCCACTTGAGGAGCCGCCAGGCCAATGCCTTTTTGCTGATGCATGGTTTCAATCATGGAAAGGATGAGCATTCGCTCGGACATACCGACATCCTTCACGGGCTGAGATTTTTTCCTCAGACAAGGATCGCCATAAATCCGGATTTTAAGATGAGTGGCAATCATGGAGCCTTTTGCATTCGATTTTTTTCGTCTAAAAACACAACCTTGGTTTTATATTTTTTAATTTCCTCGGGCGCAAGCAAGGCATAGCATAAAATGATGATCTGATCACCCGGAAATCCTAGACGGGCCGCGGGGCCATTGAGACAGATTTGACCGGAACCGGCCTTGCCGGCAATGGCATAGGTCTCCAGGCGAGCGCCGTTATTCACATTTAAGACTTCCACCTTTTCTCCGGGAAAGATTTCGGCTGCCTTTAACACAGTCTCATCGATCGTGATGCTCCCCTCGTAATACAATTGGGCCTCCGTGATGCGGCCACGGGCGATTTTTGATTTACAAAAATGCAAAAGCATTCTTTCGTCTTTCCTTTCTTTAGGACAAAAGGGGACTAATCTTTGATAACAATTGTTCCTTAGGCATGACGCCCACCAACTGTTGGACAACCTTTCCCTTCTTAAAGATCAGCAAGGCGGGGATGGACATGATTCCATACCGAACGGCCAGATCTTGGGCATCATCAACATTGACCTTCGCCACTTTCAGCTTTCCCGACAGCTCATTGGCGATTTCATCAATGACCGGGCTGATCATTTTGCAGGGACCGCACCATTCTGCCCAAAAATCCACCAGAACCGGCAAGGGTGAATTGATCACTTCATCATCAAAATTATTCTGGGTCAAATGCGCTAAGACCATGATTCTCCCCTTTCGTTGGCCAAAAACTTTTTGATATCAACTAACTTTAAAATTATTATTTCGCAATAAGGAAGTTATTATATATGGACACGCTAGGCATGGCAAGAATTTTCACTTTGCAGAGTTCCAAGATCATGGAAACAGGAAGGTTAGAGAGCTTTCCGCCCCTGTTCGATTACTGACTTGTGTATGAACAATAAAACATTTACGGAAGCAGTACTGCCAACGCAAGCAACAACGTATAGCAATAAGACGAGTGCTATTATTTATGCGTTGGTCAGTAATAGGCTCAATACCCGAAGGGGCCAGGGCCTTCGATTAATCCCGGCCCTGGCCCCCACGATTTCAAGTTTTAGTTTCTAAAACAACCGTTCATCTGGAAAATAATAATTTTTCCATTCCTCACTCATATAAATGTTGGGAACCCTCGTTCTCTCTTGAATCACAAAGTCATTGCCGGTAAATTCCCAAGTTTCCAGTTCAATGGGATCGGAGTCGCCGTTAGCGACCTGAATCCTTTTTCCTTCCAGCTTATGCGCCAGGCCGCCGTTTCTGCCAACAAATTTTTTGTAAAAAACCGGCGAGCTGCCGACGAACTTATAGATGGCCAATTCCTGATCAAAGTGATCGCCGTCAACCACATTGTAGCGGAAAAACACCTCTGGAATTTTATCACCATCCAGATCCTCAAATTTCGGCGCCCAAAAGGTCTGCACTTTTTTGCCGCCGGTATCAAGCTCCACCATATTGTAATAAAGGCAATAATCACCGGGAATCAGTTCACCCGAAAGGATGAGGGGTTTTTGCTCTTCGCTGGCAAAAACCAAGATTTGGTCTTGATGGCCAACGCTCCAGCCCAAGACCCGGGGAGAAGCAAAGACTGCAGCAAAATAGGTCGCTTTAAACCCGCGATCAATTAATCCCGAACCATTGCCCATCTCGATCGTATGGTCGGTTTCATTGGCGCGGTCATTGGAAACGGCCCACTGTCCCCGTGAGCGTTCGGAAAACCATTGCCGGAAACTCTCATGGTAGTTTGCAGAAAGACTGCCCTGTGGCAACTTCAGAGGGAGCGAATCGACCAAGGCTTGCATATCGGCCCAGGTTCGGGTTGTCTTGGGATTGACGGTCACCTCCCCAATGAATCGGCCCAGCCAAAATTCGCGTTTGCGGTCATCCCCGGCCTCTTTGCCCTCGAAGGCCTTTCTTAAATACATGTCGGCCTTCTCATCGGGATTGTTTTCTTCGGCCTGAATACAGAGCTCTCTAGAAAACAAAAGAAGCCAAACCATGAGAATGATTTTGATATAGGCCATTTTTTTCATCGCAAATTTTTCTCCCGGGCAGTCACTTTCCAATCCACATTCACATGGTCTCCCACAATGAGACCTCCTTGATCCAAAATTTTATTCCAGATGACCGCGAAATCCTTGCGGCGAATCATCATCCTGCCTTTGGCCAGAAGATAGGAATTTCCTTTCGTGTCTTTAAACGGCCCCTGCAGAAAAAAAGGGAAACCGAATTCGCGTTTGACCCCGTGCAAAACGACGTTGCCCTCGGCCCAGAGGTGATCGCCCTGCCGGGAAATCGAATGACTTTTGAAGGTGATGACCGGATAGCGTCGGGCATCCAGCAATCGCGGAGAAACCACAATTCGATCGAGGCGAGAAAACTCGGACTTAAGGCTCGCCGTTTCAATCGTCAATTGAACTTGACTCTGTTCAATATTTTTTTCGTCATAATCAATAGTGCCGCTAAATTCCGTGAAGCGGGCCTGATAAAGACCAATGAGCGTATAACGGATGGACCCACGAATCGATGACGCTTGGGGATCAATCGTAAAAGAAGTCTTGGCCCAAACGCCGGAAGTCGCGATCAAGGTCCCGAGTCCTACACATATGCTAGCCAGAATAATTCGACGTGATCGGAAATCTTTTGAACAATTAAGGAATCCGTTTAAAACCATAAATATTCCCATCAAAGGAACAGACAACCATTTCGCCTTTTTCATCGACGCCGAAAGAAGTTGGATAAAGATTGGAATTATGATCAATCTCCTCATCCATCACCTGGCCGGTTTCCGTCAATTTTAAAGCCCATATTCGGCCGGAGACATAATCACCATAAACATAATGACCAACGAGTTCTGGAATGTTTTGACCTCGATACATGCGGCCGCCAATGATGCAACGGCCTTGATCGACGGAATATTCCCAGACCGGCAATTCTAAACCGCCTTGGTGACATCCGACGGGTGGCTGAAAACAATGGGTGCCTTCCATGATGTTCCAGCCGTAATTTTTTCCTTTTTTGATAATATCAATTTCCTCATAAGGCTTGTCTTGGCCCACATCGCCGGCCCATAGCAACCCCGTGGCCGGATCAAAACTAAAACGCCAGGGATTGCGCAGGCCGTAGGCAAAAATCTCGGGCTGGTAACCTTTGTCATTGTTCGCAAAAGGATTGTCCGCCGGAATCGCATAGCGTTTGTTTTGATCCTCGTGGTCAACGTCAATCCGCAAGATCGAGCCCAGCAGCGTTTGACGATTCTGACCGTTCCCATGGGGGTCACCCGCTGCCCCGCCATCACCCAACGCGATATACAAAAACCCATCGGGACCAAAGGCAAGCTGACCACCGTTGTGGTTGCCGTAAGGCTGACCAGCCTCCAGGATGACTGTTTTACTGAAAGGATCGGCCTGGTCAGGATTGTTCTGATCGATCCGGAACCTTGCCACGACGGTTCGACGAGATTTGTCCGCGATATAGTCAACGAAAAAATAGCCGTTGTCTTTAAAGGCCGGATGAAACGCAAGCCCCAAGAGCCCTTCCTCGGAATGGCCGATCCGGACCTCCTGGCGCAAATCCAAAAAAATCCCGGTGGTTTTGACGTCGGGAGAATTCGTGAACACGCGGATAACGCCCCTTTGTTCGACGACAAACAATCGCCCGCTCCCATCCGGGGCATATTGGAAATCCACGGGTTGATCAAATTTGAGATTTGGAAAAGCCGGCTCCAATTTAACCAAAGAACGCAAGGCGTGATCGTTTTGAGCCCGCACCGGGTGCGTCCAGAAAAAAATAAAAAGGACGCTGAGGCTCCCGGCCAACCATTTTGAACGAATGTTCATTTCATTGTCCTTGACCCTCAAACACTGAAACGGAAATACGCCACATCGCCGTCTTGTATCAAGTAATCCTTGCCTTCCAATGAAACCAGATTATTTTGCTGAACGGCCTTATAATTGCCCAGCCTCTTGAGATCGGCAAATTTGTAAATCTCCGCCCGGATAAATCCACGTTCGATATCCGAATGGATTTTTCCGGCGGCCTTGACCGCTTTGGTTCCGGCGGAGACAAGCCAGGCGCGGGTTTCCTGGGGACCGGCGGTAAAAAAACAAATCAGATTCAAAAGCTTCTGACCGGCGGTTGCCAGCAAACCCAGACCCGGGGTGGTGATACCGGCCGATTCATAATAAAGAGAGCGTTCGGCTGCAGGCAGCTGCACGATTTCGGCCTCCAGTTTTGTGCACAGGCTGATGAGCGAGGCTCCTTCTTTTTGAGCGCGTTCGCGCAAAGGCCGGATGAGGTCTTCATTCACAGGTCCTTCATCGGTGTTGGCCACGTACAATAAGGGTTTAGCGGTCAGAAATTGATATTCCCCGATGATCTCCGCCGGCAATCGCTGTTGCCGGGCCGATTGGCCCGCATTGAAGGACTTGCTGGCATTTTCCAGAATGGCGCTTTTTTCTTTGGCCTTCTGATCCCCGGATTTGGACGGTCCGCTCAAACGTTCGAGCGCCTTCTGGCATTGCTGCAGATCGGCCAGCAATAATTCGGTCGTGATCGTGTCAACCGCATTGCCGGGATCGAGATTGTCCATGACGCTGACGACATTTTCATCCTTGAAACAGCGCACCACATGCGCGATCGCATCGACCGACCGGATGTGAGAAAGAAATTTGTTGCCCAGGCCTTCACCCTGGGAGGCGCCTTTGACTAAACCTGCAATGTCGACAAACCGGATGCCTGCCGGGGTGGTCTTGGCGCTGTGGAATTCTTCGGCCAATCGGATTAATCGTTCGTCGGGCAAAGGAACAACGCCGATGTTCGGTTCAATCGTGGTGAAAGGAAAGTTCGAGGCCGCGGCTGCCGCCCCGGTCAAGGCATTAAATAAAGTGGATTTCCCGACGTTGGGTAATCCGACGATGCCGATTTCCATAGGGGTAAACCTTGAGAAACTATTGACTAATGCCCAATCCTCCACGATTCCTTCTCGCCGGCCTTCTGCCATTCGCGCATGGCGGGCAAGGCCCGCATCATCTTCCCATATTCATCGCTCAAACCCGACAGCTTGATTCCATAGGTTTGAAAACGCCAGACAATGGGCGCATACATGGCATCCGCAAGCGAAAATGCACCAAACAAAAATGCTCCCTTCGCCCCAAACCGGGACCGGCAAGAATCCCAGATTTTCCTGATCCGGCGAACATCCCCCTCCACCTCCAACGGAATTTTGTCTAATGGTTTAAAGGAACGCACATCCATGGGACAGTTTTTGCGCAGGGCGATAAATCCAGAATGCATTTCCGCGCTGATGGAGCGCGCCAGCGCTCTCGCCGCGCGGTCCTTGGGCCAGAGACCTTTGCGGGGAAAAATCTCCGCCAGATATTCGCCAATGGCCATGGAATCCCAGACGCGGTTTTTGCCGTGGATCAATAACGGCACCTTCCCCGACGGCGAATAGCGAAGGATGTGGGCCTTTGATTGCGCCTGGTACAAAGGAATCACCATTTCCTTAAAAGGAATTTTGAAAAACTTTAAGACCAGCCATGGCCGCAAAGACCAAGAGGAATAATTTTTGTTACCGATAACCAATAGGAATTTTTCCATCGACGTTCCTTTGCAACTGCCGGGCTGCAAACCTGCCCTCAGGGTCCCCGCAACTCCACCGAGTTGACCGTCATTTCCATCTCGATATAAGCTAATAGTTCTTTCGGGATCGATCCGAGAATAATTTCAACGGGGGTCCAGGTACTGGCCGAGAGTTTGCCCTGGAAATTGAATTCGAATTCTTTGAGCGAATTGCGCCAATCCTCATAGGTGAGCGAGGATTTGGGATCCCAGAGATTTCCCATTCGCAGCACAATTTTAAATCCGCCAAAGTCTGCCGCGGAAATATTGCCAATCCGCACCTGCATGGTATAGCCATTGACGGTATGCTGCAGATCATCCACCGCTACCAAAAATGTTCCGGAGTTGGTCGCGATCGCTTGGTAATTTTTACTGATGATGCTAAGACGGATGGTCTTGTTCCCCATGAATCGGATTTGATACTCAAGCCCGTCGGAAAGCCTTTGCGCGTATTCTTCCAAGGAATGCACCCGTTCTTCCAAATCTCCAAATGCATCTGGTGAGAAGGCCGGTTTTTCTTGAGCTTGCATTTGGCCATAAACCCATGGATTGAAGGTAACTCCTATCATCAGCGCCATCACCATGAGAACAAACCGCTGGCCTCGATTCATGAAGCCGTCCTTTCGATCCCTCGACTCATATCCCCAGCCTTCCCCCACCTCGTAAGTGGGCACCTCGTAAGTGGGCTGCGGGGTCGGGTTCGATCATTTGCGTAAAAAATTGAAGGCCCCCAGCCAGGTGCAGGCCACGAATAGAATCATCATCACGAGCCAGCTCATTTGGATGAAAGGCTGATTCAGGGAACCGCTGGCCAGATAAACTCCCAGCGAAAAAAATCCCAGTACACCGATGGTAGTTCCGATCGCACCATAAAAAATTTTTCCTGCCCGACGATCATTGAGAAAGGTGCAACTAAAAGGAATGGTCGTCAAAAGCAAAGCCGCACCAAAAAGGTAAAAGGTCTTCACCGACGATAAAAGTCCCAAAACAATCGCAGCCAAACCCACAATCAAAAATCCTCCCACAAATATGGCATCGGCTTTCTCGTTTTTTTTGAGGGCATAATGGGCCACCGGATCGCACCAGACAATCCAATTTCCAAATCCAGGAGCAAGCCACGTCCAGAAAATAAAAAGAAAGTAAGGAACGATCAACCACACGGCCAAAAAGGCGAATCTTCCTTCGAAGGAAGCGCTTAAGGTGATGCGAATCAAACGAAAGGCAAAAATGATTCCTATGATGATCACCCACTGGGTCAGCTTAGATTGCCTCGACATGAACAACGAATAACGAATGTGGCTTCGGTAAAGGAAACTCTTGGCCTTGAACGTTTCTAGCATCCCAATCCGGGCCGGTTCGAACATGGGATCAAGACGAAGGGACTCCTTAAAATGCACCATCGCTTGTTTGTAATCGCCTTTTTGGAAGTGCACCCAACCGGCATTGGAATGAGAAACGGCATCTTGCGGATCGCGCCTCAATAAATCGGCCACGAGGTGTTCATTTTCGGTCAGACGGTTCTGCAAACGGAGTGATGTGGCCAAAAGGTTCCCGGCAAAAAGATTATCGGCATCGAGCGACAAGGCTCGACGGGCGCAGGCTTCCGCCTTGGCCCATTGATTCATGTTCATATAGATGTAGGCCTGGGTGGCATGGGTGTGCGCCGACTCCGGTTCCAATTGCAGGGCCGCGCTCATCAATTTGAGCGCGGCGCGATGCTGTTCAAGTCCTGACAGAATGAGCGCCTTTAACTCATAATGCCAGCCCGACTGCGGTTCCAGACGGATGGCGGCATCAATGGTGGAGAGAGCCAATTTTTTTGACTTGGGATCATGATATTGACACGAGGCCAATAGATGCAGGGCCCAGGCATTATTCGGTTCGGCGGAAAGGAAATCCTTAAAGGTTCGGGCGGCATCATGATAACGGCCCTGCTCGAAAAGGATAAGGCCTTTTTGGATGAGCGGATGGCGATCGGCGTCGATCACTTTTTGATTCCTAAATAGGCCAGGATGGGATCATAAAGACCGGATTGATTGGCGAAGAGGGCATAGTTTTTGGCGCTTTCAAACCAGGCCCGGCTGGAAGGAACCATCGATCGGGCACTACGCAACAAATCTTCCGTCGAGATCGGGATAATCCGGTTTTCTTTGAGCGCCCGGGACAAGACGGCCTCGGCACAGGTTTCAAAGACCGCGCGCAGGTCGGCCCCGGAAAACCCTTCGGTTTTGTTGGCCAGCATCCTGGCATCGAGCTGCGCCACCGGTTTATCCTTGGCCAATAATTCAATGATCTCAATCCTCGCCTTTTCATCCGGTGTGGGGACAAAAATAATCCGGTCAAAACGCCCGGGCCGTCGGAAGGCAGGATCCATATGCCAGGGCGCATTGGTGGCGCCCAAAATCAAAACTCCTTCATTGGAATGAACGCCACCGTCGAGTTCAGCCAAAAATTGGTTGATGAGGGTGCGGGCCGCGCTTTGCTTAAGATCCGTGCGATTGGCCGCCAAGGCATCAATTTCATCAATGAACAAAATGCTCGGCTTATTCATCCGCGCCAGTTCAAACAGCTGATGCAGATTTTTTTCGCTGTTCCCAATGTACATATCCAAAATCTGGTGCAGACCGATGGAAAGGAAATTTGCTTCGATTTCTCCCGCGGTGGCGCGGCTCAAAAGGGTTTTGCCGCATCCTGGCGGTCCATACAAAAGCACCCCTCCTCCCATCCCTTTGCCATAAGCCTTGAACAAATGCGGATTCTTTTGCGGATAAATGATTTTCATCCGGATTTCTTCTTTGATGGTCTCCATGCCGCCAACATCTTTAAACGTCAACTGCGGTTGTTCCATTAAATCTTCCAGAGAGTCATCCGAGCCGCGAGAAGAGTTCTCATTGGCGGTCCAACCATTGGCGGCATTGAGCAATTCGACGGTTTGATGTTCCCGGTTGGTCTCTGGCGCAAATTTTATTTGAAGGGCCTCATCGTAAACGGTCGGATCAAGTTCTTTGGCTTTCCCATAACTCTGTTTAGCTTGTTCGAGATTCCCCTCGCTAAAGGCGAGCTTGCTCGCCAAAAGCCAGCCCGGCGCAAAATCCGGATGCGCCTGAACGATGGACTCCACCCGAACCGAGGCTTCGGAAGTTTTTCCCATTTTGAAAAGAATCCAGGCGATCCCAATTTTTGCCTGCGGATCGTCGGGACGCAATTGGAGGATCCGCTCATAGGCCTGCCTTGCCTCGGGCAACGACCAATGGTCGAGGCAGGCCTGAGCGAACATTTTTAACAGAGGAATGTTGTCGGGAGAGCCTTGGAGGGCTTCGCGTAAGGAATCGAGGGATGATTTCTCAGTCATGCGTCTTTAAACAGCGGAATTTGTGAAATCGGCGTTCAGTTGGGTTCGTCGCCAAAAACTTAAAGAATGTTTCTTTTACTGTATTAGCCTTTGTTCGAGTCATAACTGCCCAGCATGGATTCCAAGAGACCGCTCCAGATGATCTTTTTTTCCTCATCCTGAACCAATGTGTCATCCATCGAACGGCCGTTGATTTCCAAAATTCGAATGCCCGTATCAAACTTGTTATCATCAAATTCCGGCGGGGTGATTTTCCGCGACCAGCGGACTTGTCCTTTCATCGGAATCGATTTTTTCAATACGGGCGACACGACTTCCAAAAGAAGCATGTCCCCCTCCTCGAGTTTTTTCAGGCAGCTAAAACATAATCCTTCGACACTGACATTCTTGCTCAGGGCCAGATATTTGCGCGACAGGGCTTTGTTCAAATCCTTATCAATGACCTGAAAATTGACTTGGGTTTTGATATCAAAAATGAGTTTAAAAAAGACATCCGTCCCGATTGGTAAACGGTCGAATTTCCGCTTTTCTTCAAAATCGACCACGGCCGCCCTCCTGCTTTTAGTAATTTTAGTTTTGGCTTAAATTTTCTTTTTAAAAAATAACGAAAGCTCTATTGCTCCCCTTGACTGGCCTTGAATCGATAAGCCGCGCGCCTATCCTCGCCGGCGCTCGAAGCCCACCTTGATGAGGGCCAATTCCAGAAGATCCAGCGCCTCCGTGATGTCATGGACGGTTTCGTCTTCGACTGTTGCCTTTTGCCCTTCATGCTCAAGGATGATCTTCACAGCCACCTCAAAGGCATTTTCCCGCCCCATTACCAACGGTTCAGCTTGATGGATTCCCTGACCCCTTCAAACAAAGGGCGATACTGGGAAAATTTATCGTCGCGGGCACAGTATTGAATCCGAAAAAGCACATTGTTATCGTTGACGATATAAAACTCCAGATTGAGTAAGCCTTTTCGATTGTCCCGATAAACGAGCCATTTTGCCAATTGGTTATCGATCTTAACTTCGCCCTTGTCCAAGACATCATAACCATTGTTATAAAATGTGTCCACAATGTTCGGGAATTCATCCTCCAGCCAGATTTGCATATCCGGCTTCGTCCGATAGATGGAAATGCTCGCGTAAGGTTCCAGGGTATCCGGATCCTGTTCCGGGGTCACATAGGTGACGCTGTAGGGTTCGAATTTGGATTTGAGATTAAAGCGGGGTTCGACCACCCAGTCTTTATTTTTAATCCAGCTCGGCGGAAAATTCACGGTGAAACCATCGCCCCGATGAAACCCCGGCGTTTTGCCGCAACCGCCCGTGAATGCCGCCAACACAACCAGTACAAAAATGGAAAAAACGATCCGACGCATGATCAATTCAAATGGCTTTCTTAAAAATTTTCCGCTTCAAATAAGACGTCGCGATAATCACGCTTGGCCCGGGTGACATAATGCATGAGTCGATCCAAATCGCAATCGCACAATTTGAGGATGGCCAGTTGGACTTTGACTCGCTCAAGCTCGCCTGGCTCGACGCCATACATGTTGAGGGTTTCCATCACATAAAGATGATCGGCTTGGGCGAATGATTTTTTGACGGTTTCTTGAAGAACTTCGGCGGTGTATTCCATGGTTATTTCTTTTGGGTGTCTCATGACCCGTGGCCCGGGTCTCGTCGGCTTGTTTTCGAAATTGTATGATATAAAACAGTCAACTAGTCACGTGCCCCGAGCCACCATTTACTTTTTCCTAAAGCTTCCCAAAACCGCTTCTAAAACTCCGCTCCAAACCACTTGTTGGTTTTCGTCACGATAAAACGTCTCCTCCACATGACGTCCCTCGACGGTGAGAACCTTGATTCCCGTATCCACCGTTCCCTTATCTTTCGCCCTCGCGGATAATTTCTTGGACCAACGGACTTCCCCCTGCATATAGGTTGGCTCCCGACTATCCAAGGCATAGACCTCAAGCAATAATCGATCGCCAGGCTGCAATTCTTTTAGGCTGGTGAGACAAAGACCCTCGACGCTGACATCGCGGCTGATGGCGGGATACTTGGGCTGCAGGATTTTATCGGCCTGCGCCTCCATCAATTGAAAATTGATTTTGGTTTTGATCTCATAGGTGACGGTAAAAAAAATTTCCTGGTCGGTTTTAAAGCGTTCGAAACGGCGCTTTTCCTTGTCAAAATGGGCCATGACGGATCCGGTTCCTCGGCCTGAATGGAGTTGTCTTGAAGTTGGATTTATTGTAATCGTTGCGCCTGGCTTTTGGCAAGCCAAAACTCAATTCTTCGACTCTTCGCGGTTAGCTTGGCTTTATCTTGCAAGATCTTTCTCTATAAATGATAACCGCGCGGGGGCAGCCCCGCCGCGCCTTAAATTAAGGCGGGGCCGCCCCCGCGCGGTTTAAGAAGGATCATTCGGAGAGACGAATAATAATGCCCTTTTGCCGGGCCTTGTGAAAAGCCCCTTTTAAGGCCAGAATCCCCAATCCGAGATAAGCCATGGTCAGAAGAAATCCCTTCGTCAATCCGTGCTCAAAGGACGGAACAAACCCAAATCCCCGACGGAAATATTCCAAGAAATACGTCAACGGAATCCACTGGGCGAGCGCATGAAAAAATGGTGGCAACGTCTGGACCGGATAATAAATTCCACAAAGCAGCATAAATAAATAGGCGAACATCCAGGCCGTGATCTCGGCCTTCTGGCCAAAGGTGAGAATGAGCACACTCACCATGAGGCCCAGCAATAACGCAAAGCCAAAGATGCCGACGAGGAAAATGAGACTCATGGCCATCCCGGGAAAATGGAAGCCGAAAAACACATTCGCGGCGCCTCCCAGCAAGGCGAGAATGATCGTCCCCCGTACAATGCCGATGGCCCACGAACCGAACATGTGCTCGCTGGCCCCCACGGGAGTCAGCATCGTATGCTTCATGCTTTTCGACCACACCTCATACAAAAGGCTGTAGGCGACATCCAGTTGAGTGACCTGTAAAACCCCGCCGGTGATGGCCCCGGTCAGAATGAAGGCAAAGGCTTGTGACTGCAAACGCAAATAATCCCCCATGAGGCCAATGGAAATGAGCGTCACCAGAGGCCAGAACACCAATTCCACAAAGGCGAAGACATTGCGAATGGCAAATAAAAAATTCCGGTACGTAAAGGCCAGGCACCGGTTCACCCATTGCCACGTGGCGAAGATGAGGGATTCCGGAACAACGCTGGCCCGGACAATTCCGTCGGGATGCGGGGAAATCTGGACCACCTCGAGCGTTTCTTCCGGTTTCGACTGGCGCGCTAACTCAATAAAAACCTCTTCCAAATCCTTTTTGCCGTGGGAACGCTTGAGTTCTTCGGGAGTGGCCAGCTTGACCATCTTGCCCTGTTTAAGAAACGCGATCCGCTGACAAAGGAGTTCGGCCTCGCGCATGTCATGCGTGGTGAATAAAACCGTGACCCTGAGATCTTTCAAAATCCGACGGATGATCTCGCGAGTGCGTGCCGCCACATCGGGATCGAGACCAACCGTAGGCTCGTCCAGAAACAAAACCCGCGGATCATTGATGAGGGCCTTGGCCAGGGACAGCCGTTGTTTATTACCACTGGAAAGTTCGTCAAAGCGCATCCGGGCATACTCCGAGAGTTGAAACATGTCAATCAATTCCGGCACCCGACGGTTAAGCTGCGGCGTGGCCAGACCGTAAAGCCGTCCGTAGAAACGCAGATTTTCTTCCACCGTCATGCACCAGGGATAATTGGGGTAGCCCGATGACATATTGAGCAGTCGCCGGATGCGGGAAAAATTTTTAGGGATGAACTTAAGGCCCAGAATCTCAATGGCCCCACGGTCAGGCAATAATAAGGTAGACAGAATATTGAGAAAGGTCGTTTTGCCGGCACCATTGGGACCCAGAATCCCTAGAATCTCGCCTTCGTAAATATCCAGACTAATCCCGTCGAGGGCCTTGATTTTTCTTCCCGTTTCGCTTTGGGACTGGAATGTCTTGCCTAGACCGGTGACTTTGATGGCAATGGGAGATTCCATGATTAGTGGCTAAAGATGCCCTCGAGGATGTCTCCGATGATTTTCTGCGGCGAGGATTTTTTTTCCTCGGGAGCGGGTTCATTGGTCCCGCCTTCGGTTGAGGGTGGAGCCGGTTCAGAAGGTGTGGAAGGACTCTCGATTCCCAACGCCTTTTGAATCACTTTTTGCAGCTCCTGTTTCCCCCGATTCTCAATGGCGGTGCGCATGATGTACTGGATGTCCGGGGCGATGGCAATCTTTGAAAGCGTCCCACCAATTTTAACCGGAAATTGAATTTCGCCTTTGGCATTCATGAGGAATTGGAATTCCGGTTCAGCCTGGATGATCGCCTCGGAGAGATCCGGCGCCATCAAAAAAGCGGCGGACATGGCCACCGATTGGTCCAATCCGATTTTACCGTCTCCGCGCAAGGAAAAACCCTCGGCGACAATCTGGGCCGGATTGATCACGAGCGATCCGTTGGCGAGCCTGGAATCAAATTGAACCTGCTCGAGGATCGTGTCTTTTTGTTGAAGGGTCTTTTGATAATCCTGGGGCAAGCCAGAGGCTTGGATTTTTTCTTCCAGTTTCGGGAACATCGTGAGCTTGTTCAGAATTTCTTTTAAGACATTGATGTCCCTAAGGACGCTGTCTTTCACTTGAATCTGGCCAATGCCGGAAAGTGTTTCGGAAATTTTTTTCGGATCAAATCCTTCGCCGGAAATCTGATATTGCCCTTCGATCGTTCCTTCGAGTTTGACCGGCTGCTGGCTCTGGTCCACAATTTTTTTGACATCGATGTTCCTGGCCAGGACGTCGGCGGAATAAATCTGTTTTCCTAAATAATCTTGAACCTGGCCTTTCGCCTGAATCGTGCCCTCGCCGATTTGAAAAGACAAATTATTCAGATTCAAATTTTGCGCCGTTGCGTCCAGGTCCATGGCAATGGGATCGACTGGCAATAAAAGCAGGGGATGTTTCAAATGGCCGTCGGTTAAAGTGCTTTTTAAATTTAAGGAAGCGATGCCCATCGCAGAAGCTTGCAAGTCACTCACATCAACCGTGAGCAACCCACCCAACTCGGCGGGCAAGACCACATCCTTGAGACCTGCCCACGCCGAGCGAATCTCGTCAGGGGAAATTTTTGCCAGATCCGCCTTCAGTTGAGTTTGGGATAAAGAAATATTCTGCGACGCCAGATCGAGGGTTGCCGTTCCATTCACAACGACGTTGGGCTTATCGCCAAAGACCGCCGCCTTGACGCCAAAACGAAACGGCGCGCCGGATAGATCCAGACCCAGCAATTTCACATTCGCGTGCGATGCATGCAAAGAAAATCCTTGAATGAGCTCTGGCCACTCCATCGCGCCATCGGTCAGATCCGCATCCAGATGCAAAACACTTAAGCCTTTGGGACCCGCGGTCAATTCCTTGACCGCCAGGTCCAATTTGCCTTTTAAATTCTCTGGAAAAGGAACTCCTTTGAGGGCTGCGACCGATTCCCGAATTTTTCCGACGGGAACAAGCGCCAGGTCCGAGGAAACATCCATATTTTTCAAGGAAATGGTTTGGCCTTTCAAATTCAAACCCATGAGACCTTCCGCATAGAGATTCGTGCGTTCACCATAAAGCGCCCCCTGAAAAACAAATTTGAAAGGATCCCCGTTGATCGACAAATCCTTGGCATCCAAAATGATGTTCGCGGCCTCGAGCGTCAACCCCGGCGCTATATTCGGAAAATAAATCCTTCCGTCTTGAATTTGACCGTCCATGACCAGGGTCTGCAAGCCGGATGGATCTGCGATCATCTCCTTGATTTCGGCGCTGAGTTTGCCTTTTAATTCTTTAGGAAATGGCAGACTTTGCAAAGGACCGATGGCTTGCCGCAGCGTTTCCAAGGGCCATAACGCGAGATCCGAAGCCAGATGCGCATCGGTCATCTTGATGGTCTTGGTTTTCTGATCCAACGCCAGCGTGGCATCGGCATAAAGATTAGGCTGCTCTGAAAATAAACCGCCTTCGAAAACGAAACTGCAGGGTTCCTGGCCCAGCGAGAAATTCACAAGCTCGAACTTCACTTTATCCGCGGCGAGGGAAATATTCGGCTGAACTTGATTCATGACAATCTTTCCGTCGGACCATTTGAGACTCGCCAGCAATTTTTCCAGGCCCGCGGCTCCCAGCGAGGCTTCTTTAATCTCCGCGGCCATTTTTCCCTGCAAGACCTGCGGCAGGGGAATGGGCTGCAGATCAGCGATATGGGCCTGGATTTTTTTCAAAGGCAAAAGCCCCAGATCGATCACGATCTGAGTATTGGCCAGGGTCTCCCATTTTCCCTCAAGATCAACCGCCGCAGTTCCACCGGCAGAAAAATTAGGGTCCTTTCCAAATAATGCGCCGGAGACTAAAAAGCCAAATGGCTCGCCAGCCAAAGAAAAATTATTCAGTTTTAACCCAATAGCTTGTGCCTCGACGGAAATTCCCGGGGCAAGATCGCTGGCAACAAAGACTCCGTTGTTCCATTGGGCATCGACTTTCATCGTTTTAAGACCAGCGGGATTGACCAAAAGATTTTTCAAATCGATTTGCAGCTGGCCCTGCAGCGTCTGTGGCAAAGGCATTTGAGACAAAACAGTCAGGGATTGTTGAATTTTTTCCAGCGGCCACTGACCCAGATCCGTTTTGACCACCGTATCCTGCAAGGAGAATGCACCCTCGGGAAGATTCAACCGACCTGTGCCCAGGATCTGCACATTGGGCTGCGGCGAAAAAATTCCTAAGGAGGCCTCGAATTGGAAAGGTCCATCCAAAGAAAAATTTTTAAGACTGACATTGATGTGCGAGGCTTCCAGTGAAACACCCGGGGCCGCATCACGAAATTGCAGATTCCCGTTGGAGAGGGAAGCCTCCAGATTAGCTTTCTTTAAACCATCTGGTCCGACGATCATTTCCTTGATGTGCGTCGAGAATTGGCCGTTGGCAATCGCGGGCAAAGCCGATTTGATAAAACCTCCCAGGGCAAAGCGGAGCTTCTCCCAAACTTCCTGGGCCAGATCGGTTGCCAGGTCGGTTTCTTTCAATTTGATTTCACTGGTGTTCTGGTTCCATTGAACAGTCCCTTTAAGCGAAAAATTTTTCTTTCCGGTCAAAAGCGCTGCCTGCAGGTCAACCGAAAATGGACCGGACAAAGAAAATCGTTTGATCAAAGCATCAATTTGAGTGATCGAGAACCCCAGCTCCGTTGGCCGGCTGCGATCCACATAAGTGATCGTTCCGTTGTCCAGGCTTATCTCATCAATATAGATCGAAGGAAGAGCGGCGGGCTTAGGTGCTAGAGGCTGACCGGATGACGTTGCCGGAGAAATCGATGATGCAGAGACGGCAGGTTGCGATGAAGATTCCGCAGCGGGCGCAGCCGGTTCTGATGAAGTTGGCCCCGGAGAAACAGGCACAGGTGCAGGCTCCTGTCCCAGGGTTAAAATATTTATGCGACCCTGCGCATCACGGATGAGGGTTAACTCGACGGCAGAAATTTTAACTTTATGGATCGCGATCTGCCTTGTCATCAAATAAGCGAATACATCGACACCCATGGATAATTCCGGGACCCGTAAGAGGCGTCCCTCCTGGAAAACCGGATGGTCCTTGATGACCAAATCTTGCAATTGGATGTTGATCCCCTGGGACCAATTGATGTCGAGGAGAATATCTTTGAAGTCAACCTTGCGCGCAAGGGCCTTTTCCGCGGCGGCCAAGATCTGCGGCTTGTAGCGTTCGATCTTGAAGGTCTTAACGAGGATATAAACCCCGGCGCCGATGAGGATGACCAGGGCCAGGAAGATCATGAGAAAAATTTTGAGGACTTTCATGATGCAGATGGAATTCTTTAAAACAGTGACGGGGTAAACCGCAAAGGTTCACCCCGCCCTTCACCAACCCAAAAGACTTGAAAAGAGTTTATCGCTGGCGCGAAAAAATTGCAATGGCTAATTTCGTAAATTCGAAGGCCTGAAGAAGCGCCGGCGGCTTTTGGGCCTCTGGCCCAAAAGCCGCCGCGGGTTTGCGCGTATCCTTATTCCACAATCGTCACCTTCGTCCCGACCGGCACCAGATCATAAAGCTCTTCGACATCTTCATTGCGCATGCGCACGCAACCGCCGGAGACCGATTGACCGATCAATTCTGGTTGAATGGTCCCATGGATTCCATATTTCGGTTTATTAAATCCCAGCCAGCGGGTCCCCAAGAAATTTTCCGGACTTCCCGGCGGCACGATCTCGCCATGATGAAACCACACAGGGTTTGGATATCGGTGTTGAATGGTGAATTCTCCCAACGGAGTCGTTGTCTGTTGTTTGCCCGTCGCAACGGGATACGTTTTGACGATTTGATTCGCGGTTTTTAATTGAAGGGTGTTGTGCGTTTTATCGATCAAAATTTCGAATGGAGAATTCCACAACGAAAGTCTTTGTCCTGGACGAATCGTATCGCTCGTCAAATGATTGCGCCCTTTAAGCAATTCCAGCGTCGTCTTTTTGGCTCGGGCAATCGAACCCAAGGTATCTCCTGGTTGCACGATATACTCCAAGGTTTCGGGAGAATTCTGATCGGACACAATGAGGGCCAAGAGAATCTCTTGCAGTTGTTTTCTGACGGCCGGCAGGAATTCATAATCCGGATAATCGGTCAAAATTTTTTGGCAGGCCTCCCTTGCCTTTTGCAAGTCGCCATTCTCCCTGGCAAGGACAGCCTGATCATAAAACTGTTGCGCCGGCTTCTGCGATGAAATATCCGCCAAGGTCGATCCATTGTGCAGGAAGACCATGAAGAGACCCAAGGCATAGATAAAAAAGAGTTTGAGCGATTTGCGACCCATAAGGATCCCTCGCAAACAATGGTCACGAATAACAATAGCGCAAGTATACTTGACCGCTCAAGAATTGTTAAGGCAAATAAAAAGCCGACCCTAAGAAGGTCGGCTCTTCAAAAATGAGGAATTGATTCTCTTACACAGGGATTTCTACCTTATCTTCATCCTTGACTATTGTATTGAAAGCGTCCGTATAGCCAGAAATTCGATTTGGATTAGCCGGCATCTTTGAAAATGCTTTTAAAATTAATGTAGTAATTGAAATCAATTTTTTATCAGCAGGCGTATATTCTGCTTGGACCGCAAAAAGGTCAATCTCATACTTATTAATTAGAGCATGGACATCTTTCAATTGGAATCCAATAGGTTTTTGATCTTCTAATGTGAGATACAGAGTCAAGTATTCATCAATCCTTTTACGCATCGAGGGAACATGATCGGTCTTAAATTGAATGCAATCACCGACGGAATTATACCAAATTTTAGCAGTATCCTTCCCCGAACCAAATTCCTTTGATTTCATATCGGCCATTACTTTTTTTAAGAAATTTTCCATATTAGCTCCCCGAATCTTTCGCGCCATCCAACTGAACATAGTTGATCTTCGGTATCTGCTTCTTCTACGCCAAACTCAAAAATACTATGCCGCTCATCTAAAAAAACTTCAAAAACACATTTAGGAGGAAAAGGCACTTCGCTGTTTGATTCTCCTACGTACCAATGATCTGGTTTTCCGATTACACAATATTTCTTAGTGCTATCGCTGTGTGATCTATTTAGTCCGAAAAATATACGGTTAGGCTTTTCTAAAACTTTGTAGGCTGTAATGAGATTTGCAAAATCATGAGGCCAATGAATCTTTAGAAAATCATAATACTCATACTCTACCCGTATATCAATTTCACGTTCTAACGGTGGCCAATAGATTTTGAATGAATGAGCGTTTGTCAATATTGTATTCTTTAGTTAAAGTTTATCATGCAGAAAAGAGGTGTCAATGGTAGCATAACTTTTCTTGAGAATCAATTTTCTTCACTCATCGCCTCATAGCCGCTTTTCTAGCTATTTTCCAACGACGTTTTTCAGACAATGTTTTTCCCGAGCCTTTCTGCCACTTAAATCCCCAAGACGTCCCAAAGCTACAGCGGTAAGATTTTGGTAGGCTCTTCCTGCGCAGACTGCGTGAGCTGGCTAAAAATTGATGAAGCAATGGCATTTTCATCTTTGCTTGATCGCTTAGGCATAGCGAAATTATACCACCATATTGTCAAAGAACAGATTAGCGTTCTGCTGCAGGCAACGTTGCATCGCGATAACTTTTGACATCACCCAGGATGATGACCGGCGTCTTGGCGCGATCCAGCCAGCGCAAGAGTTCAATCATGGTTTCTTCGCTGACGGCGACGCATCCAGAGGTAGATTTTCCCAAGGCCCGCCAGACATGCAGGAATATGGCGCTGCCTCGACCGGGAACAACTGGGTTTGTATTGTATTCGATGACCACGGCATACCGGTACAAGATGTCATGGCGTTTGAGTTTTTCAAAGCTGGCAGCTTGAGGCTGGCCGGTGATCCATTGGTTGTACTGTTCAGAGGCAGGATCATCGACCCAATAATCTTCGTCGGTGGCCTGACGATAAAGCAATTTGGTCTCAACCAAAGGAACATCTCCAAAGGCCAGCTTCAGCCGGAAGATTCCCGACGGTGTACAACCATCCCCTTCCTTTTTCTGTCCCAGAGGGGCAAAACCTCGACGGCCAATCATGGCATAGCCAGGGGCGACCACTTGTCTCCACGAATCATCTTCGGATTTTTCCCATGCCGAAAGTTCTGCGTAGGCCGCACGGGAAGGAAATGGCTTAACAAGAATAACTTGTTGGATAGAATCCGGCAGTGTTTTCAATATGGGCGGAATCGAAAAAGATTCTGCCGGTAAGAGCGGAACAAAAAGACCGCTCACAAAAATGCAGCTTAAAAAAATCCAGCCAAAGTTTAAATTTCTGGGCCTCTGCATCAATGGAACCCCACGGGCTTGCCTTTCCGGCGCGAAATTACTGACCAACGCATAAGTAATGGTACTCGTCTTATAGTCATAAGTTATTGCCTGCGTTGGCAGTACTGCTTCCGTAAATATTGTATTATTTATACGGAAGTCAGTAGTGTTAAGTTTCAAGTGTTAAGACGACCAGTGGGCACTTAACACTTAACACTGAACTTCTGCGGATTAACCTCCGTCCGGAATATCTCCCTTGTCCCATCCAGGCCCATCCAATTTTCTGGCGACCAGCATGCCCGCGACCGTATCTCCAGTTGCATTAACCATGGTCGCCGGCGGATCAACCAGTGTGCCGATCATTGAGATGATGGGCAAAGCCTCGATGGGGAAACCATAAAGAGTCACGATGAGCATTTCGCCCAGGAACCCACCGCTCGGAATTCCACTCATGACGACCCCGCACAATAAGGCAATGCCGACGGCAGAACACAGTGTGCCCGTGCCGGAAAAATTCATTCCCATAAGACCAAACAAAAATGCAATTTTGACAATCGCGGCCAGGCACGATCCCTCCATATGAATCGTGGCTCCCACGGGAATAATCACCTCGCGAATATCTTCGGGGATGCCGATCCGTTTGGCCGCCGCCAAATTGGTCGGGATGGTCGCGACACTGCTGCCGGTCGCCCAAGCGGTTAAAGCGGCGGGAATGATGCTGCTCCAGAATTTCTTCACCCCTTCAACTCCGGCGGAAAGCCAGGAATAAAAGGAAAAACCAACGCCGAAATAGATTAATGCCGTTGGGTAATAGAGCACCATGACCCTCATGTAGGAACCCACGAGTTGGCTGCCCAGTGTCCCCACGAGGTACGCAAAATATGCCCCCAGCCCAATAGGCGCATAGAACATGACGTAAGAAACGACCTTGCCCATGACCTCGTGACCGGCGGCGAGAAAATCCCGGAAGGCCCTGGCCTTCGGGCCGGACGCTGAAGCAGCTAACCCCACGAACACAGAGAAGACGATCAAGGCCAGCATATTTTTCTTGGACATGAGCTCGGCAAAATCCGTGACGCTCACGGCCTTGACGATTTGTTCCAGGACCGAAGGTTGACTCGAAGGCACCACGGTTGGAAGATGAATCGAGGTTCCTAAGGCCGGAGGAAAAAGCCTGACCACCAAGACCATAAATAGGGAGGCGATGGCCCCCGTGCAGGAAAAGACGATCAGCATCCAAACCATAATGGCTTTTAAGCGCTGACCGGTCGTCATTCCAGCCACCGCCGAGGAGATCGAAAAGAAAACCAAAGGAACGACAATGGTGAAGAGAAGATTCAAGAAGATATCGCCGAAGGGTTTGAGAATTCGGGCGTTTTCTTTTAAAACGACCCCTAGGCAGGAACCTGCGAGGATCGAAAGGACAAGCACGATGGAGAATCCGTAGTTTTTGATAAACCCGGGAGGTTTGTTCAAGCCGTTATCCTTGACGGAGAAATTTTAAACCTTGTTGATTTTTTCCAACCTCTTCGGACGAGATAAAAAGATACCAAAGGTTGGAACTAATATAAATCCCCTTCTGATATTCGCTTTCAAGGAACTCTCTCCCCTCAGAAGGACGAAGGAGCAAAACTTCGATGACCTCACCGGGTTCCAGCTGTTGTTGCGGATGGCTATTGGCTGGATCATGTTCGTCGACTTCGACATAAATGATGCGGCCGGAATCATCGATGATGCTCGAGCCCACCTTCAAAGGCGGACTCGCCGATACCACCCGACCGGTATAGCCGGTTTCCTCTTTGAGTTCGACGAGGGCGTGCTGCGGATCCCCATTGGCCAGTCCGGCCGGGAAACTCACAATAAAGCCCTCAATGGCTGGACGGAATTGCCGGATGAGGATGAAGCGCTGGGAAGGAATGAGTTTCGCGATCACAACGACGCCGCAGGGAGCAGATTTTTTACGACGCACGGTCTCCCATTTTAGCAAAGTTCCAGTTTTCTCATCTCTGTAGGTGAGTTCATAAAGATCCAGCCATTGGCCGCGATATAAGGCCTGTTCGGAAATTTTTTTCATGTATTAAGATGAGGATTGCAAAATCCTCTTAAGGCCATGAAATACCCTCACCACGCCCACTTACGAGGTGGGGAGAAGTGAATCTGAAGATAAAGAGCGGGGCGGCCCGCCTACGATTCATTTGCGGCGGGCCGCCCCCGACTTTCCATCCCACTCAAGAAATATTGATTAATTTTTACCGGATGAAATATCCGGCCACTTTCCAATGACCGCTTTTTTCCTTCATGAGGGTGAGCGTTTCAATGGAATTTTGCTTATTTTCGAAGGAGGTTTCATAAATAAGGATCATGTACTCTCCGTCCGGGGCACTGGGTAAACTCGTCATTTTCTGTTGAGAATTTAACTTACGGCTTTTGACCTTGCCAAAGACTTGTTTGACCGGAACAATGGCCTTCTCCCAATCCGCAGCCGCGGTTAAAGTTTTCATAAGATCGGCGGAGGCATCCCAAGCTGCCGTGAATTTGCCGTCATCAACCAACTTGAGCCACTCTTCCGCCGCGGCGAGGATGCCGGTCATTTCATCGGCTGTCCCGGCCGGAGGCGTCATGACCGTGGCATTCACGGCGGACGCCGTGGTCTCATCGGCTACTGTAACAATGCCGACCCCCATGCCCGTCATCAGGATCGCTGTCAAAATCATCATTGTGCACTTTTTCATGAGCCTTCTCCTTTGTGGTTGTCTAAAACAATCTGTCCCTTAAATTCCCGTGCCTTTTCTCTGAGGTTTCCATTGGACCAAAAATAATAGCCATATTAAAACAGCTCCTGGCAAAGCGCAAGTGATATTCTATCAGCTCAACCGCTTGTGAAATCGCGAAATGCTTAAACCCAAAATCAAGACCGCCAAAAGGGCCAGTGGAATCACCTGATCCCAGAGGTCAAACAAGCCCAGTCCTTTTAAAACAATCCCCCGGACGATAATGACAAAATAGGTCAAAGGAATAAAAAAACTCAGGCCATAAACAACCTGCGGCATGGTTTCTCTGGGAAAAATGAATCCGGACAAAAGGATGGACGGGGCAATAAAAAACATGATCATTTGCATGGCCTGCTGCTGATTGTCCGCCACGCTCGAGGCCAATAACCCTATCCCTAAACACACGGTCAAAAAAAGAAAGGTCAGGCCCAAAAGGGTCAAAGGATTTCCCCGGATGGGGATATGAAATAAGATTTGCGCGGTGGCTAAAACCGAAAGGGCAATGAACATCCCGATAAAAATATACGGAATGATTTTACCCAGCATGAGTTCAAAAGGCTTGATCGGAGTCACTAAAAGCTGTTCGATGTTCCCTCGTTCTTTTTCCCGGACGATGGCGGTCGCCGTGACCATCGGGATGAGCATCTGTAACAAAAGCCCGATTAATCCGGGGACCATAAAAAAGGAACTTTTTAAGTCCGGGTTGTACCACAATCGCGGACGAAAATCAATCGGCAGGATGCTGACGGGAATCAGACGTTCTCTTTGCATAAAATTGGCCACAATGGCCTGGCTGGAATTCAACGCCACGTTGGCCGGAGTCGAATCGGTTCCGTCGATGAGCAACTGAATCTTAGCGCCACGCTGCGCCAGTACGTCTTTGGTAAAATCCGGGGGAATGAGCAATCCCGCCTTGGCCTTGCCGCGATCAATGGCCTCATAAAGTTCTCGATGCGAATCAACCCTTTTGATCACATCAAAATACCCTGACTGCTCAAAGGCCGCAATCAATCGCCGGCTTAAATAAGTCCGGTCCTCATCGCGGATGACCGTCGCCAGGTGTTTGACATCCATGTTGATCGCATAGCCGTAAATCATCAATTGAATAAACGGCATGAGGACAACCATCAAGACCGTCCGACGGTCGCGGAGGATATGGATCATCTCTTTGGTGGCAATGGCCTTGATATTTTTCATGATCGATCGACTTCAAGGGTGGCGAAGACATCTTCCAGGGAAGCAGAGATGGGCTGCAGGGATTCGATATGGATGGCGTTGGCCTTGGCCGTGGCTTCGACCCGATTCTTTACGGCGACGGGATCCTGTGTGTTCAAATGCAAGGCCGTGCCATAAGCCGTCACACTCAAGACGCCGGGCAATTTTTCAAAGAGATGTGACGCTTTCATGAGCGGCTGGCATTGGACCTGCAACAATTGGCCGCTGACTGTTCTTTTCAATTCGGAAGGCGAACCGATCTTGAGAATTTTTCCTGAACTAATAAAGGCGATCTGATGGCAGCGTTCGGCTTCTTCCATATAATGGGTCGTGACAAAAAGCGCGACCCCCTGAGCGGCGAGTTCATACAGCACTTCCCACATCGCCCGACGGGATAAAGGATCAATGCCAGCGGTGGCTTCATCCAGAAAAAGGATCTTGGGCTCATGCAAGATCGCATTGGCCAGGGCGAGTTTTTGTTTCCATCCTCCGGAAAGAATCCCGGCCAACTTTTGGCGAAACGGTTTTAAACCCGTTATGGCCAAAACGGCTTCAATCCGATTCTCAAGAACCTTGCCTGCCAAATCGTAAATCCTCCCAAAAAAACGCAAATTTTCTTGCACGGTCAAGTCGCTGTAAAGGCTGAATCGCTGGGACACATAGCCGATGGCGGCTTTGACTTGTTCTGATTGAGTATTGATGTCGAATCCACCGACGGTGGCGCGGCCACTGGTCGAAGCGAGGATTCCACAAAGCATGCGCAGCGTGGTGCTTTTGCCCGAGCCGTTGGCCCCGAGAAAACCGAAGATTTCTCCGTAGGCAATTTGGAAACTTACCCCATCGACGGCGGTCAATGGTCCAAAGCGCCGGGTTAATTCTCGCACATCGATGGCGATGGCTGGAGTCATGGAATTCTTTCCTGCGTTTGGATGACCACATCCGCAGCCACGCCTGGCCGAAGGAACGATGGCGGTTCGTCCAAAACCACCTTGACGGCAAAGGCCTGCGTGATCCGCTCTTCCTGCGTTTGAACATTGCGCGGAGTAAACTCCGCTTGAGAGGAGATAAAATTGACATGCCCTTTGAATGATTGGCGAAGCCCGTCGAAGGTGAGCGTCGTCGGCTGGCCAAGCAGAATGCGATTGATCCATCCTTCCGGCACAAAAATCTTCACCCACAATTTGCTTCGATCGCCCACGACCACAACCGGCGATCCGGCAGTGACGGTCTCTCCGATTTCGTGCACCTTGAGGAGGACCACTCCGTTCACGGGAGAAACAATCTGCTGATCTTCCAAAGACAGGGCGGCATATTCCAAAGCTTGCGCGGAGGCGCCTCCCTGTTTGAACAAGCTTTGCGAACGTTCAAAATCTTTGCGATTCTGGTCATAGCGATCCAAGGTGGCCAAAAGTTGTCCCTGCTTGACTTCATCGCCTTCGTCGACGGATAAAGAACTTAATAGTCCGGCCACCCGCGCCCCCAAGGCATGCTCGGTCAATTCGAGCGTGCCGGAAAATTTCATGGTCTGGGGATACGAATTTCGGCTGCAGGCGAAACCGGCAAAAATCAAAAAGCCAATCACAAAAGACAAACGGATTTTCATGGAGTTCCTTGCGTCTTTCCAGCGATGGGTTCTTCGATGAACGCGGTCATGTTTCCCTGGGCGTGCCAGAGATGGATTTGCACCGTTAATAAATCAGCCTCGGCTTCGCGGGCCTCTTCTTGGGCCCGGGCTTCTTGTACTTGTGCGTCGAGAATATCCATATCCGAGGCTGACCCATCGGCGTGACGTTGTTCCATGAGTTTTAATTGGGTTTGCGCAACCGCCCATCGGACTTTCTTTTCCTCGACCAGGGCCTGCGCGCGGTTCAAGGATTCCCCGGAATTAAAAATCTTAGTCTGCGCTTGCCGTTCGGCATACGCTAACTGTGCCTGGCCTTCCTTGAACCGGCTCTGCTCTTCCTGCAGACGGGCCGAACGCAAACCCCCATCCCAGATCGGCCAGGACATTTTTACTCCCAGGCTATAGGTTTCACTTTTATTCGAGGGGTCCACACCGCTTGGTCCATAATCGGCCAGGGCCGATACCTTGGGCCAGTATTCATATCGCTCGATGGATTGTTGAATTTTGCGGAGATTTAATTCTTCCCGGGCAACCTCCACATCGGGGAATCTCAAGGAGGCGTCTTGCGCGCTTGAAACTTTTCCTAAAACCAATTCGTTTTCACTCGCAAATTGAACGGGTTGGTCAAGATCAAAACCCAGTGCGGCCAAAAGATCCGAACGCGTTTCATTGACGTTCATACGAGTTTGCTGGAAAAGGGTTTCGGCCGCCGCCACCTCCGCTTGTGCCTGTTGTAAATCCAGGGCTGAGACGGTTCCGAGGTCCCATTGCTTCTTGACAAGCGTTAATTTTTTTTCAGCTTTTTTAAAAACAGCTCGTGCATAATCTTGATTTTGTTCGGCCAGACGGGCATCGATGAACATGATCGCGACCAAGGCCAAAACATCTTCCCGCGTTTTGCGCAATTCGGAAGACGAAAGCCCTTCGTTGGCCCGCGCGGCTTTGAGTCTGGCCACGGCGGCTGGATCAAAAATCGTCTGAATGATTTGTCCGCGGGCATCAAAACTATTAAAAGGGCCGACCAAAGGATCGCCTGGCAGGGTGATCCCAGCGGTGCGCAGATCGCGGGTCTGCCGCATTTGAGAAGCTTGAACATTGATTTGCGGAAACAAAAAGGCGCGGTTTTGCGCAATCCGGGCCAGGCTTTGCTGGAAGCGTTCCTGGGAAACAATCATCCGGACATCGCGCTCGTCGGCCAGCTGAAGAGTTTTTTTCAGGGTTAAGACAAGGGGTGCTGAATCAGAATGCGCGACGACCGCATTCAATCCAATCCAACCGCAGGTCAACAATAAATAGAGGAAAAATAATTTAAGCTTTTTCACGATGGGAATCTTTTTCTAAACTTTTCTTGAGCTCTTCCACAATTTGTCCGAAGACCTTTATTTTCGGCGAATCCAGGGCTTTCAGGACTTCTTGCCAGCGCTCACTGATCATCCGTTGAAATTCTGCCACCATTCGCTCACCTCTGGGAGTCAATTCCACCAGGACCTGGCGGCGATCTCGGGGGTGTTTCGATCGTATGGCATAACCCGCCTTCACGAGGCGTTCGATCACCCCGCTCATCGTGGGCATGCTCACTTTTAAATTGTTAGACAGCGTGCGCATGGACGGCTGTCCCTGAGAATGGATCGCGACAAGAACAAATAACTGGGTATGGGTTAACTGTCGTTTGGCGAGAAAGCCAATATGGGCGCCCTGAATAATCCGGGGGATGAGCTGGCTGATGGAATTGCTTAAGGCCGGGATCTTGGAAGGTGGGGAACGCATAACTTTTTATTTTTATCCTGAATGATTCAACTAGACGAAATGTTAGCCTAGGCTAAGTATGTTGTCAAGAAAAAATTTCTCAGGATCCGTCATGATTTCTCTGGAAGTGGAAGGGGCATTGCCCCGCCATCAGCGGGACAACGCCCCTTTAAATTTTCTGACATCCCTGTGATAAACTTTGTTGCCTACGCGCTCGGCTTCTTACAGGCTGGGCAGACGACAAAATAACTGGCCAAAAGCGCCAATCCGGAAAGCCCCACCAGAACATACAACACCCGCGAGATCCCCGAACCAAAGATTCTATCCACGACATTGACCTGGGCAAGACCAATGATCCCCCAGTTCAGCGCTCCGATGATGGCGAGCGCACCGACAATTTTACAAACTCCACAGGCCTGTTTGAGCATCATGACCTCCTTTGTTGGGTGTTCATAAAACTCGGGGTATTTTACTCAAAATCATGCCGGGAAGGTAGTTTATTTTTTTGTGCGTCATCTTTCTCTCGCGCCTTAACCGATTTCACTTTTTTTCACAATCTTCATCTTGTCTCCGCAGGAGATCCGAAACTTTGGATCCGAGCCCTCATCCACATAGCAATGCTCGATCATCCACAAATCGCGAGAATGGAACCCCACGGGCATGCCCCTGCCTCGCCGGCAGGCGGGCGTGGTACCTTCTTCTTGCCCTTTGGAGATTTGCTCGCGTGATTTCTTATTATTGGGTTCCATCCCGAGCGAAGGGCCCCCGGCCATGGCCGAGGTACGAGTCGAAGGATCGAATAAGGCGACGATCTGTCCTTTCGCAAAATGTGGTTGGTTCAATTTATCCGACGGAGAAATTGTTAATTTTGCAAAACTTTCCCGAAACTGGTAAATTTGTGGATCAAACACAATGTCATCATAATGCACCGGCCGTTTGAGGATGATTCCTTCCAGACTCGTGCAACGGCTCAGCGCCACATAGACTTGGCCGTGCGCAAAGCCTCCTCTTTCCAAATCGATGGTCACTTGGTTAAACGTCTGGCCCTGAGCTTTGTGGATCGTGATCGCCCAAGCGAGTTTAAGCGGAAACTGTTCAAACGCACCGACCGTTTCGGTTTCGATCCGGTCAAAAGCCTCATCGTATTTGTGTTCGATCCTTTCCCAGCGAACCGGATGGACCGCAAAAATTTTCCCATCCACCTTGACTTTAATCGTATCTTTGGTTAATTCCGCCACCTCGGCGATCGTCCCATTGACCCAGCGTTTTTCCGGGTCGTTACGGATCATGATCACCTGCGCCCCGACTTTAAGCCGCAAGAGAGCTTCCGTCGGGAAACTGGAGTCCTTGAATTCACCAAAAATATTGGCAGGGTAACGGAATTCCTCGGTCGTCAGCGCAGCCAGTCGATTGTCATTGAGCCTTTGGGCGCCTTCATTCGTTGTCGTCAAGGTGATGCGCTCTTGACTAGGAGCTTCTGCTTTTTTGACCCGTTCATTCAAACGAAGGAGGTCTTCTTCTCCCACGAATTTGTTCCTTACCTTATTTAATAGTCGGATAAATCCGTCATCGCTCTGGCGGTAAATTTTTTCCAATTCTATATATCGGGGTTGCACCTGTTGGAAGACCTCCGCGCTAAAAAAATAAGGAGTTTGATATTTTTGGGCCAGGATTCTCCGGGCCTCCTCTTCAATGACCGGTGGCAGCTGAAAAAGATCGCCAATGAAAACCACCTGAACCCCGCCGAAGGGTTTGCGCGGCATATCGCGATTGCGGCGCAGGGCGTAATCAATCCCGTCCATCAAATCCGCCCTGACCATGGAGACCTCGTCAATCACGAGGGTTTCAACCCGTTCCATGACGCTAGGATTACGAAGCCGACGAATATGCTCTTTTTGAATGAGCCGGGGAGGAAAACGGAAAAACGAATGGATCGTTTGTCCGGAAACATTGACCGCCGCCACGCCTGTCGGAGCGAGAATAATGACCTGTTTGCGCGTCTTCTCCCGGAAATATTGCAAAAGGGTCGATTTTCCCGTGCCCGCTTTTCCGGCGATAAAAACACAATCCTGCGTCGTTTCCATCAGATTAAAAGCAGCGCGGAATTCGTCATTGAAATCTAATTGCTCCGGCAGGCTTAATTTGAATCGCGGAAGTTTTCCTTGTGTCTCAGCGAGCGAGGTTTTCTCGAGGCTGGCATCGGTTTTTCCAGAATGAGTATCAAGGTCAAAGGAATCGGACATGGAATTTTCCTGTACGTTCAAAGGTTCCGCATGACTATGATCAACTCATCAACGCGGATTTGGGATAGGACGGAAGCTGATCGGCGCGGGTTCCTTCAGCACACACGCATAAAAGGATCACGACGAACAAACCCAAGGGTAGAAAGATGAAGGTAATGAGCCTTTTCGCAATGTTCGTCACCTCGGTTTTTTGCCGGTCGCTTTCGATGGGATTTTGGGGGTCATAAGACAATTCCGGCCGGAATTTTTGCAGAGCTTCGACAAGCTTTGTATCAACCGCAGCGCGGGGAAAATCTCGGTGATCGCGATTGACCAGTAAGGGTCCGACGATCTTGATTCCACGGGAGGCGTAGTAAACACGGGAGATGACTTCATTCACTTTGTCGACATCCATTTGCCGGCGGGGTTTAAGCCATTGCGTCTCAATCAAACGTCCATCGCGGGTCAAGCGCAATCGATAAGAATGCACATGCGCAGCCCACCCTAGAGAAGAAATTAGGCCGAAAAAAATAACTGGACTTTCGACGGATTTGCCGGTGAAAAAGGCATTGATGCCGATGAAGCCAGAAATTCCAAAGTACATCAACTGCAGCCAGCGGGTGCGGCTGTAAAAAATTTGGTCCATCCGCCTCCTCAAATATTCCCTCAGCGCCTAAAAGTTAAATTGTATTGGGAAACGAGGCCCATTATACAAAGCTCATGGTGGCAGGTCAAGAATTGGTTGGAAAAATTATGGACGAAATACAAGGAATGTGAAAATAGCTACCCCCTTCCTCTTATATGGGGGTACAGATCCGTTACCCGATCGGACTGCCAAAACTTTTTGGTTTCCACATCCATCATCGACAAGCGGCCGCTCCATCCGGCGCCGGTATCCATGGCCCAGACATTGCAGAAACGCGCCGGTTCTTCGATATGGAAAAGCTGAGTCGTCGTATGACCGATAAAAATCTCACGGAAATGCGAAAACCGAAAGTGCGGATGGGTGATGGCAAACCGATGGGCCAGAACAATGAGATCCCGGTCCCAAACTAAAACATCCCTGGACTGCTGGTTCATAGGAAACCGCGGATCCATGCCGCCATGCACAAAAAGCCGTTCGTTGTCTTCGAGATACCAATGAGCATTTTGCAAACACCGAAGATGACTCGCCGGCATTCCATCTTTATAAGAAGAAAGGGTGCTGGCTCCTCCCTGGGAGGTCCAGATATCCGGAGTCTCTCCGGTTTTCGCCCACTGCAAGGTCCACAAATCGTGATTGCCGATGATGTAGTCGAGATGATGGATTTTTAGGAGCTCATCAAAACATTCCCGCACAAAAGGCCAGCCGTCGCAGACATCGCCCAAACAAATCAAACGGTCGCTGGCATAATCGAATTCGCTCCGCTCTAGGCATTGCCGCACTGCCAGGTCAGCGCCGTGGATGTCGCCGATCACAAAGGTTCGCCGGGAAGGGTTCATGTTCTGGTAAAGCAAAAGGGCACGCGCCCGCTTTGCCTTACGGCAGGGCGGGCGCGTGCCCCGCGAATTTCTACACTCCTTTTATTTCGTCGCCGGAGGTTCAAAAATCTTCGCCCGCGGACCGGCTTGGCCCTCTTCCTTATCCCGCATCATCTCTTTTTTCCCCTGCCCTTTTTCTTTCATCATCTGACACATGGGACAGGATTTCATTTTCTCCATCATGGCCTGCATGTCGATTTTGATCTCGACTTCTTTGACCAAATTTAAATCCTTGTCGTATTTCATTAATCGGGGTCCGGCGGCCACAATGACGCTACCGTCGGAGGTGGCGACGATCTGCGGGTTCATCATTCCTTTGATAGCGGCCGAACAGATCGGGCACATCATGGCCTGGCGCATCATCATTTTGTCCTCACCCATTCCCATCTTCCCTCCGGGCCCCATGTCCTCCATAGGCGGACCGGGTTCTTTATTCATGATCGGATCTTGCGCCCAAAGGAGATGAGCCGCTGCCAAGAGACTAAACACGAATACGGATGCGACCATTGCTTTTTTCATGACCTTCTCCCGTCATTTTTCCGCATTTCCTTTCAAAAGGAAATGACCCGGCTTCGCCGAGTCGAGCGAGGCTCGCCCCTGACCAACCGTTAAAGGCAGTCGGCGCGGCCTTTTTAAATTCGAATCTTTGTCCTTCCCAACGAACGATAACAGCGTTCCCTTTTTAACAAAGTTGATTTGAGCTGTCAAGACAAGAAACGCCGTTGACCCTGTAGGGTTTCCTGACACGGGACGGACAACGGTGGTATAAACCGGAGGTCCGATGACGTGCTGGGCACGCAAAGGGGGCCAGGGCCTGAAAAAACTCCCGGCCCTGGCCCCCCGCGATTTCAATCTATCCCGCTTTTTTAGTTTTCTTTCAAACCTAAGTCTCCGGAGCGAGGCTTCGTTTTAAGAACAATATACCGATTCGACAATTTATAAAACTTTTTGAAAAAATCCTGCACCTGCGGATAAAGATCGGGCTGCATCTGAGCGCGCTTCGTGCGGTACGCTGTCTCCACGCGAACCATATTTTTTTCCTTCACGTAGCCGCATTTGACCTGCATGATGTCCATATTAAGATCAAAATCATCCGGGACGTAATCAATCCAGTATCCCGGTGGCAGGATGTACTGCGCCTTGTGGGAAACAAGGACATTACTGGCCATATAGATCGGAAATTTCCGCTTTTTCTCGGCGAAGTCAGAAACTCGGTTTTCCATTTCCTCCTTAAGGATGATCATGTCATTGATAACCGGATATGCGTCGGGGCGCTCAAACTTCATGACGAATTTCACCGGACCATAGCGATCTTCCAGTCCTTCGAATCGATGTTCGAAAACCTGGTCTCCTTTCGTCATCCGATGTTCCATGGCCTCTAGCATTTTTTCCCGATCGCGGTCGGTCGCCTGTTGCCAACCATAACGAAAGCTCTGTGAATAATCGGTGCCAAAAGTGATCGCCACATCGTACTTAGCCGAACCATCTTCCTTAATCTCGACGGTCCCTTCACTAAGAATCGCATTGGCCTTTTCATCCAAAGGCGGAAGGCGGTCAAACCGAAACCCTTCCTCATCGATGACCATGACGTGGGCGCCATCGTAACTGGAAGGGTGCTCGCCCAGATCATAACCCTTGGTCTGCGGATCCACGAAATAATGTTGACCGTCGACCTCGACCTCCAGGATCACATGATCAAAAGCCGATATCTGCGGCAAACTGTTCTGTGGATCTCCGGCATATTCGTCATTAAACAAACAGACGCTCGATTTGATCCCGGCGTAGTCCAGTAGTTTCCGGGCCAAGAGACTCCAATCCTTGCAGTCGCCATAACGGTTCTGATAAATCTCGGACAAAGGATGTGGCTCGACGGTGTTGTCTCCGAAATTCATCGCCACATAGCGGAAATGATCCTGAATAAATTCCAGAATAGCCAATGCCTTTTCCCGTTGCGTAACCTTGTTTGCCGTCAGCTCCAACGCCTTGGCGCGGATCGTTTCGTCATCGCGAGAATTGAGTTTCACCAAATCCCGGTACCAATCGGCGATCAGTTTCCAGTCGGGGATCGAGGAAAAAACCGCATATCCCCGGATCTCTTCGTAAGGAGGAAGATACGGCTCGGTCTCCTGCAAATCTTCGGTTTCATTAAAGATGAAGGTATAACGAATAAAATCCTGGTTCTTTTCAATAACGGGAGTGAAATTGGCATTGAATTGCTTGAACTGAATATTCTTACTGACCGGAAAAACAAACGTGGAGGTCTCCGATTTGGTCGGCACCGCCGGATAATCAATCCGTTCCCAATAGTTGTCTTTGATCGCCTTGCGAAAGGTCTTGCCCTTGACGAATACATCAATGATCGTTCCCGGCCCAACCTGGGGGAGCGTGATCACCTTGACCCGAAAGTCAGAGTACATGGGCGAGCCCTGATACACCGGCAGATCCTGGATCTTGGTGGAAGGGTACTTGGTTCCGTCGGGGGCAATCACATAGGCCTGGATGTCATTGACCTCCTCGCGGCTTTTGTCGTAATAAACTTTTTGTTCGCCGAGATAGTTGGCGCCGTCCTTTTGGATTTTGATCCGATAATTTAACACCTCTTCATAGGACCAGTCTTCATTGAGTTTCATATCGTAATGATTGTACAAGTAGATAAAGGGCTGGTCTGCATTCTTTTGTTCCCAGGACAAAGCCGCGGATGTCTCGTTGACAGGGGTTTCTTTGGATTTTTCCGAAGCCGGGGGAAGGACGACGGCTTGCGGCAGCGTCGGGACCACCTCTTCCATGGCCATAACGGGAGTTACCGTGGCCAGGGAAAAGAGAAAGAGAAAAGCGACATTTCTTTGCATTGCGCTTCCTTTTGTTACAAATTTTGGGGGATTATTTCCATTTCCAATATACCCGCCGCTGGAAGAGAAAGCAAATAATTTCTTTAGGACAAAAGAATTTTTCAAAAAGCCGACGGATTTTTGGATTAATAATTGCAATTGCTTATTCATTTGCTATGATGGCTTCGCAGCTTTCCCAAAAAATTCGATCCCCTATGACCAACGGCAACAATTCCATCCCTTCCGCCTCGGGTTTTCAAAAGGCGTATGAGAATTTGGCCTTCTTGCATTCTCCTCAGGCCCGATTGATCCGGGTCATGTGCGAACTCCTGGAACCGGAGATTCGCTTTCGCCAGCACAGCATCCGGGACACGATCGTGTTCTTTGGCTCTGCCCGCAGCCTTTCCCGGGAGGCAGCCCAAACCAATCTGACCAACCTCGAGGCCCGCCTTTCGACGGAAAAACCTGCCTCGAAAGAATTGCTTCTGCAATACGAACGGACTCAAGGCGATCTTAAAATGTCCCGGTATTATGAAGACGCCGTCCGCCTTTCCGAGAAGCTGACCCGCTGGTCGCTCGAATTGGCCGATCCCAATTACCGCTTTATCATCTGTTCCGGAGGAGGCCCGGGTATTATGGAAGCTGCCAATAAAGGAGCGGCCTTAGCCAATGGTCCCTCGATCGGTCTTAATATCAGCCTTGCTTATGAACAGCATCCGAATCCCTTCCAGACCAAAGAAATTTCCTTTGAATTCCATTACTTCTTTATCCGGAAATTCTGGTTCTTTTATCTGGCGAAGGCGCTGGTGTTATTTCCCGGCGGGTTTGGAACCATGGATGAAATGTTTGAATTGCTGACCCTAGTGCAGACCAAGAAATCAAAAAAATACATGCCCATCATCCTCTACGGAAATGAATACTGGAGCGAGGTGATTAACTTTAAGGCCTTGGCGAAATGGGGGACGATCGATTTGGAGGATTTGGAGATTTTCCGCTCATTCGATAACGTGGATGAGGCTTTTGAATTTTTGAAGAAGGAACTAACGAGGAATTATTTGGAGAAGTCGAATCCGTAATCCCAACTGCTCACCTTAAGTCACGCGATGGCTCTCAGGCTTCACCGCACGTAGAAATTCACAGAGGATCTGATTCGTCCGTCGGGCTTTTTGCTGCAAAGGCGGGACATTCTCTGCCAATTTTTTCTTAATGGCCGGGCGGCTGTCCCATGCCCGATCCAGATAAGCGCAAAGTTTGCCGACATTCAAATCGGATATTGATTCGATGCCCAGGCCCAGATCCGAAATGAAACCCGAAACTTTCGCCGCATAAGGTAAAGGGACGAAAGGCACATTCTGCAAGGCACAGAAAATAAGAAAATGGAGCCGCATCCCGACGGCGAAGGAAAAATGTTTAACCAGAGAAAGGATTTGTCCTGAGCTGTACTCTCCTTTGAGAACATCGGCTTTTTTCGTATTCGACATTTTTGAAATAATGGCATGGGAGTGCTGCATGTCGCGACGTTCACCGGGTTCCATGGGGATAAACAAGATCTCGGCCTTGAAGCGTTCAATCATAAAATCCGCGGCGTTGGCGAGGACCGCATGATAATGATCCACATCCAAGTCCGGCGCCGCCTTGCCTGGTTCGCGCACGGAAAACCCAACGATCGGCAATGCCGGGTCAAATCCTTTTTTGGCGATGATGTCGTCGGTCAAGGGCTCCTCTTGCATCAAAAGCGCCGGGTCGGCCGTCAATTCAATATGTTGCGTCACCCCTAACTCGATCAAAAGCCGCCGGGCTTCGTTTTCGCGGACACTGATGAGATCAACGCGGTTGAGCACCTCGGAAACCAATTTCTTGGCTTCCGGATCTTGCAGCGGACCCACGCTGATGGCATAAACCATGATGGGGATCCCTAACTCTTTGGCGAATTTCACATGCCGGAGCATTTCCTGAGCCATGCCGTCGAAAAGGATGCCGCCTCCTCCCAAGATGAATAAGTCCATACTTTTCAGTTCATTGATGATTTGATCCTTTTCTGAATCCCGCACATTGATGGCTCGGACTTTATGCCGACGCTGAGTATCTTCCGCATTTCGCGACAGCACCAAAACCTCCGCATCCAGGCATTCCCGGATCTGACGCAGGATCACCTGAAGGATGGCTTCATCTCCCAAATTCATTCCACCATAGGAACCGAGAATCGCAATGCGGTATTTCATGCGTTCCGCGCGGGACCTTTACCAGCAATTTCGGAGAACCTTTACCACTGATTTCGGCTAACCTTTACCAGCAGTTTCGCTGAACCTTTACCACTAGTTTCGCTCACCTTTACCACTCT
>JAHFFW010000041.1 GCA_023247725.1 Candidatus Omnitrophota bacterium | reverse complement strand
TTCTTCGCTCGTTCTTCCATCAGGCTGGCTTGGAACTTTAATACCTTCATCTTGCTGACGCCGAAGGATTCCTTTCCCGCTATCAGTGCTATTCCATCTTTGGATAAGAAAATGTCAATAGAAAAGCGTTATTGTTGTTGATATATTTTTTGATATTCTTTCTCTTTCCCTTGCTCCTGAATATACTTTTGAACCGTAGACTCGTTCCCATGCTGACCTACCGTATTCACAAAATACCCGTCTGTCCAAAATTCTCCTCCCCACAGCTGCTTTTTGACTTCTGGACACATCCTAAATATCTCTCTGGCTGTTATACTCTTTATCATTTGAACAATCTTCTTCGGACTATACATCGGCACAGACTGTATCAGAAAATGTACATGATCCTTATCCACTCCTATTTCCAAAAAGATAACTTCATACCTCTTGCTAATCTCCAGGCACACTTCTTTGATCTTCTCATCCACTCCTTTGCTAAACACTACTCTTCGATACTTCGCCGGACACACCACATGGTAGATCAACACCGATACATTATGACTCTTATGGATGTACTTGCTCACTCACACAATATACCATCTTCGTACGCAGCAAGCTGCGGGGAATTTACCCGAAGAGATTAAAAACTAGGTTAACAGTGTACTAGAAGGGAAGATGGAGAGGAACACTATTGCATCGGTTGATTCGGCGAGTCCCAAAGCCCAGGAATTTCTCTCCGAATTATGGAAACGCAGCCGGCCTCTATTCAAAGACAGCGAAATGAATTCATTTGGACCAGATTCAAGTTACGATGAAATCAATTTTGTTTGTGGTGACCAGAAACTCATCGCGCGTTCCTGGCATCGGATCTATGAAGAAAATCCGAAGTTTGTCGTCACCTCAATAGGAATTTCGTCTCTGGAAGGGAAAACGCGCCAAGAGGTTCTTTCCCGCGATGAATCATGGTACCTTGATTTCCGTAAGGGTTTTGATCAAATTTATGACGAAGCCCTCACTTTTACGAATCCAATAGGTGACAAAAAGCTCTCCCCTTAAATTCCTCTTCAATCAACCGATTAAGGTATGAAAAATCCATCCAATCATCCTTACCGCCCCGGCCAACGGGAATTTTTTTACCTGGGAATCATTGTCTTTGCCATTTTTGCCGACTGGCAAAAATTCTGGGGGATCGTTCCCTATCCGGAGTGGGGGAGCCTCATCTTGACTCTCATCGGAGGGTTCCCTATTTTTAAGGAGGCCTTTTTGCATTTGTTGGCCCGCCAAATGACCATGGAACTCTCTATGGTCATTGCCATCATCGCGGCCTTAACGATTGGTGAACACCGGACCGCCCTCGTCATTACCTTTTTTGTGACACTGGCTGGGGTTTTAGAAAAAATGACGATGGATCGGGGCCGGCATGCCATTAAAAATTTGTTGGTTTATTTGCCGGCACAAGCCCTGGCCAAACGCAATGGCCAGGCGATCGTTGTCGCTCGAAAGGATTTAGCGATCGGGGATATTGTGATTGTCAAGCCCGGCGAGCGAATTGCCGTCGACGGCAAGGTGATGACAGGCAGTTCATTCGTCGATCAGGCGGCGATTACCGGAGAATCCCTGCCGGTCGAAAAAGCGGTAGGATCCTCCGTGTTCGCCGGGACCATCAATCAAAGTGGAATGCTGGAAATCGTGGCCGACCGGATCGGCCGGGATACCGCCTTTGGCAAAATCATCGAAGCCGTAGAAAAGGCTGAGCGCTCCAAGGCCCCTATTCAAAAAACTGCTGACCGTTTGGCGGGTTATCTTGTTTACTTCGCCTTTGTTTGCGCTGCATTGACTTTCCTTTGGGGCCACAATATCAAGGATACGATCTCGGTGATTATCGTTGCCGGGGCCTGCGGGGTTGCCGCAGGAACACCCTTAGCCATCGTCGGAGCGATCGGCCAGGCCGCTCGCCAAGGCTCCATTATCAAGGGCGGTTTATACCTGGAAGCACTGGGACGCCTCGACACGGTGGTCTTGGATAAAACGGGAACATTGACCCTGGGCACTCCGGAGGTCAGTGACGTCATCACGTTCAATGGCCAGGATGAAAAAGATATTCTGACGGCAGCAGCGACGGCAGAACGATTCTCGGAACATTCTCTGGGCAAGGCCATTCTGCGCCGCGCGCAACAGATGGCCGTTGCCGTGGTTGATCCGGAAGGATTTCGCGCGGTCCCAGGAAAGGGAATCATCTGTCAGTCGCACGGACAAAAAATCATTGTTGGAAAAGAAAAGTTTCTCAAAGAAAACCAGATCGATTTTGGAAACATCAAAGACTTCGACGGTCAGCCGGTTTCTGTTTGGGTGGCCAGGGCCGGTCGATTGCTGGGAGCGATCCGAGTCGAAGATAAGATTCGTCCCAATACGGTCGAGGCGATCCAGTCGCTCAAGGAGCTTGGTATTAAGGTGATTCTTCTCACCGGCGACAATTGGGCGGTCGGACGCCGCGTGGCAACGGCATTAGGAATTGCGAACCTCGAAGCGGATCTTTTGCCCGAGGAGAAATTGAGCCGAATCAACCAGCTGGTTTTGGAGGGAAAGACCGTGGCCATGGTGGGTGACGGAATCAATGATGCCCCGGCCTTAAGCGCCGCGACGATCGGTGTGGCCATGGGGTCCGGAACCGATGTGGCCCGCGAAAGTGCGGATGTACTTTTGATTGGTAATGATCTTTTGAAATTTGTTGAGACCCTAAAGCTGGCCAAGCGTTGCCAGCGGATCATTCGGTTCAATTTCGCCGGAACCTTGCTGGTGGATGGCATCGGTGTGGTTTTAGCGACTCTGGGTTATTTGAATCCCATCCTCGCCGCATTCATCCATGTTTCTTCGGAGTTGGTATTTATCTTGAATTCGGCGCGGTTGTTGCCTTATCCTAAACCTGCGTGAACGGCCACCTCTCACCCCCGGGGTGAGAGGTGGCCGGCAAATCAAAAAACTTCCTTGCCTAATTCTAAAGCTTCGTATATTCTTTATTCATATTTTCATAATAACAACAACCATACAACTAGGTGAATGCAATGAATAATGTGAGACTTCTGCAGTTGGGAATTTTTTTGGTTTCGATGGTTTTTCGGATTCCAGTAGCGCAAGCGGCGGTGGCAGAATTCACCGCCGAACCCATTATCGTCCGGCCGAATTCCGTTGCGACAGGTTCACAAAACCACGACCTTCGGCAGAAAGCCATGAACGCTGAGTTTGATTGCATCCGCCAAAAAAGGCAACAATCCGACGTGAGCTGGTCTGATGTGTGCGTCACAAAAAACATCCACCTCGCCGCCGCTTCGTCAACCGTCGAACAACCCGCTCCCTGGGAGCGCTCTGCAACCCCCCATCGCCCCTCCAGTGAAGTTAAAAGCACGGATCAGTACATCGGCAGTGATTATGACCGGGACGTGATGAATAGAACCCAGTCCCCCTCGGGAATCTATCAGGATAACATCTTTAGCAAACAGCATTTTGAGGAGCGCAAGACCCATTCTTTGGATGTCAACGAGGAGACGTTCTATTACTTATACCGTGAACCGGGCCCCGATGTTAAACTCTGGGGAATCATGAATGGTTATTCTGCCAACTACACCTATCGACCTCCCGATGAAAGTATCCTCAACAATCCGGTTCTCAATACCTATGGGCTGGAAGCCCGCTGGGCCGAAGGAGACTTGGACTATAAAGGTTCTGGAAAGACCAAAGATGAGCCTAATGACTATTACGAATATAGAGGATTGTTTGGAAAAGATTACCTTCTTAGAGACCAATCGATTTTAAATTGGTATTTTGGTTTTGGGTATCGGCATCTGGACGATATTGCCAATGGCAGATTGACAACCACCGGTTACTACGGATATGACCGACATTCCTCCTACTATTATATTCCCGTCGGCCTCAATGCCATCCTACCGCAAAGACCCTGGCATACGGAGCTCAATGTTGAGGTGGATTTTATGTTCAAAGGCAAGCAAGTGAGCGACCTGAGTAACGGAAATCAATTCAACGGCTTCAATAACCCGGATATTGAAAATGATCAGACTCGAGGAGTCGGGGTGCGCGGCTCCATCAAGCTTGCCTATAAAGCCAAATACGTGGATCTTTTTGCCGAACCCTTTATCCGTTACTGGAATATTGACGATTCCGAAGTCACTTCGGCGGTTGTGGATGGTTCTCTCGGTAATTTTTATGAGCCAGAAAATAAGACATTTGAATTGGGCTCTAAATTCGGGATTGCATTTTAAAATTCTTAAAGCCAAGCCAAGAACGGGGTACGGCATATTTTTTTATTGTTCTTGTTGCGCCTCGCCTTAGTGTTTTTTCTCGCCTGCGCATGATCCTTCAGTAGAAAAAAGCCGCATGGAATCCCAGTACATCGTTAAAATCGCCCAGGAATTGGATCTGCACCCCCGTCAAGTGGGGGCAACGGTCACACTCCTCGATGAGGGGTCTACCATTCCCTTCATCGCCCGTTACCGCAAAGAGGTGACCGAAAGCCTTGATGAGGTTAAGATCACCTCGATTCGCAACCGTTTGAATCAGTTGCGCGAGCTTGATCAGCGTCGCGTCGCCATTCTTGAATCGTTAGAAAAGTTAGGGAAGCTAACCCCCGAACTTAAGGAAAAGATTGAGCAAGCGCCGACGTTGACGGTCTTGGAAGATCTTTATCTTCCTTACCGGCCCAAAAAACGCACCCGCGCGACCATCGCCAAAGAAAAAGGACTGGAACCGCTGGCGGAAAGGATTTGGGTTCAAGATCCCAGCGTCGATCCACAGCAAGAGGCGGCTGTCTTTATTAATCCAGAGAAAAAAGTGGAATCGAGTGAGGACGCCTTAGCCGGTGCGCGCGACATCATGGCGGAATGGGTGAATGAACATCAGCCGGCGAGAGAAAAAATCCGTGAACTTTTTGCGACCAAGGGAGTCTTTACTTCCAAAGTGATTACCGGACGCGAGCAAGAAGGAATCAAGTTTAAAGATTATTTCAACTGGCAGGAGTCCGTCGCAAAAGCCCCTTCGCATCGGGTTCTGGCCATGCGCCGCGGAGAAAAAGAGGAGGTATTGCTTTTGCGCGTGACCGCGCCCGAAGAAGAAGCGCTCGGCATCCTGGAATTTTTGTTTGTCAAAGGTTCGACCCCAAGTTCCTTCCAAGTGAAAATGGCCGTGGCCGATAGTTATAAAAGGCTCCTTTCCTTGTCCATGGAAACCGAAATCCGCATGATGACCAAAGAAAAAGCCGACACGGAAGCGATCAAGGTATTCGCCGAGAATCTGAGACAACTGCTCATGGCGCCGCCCTTAGGACAGAAAAAAATTCTTGCCATTGATCCAGGATTTAGGACAGGCTGCAAAGTTGTGGCCCTCGATGGCCAGGGACAACTCTTGGTGCATGACACAATTTATTTAGGACAGTCTGATCAGCTTGCCCAGGAAGCAGCGAATAAAATCAAGACGATGGTGCAGCAATTCTCGACGGAATTCATCGCCATTGGTAACGGCACCGCCAGCCGCGAAACCGAAACTTTTATCCGCTCGATCGGTCTGCCAAAAGAACTTCCGATCATGATGGTCAGTGAAAGCGGCGCCTCGGTTTATTCAGCCTCGGAGGTGGCCAGAGAAGAGTTTCCCGAATTGGATGTCACACTGCGGGGAGCTATTTCCATTGGACGCCGGCTCATGGATCCTTTGGCGGAATTGGTCAAGATTGATCCCAAATCGATTGGCGTCGGGCAATACCAGCATGATGTGGACCAAACGCGGTTAAAAGAAAGCCTGGATGATGTGGTCGTCAGTTGTGTTAATCAGGTTGGAGTCGAGGTCAATACCGCGAGCAAAGAGCTGTTGATGTATGTTTCGGGTTTGGGACCGGCCCTGGCCAAATCCATAGTTCAATACCGTCACGCACAAGGGCCTTTTCATTCCCGGATGCAGTTCCTCGATATTCCGCGGTTGAGTAAGAAAGCCTTTGAGCAGGCGGCTGGCTTTTTGCGGATCCGCGATGCTAAGAATCTTTTGGATGCTAGCAGCGTCCATCCCGAAAGTTATCCGATCGTTCTTGCCATGGCCGCGGACTCGGGTTGTTCCGTGAAGGATTTGATGGCAGAAGAATCGCTGCGAAAAAAAATCGTTCTTGCGAGGTACGTGAAAGACGCCGTCGGACTGCCCACCTTGAACGACATTATGAATGAACTCGCCAAACCCGGGCGGGATCCACGTCGGCAGTTTGAAATTTTTAAATTCGCCGACACCGTTCAAAAGATCGAAGACTTAAAACCGGGGATGCGTTTGCCCGGGGTCGTCACCAACATCACCGCCTTCGGCGCCTTTGTTGATATCGGAGTCCATCTGGACGGTCTCATTCACATCAGCCAGCTGTCGGATCATTTCGTGCGTAATCCCAACGACGTGGTCAAGGTTCATCAAAGGCTCACCGTAACGGTCCTCGAAGTCGATGTGCAACGTAAGCGCATTGCCTTATCGTTAAGAAAAAACCCGCAGAAGTGAATTTCATTTTGAAGGATCAGAGGTTTAGCGGGGAAGGAATCCTTCAATCTGCTTGATCATCTCATCGGGTTCGAACGGCTTTTTGAGATACCCGTTGGCGCATGGTCCTATCGCAGCGTCAGTATCGGGCTCAATCAATTGGCCCGTCGTAATAATCACCGGAATGTGACGGGTGGAGGGTTCTTTCCTGATGAGCTGGCAGACCTCTTCGCCACTGGGACCGGGCATGAGCATGTCGAGCAGGATGAGGTCCGGTTGTTCTTTGCGGATGACTTCCATGGCCTGGCTGCTGTCGGGGAGGGCGATGACCTCATAACCTCTCGACTCCAGAAGCCTCCGCGTTAATTCCAAAAGGTCCTCGGTGTCATCGACGACCATAATTTTTTTCCGCACGGGTTTCCTCCAGCTTATAGTCTAGCTTAAAATATTTTTTCGACAAGAGGATTGAAGACGAAATGGCAATCCGGTTATCCGTAGATCCGGAAAGGGAAATCCGGACCCGGATCACCATTTCCGATCCCCATTCTGCTACGCCCCGCCGTGGGCGGGGCTTCGCAGCAATATTCTCCAAGCAGAATTGTTGCTCCGAAACAAAAGAACCAGTCCATTACTTTTGCGAAGGAGAACAGATTGCCGGATAACCTGTACGATGAGATACGCTTCACGAGAGACGAGGTGCTAAGACGTGAAGCGTCCTTCGGGAAGCGTGAATCGTCGTGGTGATTTGTGACCCCCGACGATAAAAACTCCCCATAGGGTTGTTTTCTTAGAGAAAATTTTAATTTTTCCTCGGGATATCCATTGACAATGCCGCCTTTGCTATGTAACATAAACCCAGAAAAATTTTTTCTGCTAGAATCAACCAAGGAATTGTGAATGCGCATCGCCATCAGCGGTTCCACTGGTTTGATCGGCTCCCGATTGATTGAGCATTTCAAAACCCAGGGTCATTACCTCACCCGGATTATTCGGGAGACGACCCTTTACAACCACGGAGAACCCATTGCCCGCTGGGATATCAAAAGAGGCACCATCGAGGCCGAAAAACTGGAAGCCCACGATTGTGTCATTCATCTGGGCGGCGCCAATATCAGCGATAAACCTTGGACCGAGGAAAACAAAAAAGTTATTTATGAGAGCCGCGTTGACTCGACGGCTTTATTAAGCCAAACACTCGCGCTCTTATTTCGCCCTCCCAAAGTTTTTTTTTGCGCCTCCGCCGTCGGATTTTATGGCCCGCAGCCTGGTCAAGTGGTTCTGGATGAATCGAGTCCAAAGGGCAAAGGTTTTTTGGCGCAGGTCTGCAGTCAATGGGAGAAGGCAACCCAGGCTGCCCAGGCCGGCAGGATTCGGGTCGTGAATTTGCGTTTCGGGATGGTCTTAAGCGGCAAAGGAGGGGCCTTGGCCAAGATGATTCCGGTCTTCGATTTAGGACTGGGGGGCAGAATCGGTTCGGGCAAGCAGGTGATCAGTTGGATTGCCTTGGAAGAAATTCCCAATATCATTTCCCACATTATCGCTCATGATCAAATTTCCGGCCCCGTCAATATTGTTTCTCCCAATCCGGTAACGAACGCGGAATTCACCAAAAGTCTGGGAAGCGTGATGCAGCGCCCGACGTTTTTCCCCTTGCCCGCGATGATTGTTAAAATGATGTTTGGGGAAATGGGGGAGGAGTTGCTTTTAAATGGCGCCCGAGCGATGCCGAAGCGTTTGTTAGACAGTCAGTACACCTTCGCTTATCCGGAAATCAAATCAGCCTTGAAGGTCAGCCTTGGGGACAGCCTTTTGCACAGCCCGAAGTCATAACCGAAAATCTCGATGCGTGAGGTTACTTACCATATTGGCGTGTTATTGGTTCAGCTTTATATCCCCTCGGCCCAATCCCTCAAAGATAAACGCATGATTTTAAAAAGCCTCAAAGACCGGGGGGTGCAGAAATTTCATGTGAGTTTTGCGGAGTTGGATGACTTGGATAAATGGCAAAGTGCGGTTTATGGACTGACGCTGATCGGTAATGATAACCGGTCCCTGGATCAGTGCCTGCAATCAATTGTCTCATTTATTCAATCCTTCCGTGATCTTGAAATCAGCGATTACCAGATCAGCTTTTTATAAAGGGGAGTTATGGCCTATCTCGTTTTAGCCCGAAAATATCGGCCGCAGCGGTTTGCGGAAATGGTGGGACAGGACCACATCACGCAATTGCTGGAGAAGGCGATTGGCTCAAAGCGGATCGCCCATGCATTTTTGTTTTGCGGTCCGCGCGGTGTGGGCAAGACCTCGTGCGCGCGGATCCTTGCCAAATCGCTCAATTGCCAGGATGGTCCGACGCTCAATCCTTGCGGCGAATGTCCTCCCTGTCGGGAAATCACGCAGGCAAACAGTTTTGATGTCCTCGAGATCGACGGGGCTTCCAACCGCGGGATCGATGAAATCCGCACGTTGAGGGATAATGTGAAGTTTGCTCCGGGTTACGGCCGTTATAAAATTTATATTGTGGATGAAGTTCATATGCTCACCTCGGAAGCCTTTAACGCTTTATTGAAAACTCTGGAAGAACCCCCTGATCATGTCAAATTCATCCTGGCCACGACCGCTCCCAGCAAGGTTCCCTCTACCATTATCTCGCGTTGCCAGCGGTTCGATTTTAAACGCATGCCCATCACTTGTCTGCAAGATCAGCTCAAGGCCATCTGCGCCAAAGAAAATCTTCCCATCGAGGAGGATGCCTTATTTGCGATTGCCAAAGCCGGACAAGGCAGCATGCGCGATGCCTTAAGTATTTTGGATCAGTTGAGTGCCCTGAGCGGGCGCAAAATTGCCGGGGAGGACGTCTACTCCATGCTGGGGATGGTGGAGATGGAATTTCTTTTTGAATTGGCCGATGCGTTGGCCAGCCAGGATTGCCCCAAAGTCTTGGAAATTTTTGACCGGACAATTGCTCAGGGAAAAGACATCAAGCAGCTCAATCGAGATCTCATTGAACATTTCCGCCATTTGATGGTCATCAAGATTGGCGGCAAGGCCTTGGGCAAAATGGTCGATTATCCTGTGGCCGCTAAGGAAAGACTGCTGGCGCAAACGGAAAAATTTTCGCTGGCGAGGATTATTGAATCCATTGAAGCGTTCATCGAGGCTCAGGAAACTGCCAGGGTAACCGGTTTCGAACGCATGCCGCTTGAAATGGCGTTTGCGAAACTCACGTGCCGTTCGGAAATCTCCTGGGGAAAACCCGCCCTCCATTCGCCTCCCAAAACTGACACGGTTCAATCCTCCGGCTCAGCGGAACGTAAGAATTTACCAAAGGACGTTACCCCAAACCAGAAGCCGCCCATGGGATTTTCTCCTCAATCAACAATTTCCGCCAGTCCCGTCGGGATTGCCAGCACCGATCCTTTGGCAACGGCCAATGAAACCATTCTCAATTTAGAGAAGGTGAAATCCCTGTGGAATGCGATTGGCCATGCCCTCAGCCGGGAAAAAATGTCTTTGGCGACATATTTACAGGAAGGCAATCCCAGCGAAGTGAATGGCAACAAGATCACGATTGGGTTTTCCCAGGATCATGTGTTTCAGAAAGAATCCTTGGAGGAAAAAAATGCGTTGCGTTTGATTGAACGAATCTTTGCGGAGAAATTGGCAACCGCGGTTCGGGTCGAATTGAAGATCGTAGAAAATTACCAGCCAGCCGAGGAAGAACCCTTGGTCAAGCAGGCCCTGGAAACATTTAAAGGAAAAGTGATTAACAAGTGGCATAATAGCAGCGGTTAGCGGATTGACGTAGGACGTTGGACGTTCGTTCGTCGCTGAAGCACAGACTCACTCGGAAGTAGAACGTTAATGTTTGCGTCCCACGTCCGAGCGACACTGCGTCTTACGAGAAGCGGACGTCCTACGTCCCACGTGACTCAAATCGACTCAAAATGGCATACCCTAAACTTATCGAAACCCTCATCGAAAAACTGATCAAATTCCCGGGCGTTGGCCGGCGCAGCGCCGAGCGCATGGTGTTTTGGCTTTTGAATCATCCCAAAGAGGAGGCACAAGAGCTCGCCGAATCGATTCAGAGGCTCAAAGAGAATCTGCGGTTTTGTCGGGTCTGTAATAATCTCAGCGAGACCGAGATCTGCCTTGTCTGTTCGGATGCAAGCCGGGATGAGTCGACGCTCTGCGTGGTGGAAGATCCTAAAGATCTTTTGGCGATTGAACGCACCGGCAGTTATCGGGGCCATTACCATGTCCTTTTGGGCGCGATTTCTCCGGCGGAGGGAAGGGGCCCGGACGAGTTAAAGATCAATCATCTTGTGCAGAGGGTCAAGGCGCAGACGATCAAGGAAGTGGTCATTGCAACCGACGCTGACACCGATGGAGAAATGACGGCGCTTTTTATTACCCGCGAACTAAAATCAACGGGAGTAAAAATCAGCCGCATCGGGCTGGGGTTGCCGGTTGGCAGCTCGCTCGAATATGCGGACCTGTCCACCCTTAGCATGTCGCTCCTTTCTCGACGGCAGATTGAATAAAGTAAACCAGCTCCACGTTTGACTTTTGCGGATTTTTGGGTATAATTTTGAGAGATTTGAGGAAAGATTTGAAAGAGTAAGTATTCCCCTGCCCTCGCTTTTCAAATTGGTATTAAGGAAGCGAGGACTGGGGAATATCTGTTCTTTATGTAGTTTGTAAGTTTTGTGGTAGATATTCCCCTGTAGCTCAGTTGGTAGAGCGCGTGGCTGTGAACAGGGCTCATGAAAAGGAGGTGACGTTGGCAAAGCTCGATACGCGAAAATATAGCGACCGGCGTTTGTATCTGATTTCAGCTGTTTGCAAACGCAGAAAGAAAATTCGACAAATGGCCGTAGAATATAAAGGCGGCCGTTGCGAAGTATGTGGCTATCGTCGTTGTATCGATGCATTAGAGTTTCACCATCTGGATTCTTCTGGAAAAGACTTTAGTATCTCCGAAAAAGGATATACAAGAGCCTGGACCAAGGTGAAAGAAGAATTGGATAAATGTGTCTTGCTTTGCTCCAATTGTCATCGAGAATTTCATGCGCAAATCGCAGCTTCTACGGGAAACCGTAGATGAAAAAGCAGGCTAATTCAGGGAAGCCCATTTTCACCAAAGGGTAATCCTGAGCGAAGCCCGGCGTAGCCAAACGCGAAAGTAATTTGGCAAAGTCGGGAACGTGCAGAGACTATACACCTGCCACCGTAATTCCGCCGCAGGGCGGAGTCGGCGAAGAGATAGTCCACTTCCGATAGTAATATCGGGTTAAGTGTAACCACTAGGTCCGAGGTTCGAGCCCTCGCGGGGGAGTGGTTCGACGCGCCCCTCGTTGACACTCAGGGCTTGCTCACCATCTGTCAGGTGCGTTGAGTTAAGCTTGTGAGATGAGGGGCTTCGTCATTTAGATAAGGGCGCGGAGAACCATCCTGAGCAAGTGAGGAGCGAAGCGACGAGCGCGTCGAAGGATGACTTTGGAGAATTTTATGTGGTATGTGTATATTATCGAATGTCAAGATGGCAAATTGTACACCGGCATGACCGAAGATTTAAAAAGGCGTCTGGCTGAACATGCCCACAAAGGCAGCCATTTTACGAGTTATAACCACATAAAAGAACTTAAATATTCTGAAGAAAGTCCTAACAGACTTGAAGCTGAAAAACGCGAAGCTCAAATCAAACGTTGGAGTCACGCTAAAAAGATTGCGTTGATCGAAAATAATTTATCAAAATTACGTGAGCTTAGTAAATCAAGAGATTAATTAATAAGCCCCTCGCGGGGGGAGCGGTTCGATCCTTCGACTAACGCTCAGGATCGTGCTTCGACTTCGCTCAGCACGATCCTGAGCGAGGCCTCGTTATTGGCCGGCTGAGTCGAAGGATAAAATCTGTGGTTCGTTTATATTGTTGAATGTGAAGACGGTAAATTATCCACAGGTATAACTGATGATGTCGATCGACGCTTTTGTGAGCATCAGTCCCTCAATGGCTTTTGACAAGAGGGCATGGAGGTGTTACATTGTATATACAATGTACTAACCAGACCCCAGGAGTTAAAAAATGATTAAAAAATTGACTGTGCACGGAAACAGCCTGGCTTTAGTGATCGAAAAAGCGATTTTGGACTTGTTGCGAATTACCCCTAAGACACCTTTGGAAATATCCACCGATGGCAAGAGCATTGTAATTTCTCCCGTCTCTCGCTTTGGCCGCGAAAAGGCGTTTAAATCAGCGGTTGAGAAAATCAATCATAAACACGGCAAGACCTTAAAGGCCCTGGCGTAAAAAATGGATCAGCCTCTTTTTTTGACTCTGGCTGAAATCATTGAGATTCACAATAATCAAATCAATCTCTATGGAGGGCGACCAGGCGTGCGGGATTTAGGATTGCTGCAATCGGCCGTGGCCCAGCCGGAAGCGAGCTTCGCAGGGGAGTGGTTGCATGAAGATGTTTTTGCGATCGCGGCGGCCTATGCGTTTCATATTTGTCAAAATCATCCCTTTGTTGATGGAAATAAAAGAACGGCTTTGGCAAGTGCTTTAGTTTTTCTGGAAATGAACGGAATTTCTCTGGAAGACCCCAGGCAGGAATTATTACAAGCAATGTTGAATTTGATAAAAGGAAAGTTATCTAAACAGCAATTCGCTGAGGTTTTGCGGAATCTGAGTTAGCCAGTGGCAAAATTCGTCTACGAGAGGGAGCATTCCGACTCGGCCTTTGGGCCTCGCTTAAGTGCGAGTCCCAAGGGCCGAAGTCATTTTAGGCTAAGGAAAAGTGTCTGCAGCTAGTAAGAAGCGAACCGGGTCGAAGGATTGTTTCGAATGTGGCATGTCTATTGTGGAAATTGGAGTGTGGAAATTGAATATCACGAAATTCCGGAAAAATGTTATACTTTGTGGGTCAATTTAGGCCATTTCTCTTTTAAATAAGGATTAAAGAATGACCATCTCCCTTAAAACGGTAAAAACCAAATACAAAAAGGTGATCAAAGCCATTTTGCCGGCTTCGGGGAAGATTCCTTCAGTCGGACGGGTGGATTTTGGCGATCTGCGCCGGCTACAACCCATTGATCCGCATTTTGGATTTTCCCGGGGAACCGTCATTGATCGGTATTATATCGAAAAATTTCTCGCCGCCCATACCGAAGATGTCCGGGGCCGGGTTTTAGAGTTAGGCGATAGCACCTACACGAAAAGATTTGGGGGAAGCCAGGTGCGTCGGGCGGAAGTCTTGCATTATGAGGAAGGAAACCCGCAGGCAACGATCGTCGGCGATTTAACGAAGGCGGACAATCTTGAATCGAACAGTTTCGATTGCATCATCCTGACTCAGACCTTGCAGATGATCTACGATGCTCGAGCCGCCGTCCAAAATCTTTATCGAATTCTAAAACCATCGGGAGTGCTTTTGGTGACCTCGCATGGAACGAGCAAGGTCAGTCGATTCCTGGGGGTGGATCCGTGGGGAGAATACTGGCACTTTACTTCGCAATCTTTACAAATCCTTTTTTCCGAATTTTTTCAACCGAAGAATGTCAGCCTCACGGCGTACGGCAATGTGTTGGCAGCAGCGGCCTTTCTCTACGGCCTGGCGGCGCAGGAATTGACGCCCGCGGAATTGGACTATCATGATCCCCATTTTGAGGTGATCGTCGCTGCACGGGCCTCTAAATAATTCTATTTAGAGAAGAGGTTGGAATAAGGAGAGCAAAAATGGAAAAGACCGGCGATTCAATCATTGCCCAAAATGCCAGCTGGACCTTTGGCGGCGATGTTTGTGAAAAGTTTGATGAACACGTTTCCAAGTCGGTGCCTTTATACAAAGTCGGGCATGACCTGATCCTCAAAATCTCGGACTTTTTTATTAATGACGAATCGTTATGTTATGAGTTAGGCTGCTCGACGGGTACCCTCATCCATGCCTTGGCCAAACGCAACGAGCATAAAAAAGCCAAGTTCGTCGGAATCGACATTGAAGAGCCTATGATCAATAAAGCCAAAGAACGCTGTCAGGGCATGAAGAATGTCTCCTTGAAGGCAACCGATATTTTGGATGTTGAATTTGAAAAATCGGATTTGATCATCGCTTACTATTGTGTTCAATTCACCCGGCCCAAGAATCGACAGGTTTTGTTTGACCGAATCTTTCAGGCCTTGAATTGGGGCGGGGCATTCCTTTTATTTGAGAAGGTTCGCGGCCCCGATGCCCGGTTTCAGGATATGATGACGACGATCTATACAGACTTTAAAGTCGATCAGGGGTACAGCTCGGAAGAAATTGTGGGAAAAACCCGCAGTCTGAAAGGTGTTCTCGAGCCATTTTCCACGCAAGGCAATCTGGATCTCTTGAAACGCGCCGGCTTTGTCGATATCATGACGGTCATGAAGTACGTCTGCTTCGAAGGATTTTTATCCATCAAATAAGTCTTAAGAGATTTTTTCCATGCGATTCCCTGCCGCGGCGAGAATCAAAAATCGTTGGGCTTCCCTCACCCAACACGGAATCATCCTCATGTATCATCGGATTTCCGATATTTCACCGGGGTCTGACCCCTGGGGTCTCTGTGTTTCTCCGTCTCATTTTGAAGAACATTTGAAGATATTAAAAAGCCTCACCCGGCCGATCAAGTTGCGAGAATTAACCAAATCGCTAAACGATCGGCGTTTTGGCCGCAGGCGGGTCATTGTCACATTTGACGACGGCTATGCTGATAATGCCGCGGTGGCCAAACCGCTCTTAGAAAAATACGAAATCCCGGCGACCTTTTTCATTATCAGCGGGGCGGTTGATCGTCAAAAAGAATTCTGGTGGGATGAACTCGAACGCATCATTTTATTGCCTTCCCGGCTTCCTCAAGCTTTTGAGGTCACGATTGCGAACTCAACATATTCTTGGAAGATCACCCCAGAGGCCGGTCAAGGAAGCTTCAGCTATTCGGCGGTCACGCAGTTGCCGGAAATGGGCGTGTTCGTGTCCCGCCACCAGCTGTATTTGTCGCTTTGGAAAATCCTCAGTGATCTTTCGCCATTAGAAAAAGAAGAGGCACTTAACCGAATCGCTCAATGGGCTGGGCAGGCGGCCGTCCCCCGAAGGACGCATTTGCCATTGACGTCGAAGGAGCTACTGTCGCTGGCGGCTTGTCGACTTTGCGAGGTCGGGGCCCACACCGTGACGCATCCCAGGCTTTCTTCCTTGCCCCAGGCGGAACAAGAAAAAGAAATCGCTCAGAGTAAACGTTCCCTGGAAGAGATGATTGATCAAACCATCTTTAGTTTTTCCTATCCGCACGGGGATCAGTCTGAGCAGACACTCAAACTCGTCGAGCGGGCAAAATTTCAACAGGCATGCGTTGTTTTGGCAAAAGCCGTCAGACGTAAGACCAATCCATTTCTTTTGCCAAGATTTACCGTATTCAATTGGGGCGGGGAAGAATTCGAAAGGAACATTCGCCAATGGTCGGGATGTTAAAGGGCCTTCGGCGCGTTCATAGGTTGGATGATGTTCAAAATTTTGAAACGATTAAAAGATCACCGATTCGCAGGCAATAGCATTCCTCCCGTTGGTGGAATTGATTTTGGCGATTTGGCTCGGCTTAAGCCATTGAGCGAGGATTGGGGCCAGAAACGGGGGGGGCCGATCGACCGTTATTATATTGAAAACTTTCTCAAAGAGAACAACAAGGACATCAAGGGGGTCGCCTTAGAGGTTCGCGATGATGAATATTTAAAGCGATTCGGGGCCGATCAGGTGAGCCGACGAGAAATTCTGGATATTGATCCTCAAAACCGGTTGGCAACGATCGTCGCTGATCTGGCCAAGGCCGAGCATATCCCTTCCCATACGTATGACTGCATGATTCTCACTCAAACCCTGCAGTTGATTTACGATCTTCAATCCGCCGTTGGCCATGTTTATCGGATCCTTAAACCGGGTGGAGTCGTTCTCATCACGATTCCGGGTATCAGCCATTTTCCGCATAAGACCATGCGGTTCTGGTCATTCACCGAGAATTCCTTGAGAAGGCTTTTAGAAGAAGAGTTTTCTAAAGACAATATTCACATCGAAACCCATGGCAATGTCTGGGTGGCTTCCGCCTTTTTGTACGGGATGGGATTGGGCGAGATCAAAAAAGAAGTGTGCGATTATCGCGACCCGGATTATCAGTTCCTCATTACGGCAAGGGCGGTGAAATAATATGCCTGTCGATTCGAATCCGAATGTTAGTGTCATCATTCCGGTTTACAACGGGGCTCGACATATTCTCGCTGCCTTAAACAGTGTCTTTGAACAAACCTACCAGGATTTAGAAATCCTCGTGATTGACGATGGCTCAACCGATGAAACCAAATCCAGCATCGAGCATTACATTCGCAATCGGACCATCCAATATATTTATCAATCCAATCGTGGATTATCCTCGGCTCGCAATGCCGCCATCAGAAGCGCCGCCGGTCGGTTTTTAAAATTCCTAGATTGCGATGACATTTTATATCCCAAGCAAATCGAATTGCAAGTCGATCACCTGAAGGATCAACGTAACATCATCTCCATGACCGATCACGTCTTGGCTTTTGAAAATGGCAAAGAAAAAATTAGTCACATCGATCTGGGAAAAACAAATCAGCTGGCGCGCTTCATTACTGGCAATTTCACGCCGGTGCACAGCATTCTGGTCGAGACGGATTTGGTCAAAGCCGCCGGTGGTTTCGACGAACAACTGACGTCCTTAGAGGATGCCGATCTTTGGATCCGGTTGCTTTTTCGGGGCGTCCAGTTTGAAAAGGTCGATTATGTCGGGTGTTGTTACCGAGTATTTGAGAACAGCCTTTCTTCTCATTCGGATCAAATGTTTTTTAACAAGTGCAGGATTTCGGAGAGAGTGAATGACTTTCTACTATCTGCTCAGGATTCTATGGACCCCGAAGTGTTAGAGGCGGTTCTCCTTAATAATACCAGATTGATCGAGGGATGTTTCATCCGGGGCTTGAAACCCGAGAAGCATTTGAATAAAACGCTGGCCTTTTCCGAGGTTTTGTTTTTGCGGTACAAGACAGGTTTTCGAAAAATATTTTTACAGTCCTTTGGTTTGCAGGCATGGATTCGTTTGAAACACCATTGGAATTGCCTGCGTTTTAAAAATTACCAGAATGCTTTACGTTTTGATGAAATTAAATGGAGAAATGCGGCTTCGTAAGGTGAGTAGAATCTAATGCTATTTTAATTTTCCCTTAATAAAGGTTTGTTAAAGTAGAAAAGAATTTTGTTTTGGTTGCGACAACGAGGATAAGGAACCCTCCTGTGAAGCCTCTCAAAGCGATCGGCACGCTTAATGATCCGGGTTCAAATGCAATTGATACTCCCGGAAGTTCCCCCGAAAAAGCTCCCGCTTTAAATATTCCCGCGAATCCAACGACCGCGCCGATTAAAGAAAACAAATACCGATTATTAGAGCTCGACATGTTTCGGGGGATCGCCGCGCTCTATGTCCTTTGCTTTCACTTCACGTCGTATTATTCTGAACTTCCCTTTCCCAATAAAGCCTTATTCCTTTTACCAACGGGTATTTTTGGGGTTCAGCTGTTTTTTATGATCAGCGGTTTTGTCATTTTCATGACCCTGGAAAAGGCCCAACGGCCGATGGACTTTATCGTCTCCAGGTTTTCCCGACTTTATCCGGGCTATTGGACCGCCGTCTTATTGACCTTCCTTCTGGTTAACGTTTTTCATTTGATCGATCGAGCCTCTTCCATAACCCTGACGTTGGTCAATCTCTCCATGATTCAAGAATGGATCGGATTTGAGCACGTCGATGGGGTCTATTGGACCCTGAGCATTGAATTGTCATTTTACGTCGTGATGTTAGGTTTATTCATGCTGAAAAAACTCAAATATGCGGAGGCCTTTGGCCTGGGGTGGCTCCTCCTCATGGCCTGGCAGGCTAAAACTGGATTTCATGCTTCACATTTTATGGCGGCCGACAATTTATTGAAATATGGAAATCTGTTTCTGGCGGGCATTATCTTTTATAATTTGAAAACAAAAGGCCCCACGCTGTACCGGTATGCGTGTTTGGCTTTGTGCTTGTTGGTTCAGGCCTTGGTCAAGGTTCATATCCAGCATAATCAGATCCTTGATCCCATCGTCGGCACCGGAGTGATCTTCCTCTTATTTTTGTTATTTCAGTTATTTATTTCTGGAAAATTATCCCGCTTGGCCATTAAACCCATGGTCTTTTTAGGAACGATTTCCTATAGCCTTTATTTAACGCACCAGAATATAGGTATCATTGCTATGACTTATCTTCACAGCCTTAATGTCAGTCCCTTCCTTGCGTTTTTTGTCCCATTATTATTTGCCTTATTAACCGCAAGCTTGATCACTTATGGTATTGAAAAACCCGCGATGGATTATATGCGCAAGGTGTACAAAAAATGGCAGTTAGAGGGAAAGGGTGTCCTTCCCGAGTGGATGATGGCGGTTTGGTTCGGTGGAAAGAAGAAAATCATGGAATTAACGCTCCCCTCGCGTCCATCCCCATCCGGTGTATTGGCAAATTCACCATTGGTCCCCAATACAGAGGCGAGTCCCACTCTTCCAGATCGGGAGGAAGCCTCGGCTTTTAGCTCGACGGCGATTGTCATGCCTTCGAACCATGCTCCGGCAGAATCGGTGGAGGGACCGGAAATTGTCGAAGGAGTAACAGCCGCCACTCAAATTGAAACTCAAGTAACGGATGAGACCGTTCCTGTCCCAAACTTAACGGAAACGGAAGTCCTTTAATCTCTTCGGGTAAATTCCCCGCAGCTTGCTGCGTACGAAGATGGTATATTGTGTGAGTGAGCAAGTACATCCATAAGAGTCATAATGTATCGGTGTTGATCTACCATGTGGTGTG
>JAHFFW010000040.1 GCA_023247725.1 Candidatus Omnitrophota bacterium | reverse complement strand
GGTCGGCAAAACGTAATCGTCTTAAGACCAAAATTACCTGGCATTTTACAAAGAGCAAGGCCCGAGACAAATTCGACAAAGCTTACGAAACTATTAAAAAATAGGTTAACAGTGTACTAGCTTACTTACATTCGCCCTCATCACTTTTCTTTCGAAACCACCCGCATCAATTCCTCCATGGTCGTCAACCCGGCTTTGAATTTGGCGACGGCATCATCGTACAAAAGGGTCATGTTTTTTTCTTGAAGGGCATAATCCCGGATCTGATCCGAGGAAGCGCCTTTGATCAGCATCTCGCGGATTTTGTCGTCGATCTCCAGGATTTCGGAGACAACCGTCCGGCCCAGATAACCGGTATGGCGGCAGGCCTTGCAGCCTTGGCCGTGGAAAAAGGTCAAACCCGTTTTGTTGTTGATGCCCATATCCTTCAAAACCTTGTCGGGGATATCGACGGGTTGTTTGCACCCCTGACAAATCGTCCGGCACAGCCTCTGGGCACAGACCATGACCAGACTCGATGCGACCAGAAATGGTTCGACACCCATATCGATCAAACGGGTTAAAGCTCCGGTGGCGTCATTGGTGTGCAGCGTCGACAAAACCAATTGACCCGTCAGAGAGGCCTTGATGGCGATATCCGCGGTTTCGTTGTCCCGGATCTCACCGACCATGACGACGTCCGGACTTTGCCGGAGGATTGAGCGCAAACCAGAAGCAAAGGTCAGTCCAATCTCCGGCCGGGACTGAATCTGGGTCAGCCCGTCGACCAAATACTCAACGGGATCTTCCACCGTAATGATGTTACGATCCACACTGTTCAACTGATTGATCATGGAATAAAGCGTGGTGGATTTCCCGCTTCCGGTGGGCCCGGTGACGAGAAGCATGCCAAATGGTTTACTCATGCCACTTTTTAGGATTTCCAGATCTTGGGAAGAAAATCCTAAGCCTTCTAAACCGATACGCAGATTTTTTTTATCGAGGACCCGCAAAACGATTTTTTGTCCATACGTCGTCGGCAATACGGACACGCGAAAGTCGACTTCCTGGGTTGAGGTCCGCAATTTAAATCGGCCATCCTGCGGAATTCGGTTGGTCGTAATATCCAACTGTGACATGATTTTGATCCGAATGGTCACGGCGTTAATATTCTCTTTAGGAATATTCAAAATATCCTGCAGGATTCCATCGATCCGGTAACGGACCCGCATTCCGTCGACGGCGGGCTCCAAATGGATATCGGAAGCGCGTTGCTTGAGCGCTTCCTTGATGACCAAATCCACCATGCGGATGATGGGCGCCTGATTGCCCGCATCCTGGGAAACCTCGTCTTCCCCTTTGTCCTCTTCGGTGACAATCTCCAGATCCTCGATATCGATGTCTTTACTGATGTCGGTCACACTGTGGACCGTTTTTGCGCCGTAGAAATTATCGATGGCCTTCATGATTTCACTGTCCGTGCTCATGACCACGTCAATATCCTTGCCCGTTATGCTTTTGATGTCATCCACGGCAAAAATATTCAAAGGATTGGATAAAGCGACAGTGATCATATTGCCCAGTCGAGAAATGGGGATGATCCGGTACTGTCGCGCGATTTTTTCCGGAATGATCTCTTGCAGGTCAGCATCGATTTTGTATTTGGTCAAATTGATCGACGGAATATGCAGTTCCTTGACCAGCAACAGGAGCAGCTCCTTCTCATTGATCAGGCCTTTTTCGACCAGGGCCTTGTCCAGGCTTAAACCCCGGCTTTTCTGCAGGGCCAAGGCCGCATCCATATCAGATTTCTTGATCTGCTTGAGTTCAACGAGGGCGCGAATAATTTTTTCTTGATGGGTTTCTGCCATAAGCCTCATCACAATAACTCATCCGGTGCGGTGACCCGCAGGACTTCTTCCAACGACGTCAGACCCTCAATGACTTTGCTCATTCCGTCTTCGCGCATGGTCGCCGTGCCTTCGTGTCGGCCAGCCTCTTTGATCTTGTATTCACCGGCATTGGCCAGGATCAATTCTTTAATCCTTGGCGTCAAAACTAACAATTCGGTAATCCCAATCCTGCCACTGTATCCCGTATTAAAACAGGCCTTGCAACCCTTACCGCGGTACAACCTTAAATTCCCTTGACCCGCCCGTGCACCCAGATTCATCTTTTGGATGACCTCTTTTGAGAGCGTGTACTCTTCTCGACAAAGTCCACAGATTTTGCGTAACAGCCTTTGCGCCAGGATCGCGATGACCGATGAGCAAATCAAAAATGGTTCCACTCCCATATTCATCATGCGGATGACCGAACCCGCGGCGGTCGTCGTGTGCAAGGAGCTTAAAACCAAATGACCGGTCAAAGCAGCCTTGACGGCGATGTCGAGAGTTTCCGTATCGCGGATTTCCCCAATGAGAATAATATCCGGATCCTGGCGCAGGATCGAACGAAGGGCCGCGGCAAAGGTGAGTCCCACCGTCGGCTTGACGTTGACTTGGTTGATTCCTTTCATTTGAAATTCCACCGGGTCTTCTACGGTGACAATATTTTTCCCGGGGGAATCAATAAATTTCAGGACGGAATAAAGCGTGGTCGTTTTCCCTGATCCCGTTGGACCGCAGGCCAAAATCATGCCGTGAGGACGCTGGGAGCACTCTTTGAGCCGCCCCAGCGAGGAGTCGGAAAAACCAAGTTTGGATAAATCCAGGATCCCGGCATTTTTATCCAAAACCCTCAGGACCACCTTTTCTCCGAGGATGGTGGGCAGCACATTCACCCGAAAATCTACCTCCTTCTCGCCTTCGAGGATCGTCTTAAATCGTCCGTCCTGCGGCAGGCGATGTTCCGAGATATCGAGATTGGAAATGACCTTGATACGGGAAACAATCGGAAAATGCAAGACCTTGGACATCTGATCGATTTCGCGGATGATTCCGTCAATGCGATAACGGATACGTAAGGATTTTTCCAGGGGCTCAATAAACACATCACTCGCCTTGGCGGTGACCGCCTGTTTGATGATGACATCGGTGAGCTTGATGATGGGGGCTTCTTGACTCAAGTTCTCGATGGAGGCCTTATCGAGATCAGCCGTCGCGTCTTTAATAAGCTCCATTTCTTCCGCATCCTTGATGTCCTTCATGATCGCTTCGAATTTTTCGGTTGTCTCCTTGCCGGTGTCGGGAGCTGCCTGAGCATAATAGGTCCCAATGGCCGATAGGATATCTCGACTGCGCCCGATGATGGGGGTTATCCTTAATCCCGTTAAGGCAACCACGCTATCAATAGCAAAAATATTCAAAGGATCGGCCATGGCCAGGGTCAATTGATCGCCCATTTTGGATACAGGGATGATCTGATATTTGATCGCCACCTCTTGCGGGACCATTTTGACGACGGAAGGATCGATTTTCAGGCGGGTGATATCAATCGGAGGCAGCCCGAGGCTTTCACTCAGAAGCATGGCCAATTCGTCTTCACTCACAAGCTTGAGCTTGACGAGAATTTTACTTAATTCTCCTCCCGCGCGCCTTTGCTCTTCCAGGGCGCGTTCGAGATCCTCCGGTTTGATGATGTTATCCCGGATCAGAATCTCTTTGAGACGCTCCTTGAGCGAAAACATTATTTGGATTTGTAGTATTTATTGACCGTATTCTTGATATCGGTGGCAGTGCTCACAAAAGTCTGCACGATACAACCAGTGATCAATTCCACATCCTCGACGGCTTGTACGTTTAAAGGGTCGGCCATGGCGAGGGTCAAGCTTTTGCCGATTTTATCGATCGGCACCAGACAAAACTGACGACAGACATTTTCGGGAATGGAATTGATAACATCGAGATCAATTTCATAATTGGCTAAAGGAAGATAAGGAAAACCATACTGGGAGGTAAGGGCCTGGGCAATGTCTTCTTCCGTCGCGAATTTCAAAGCGACCAGGTTTTCCCCGAAGAGACCGCCTTTTTCCTTCTGATAATTCAGAGCCATTTCCAACTGTTCCCGGTTGATCGTGCCCCGTTCGATAAGCAGTTCCCCAAGATGTTTGTTGGTGGCTTTTTTAAAATGCTTCATAGGGAAATAGGCAACAGGAAAGAACGCAGGGACGTCGCGTCAATTTCTGAAATAAAAAATTCATGCCTTGTAACAGATGCGGTTGCCGCCCTGGTTTTGGGCGCCTTTGAGGACCGCGCGGGCCTTTTCGATCAATTCATCGGCGGTCACGCCATCGATGGGATTTTCCGTCACTGTTCCGGTACAGGTCAACTGTTTGTTATGGTCTTTCTCCTGCGCAAAAATATCCTCAATCTTGCGACGGATCGCATCCGCCACGATAATGGATTGCCGTTTATTTTTTTCCGGCAAGATGATGCCAAACTCATGATCGCCGCAGCGGGCTGCCTTATCGGCCTCGGAAATGCTTTCTTTGAGGATGGACCCGATCTTGATGAGCGTATTTTCAGCAGCAATATGGCCATAGGCCTCGTGATAGGCATTGAAATGATCCACGTTCAAAAGCGCCAAAGAACAAGGACGCTGAAAATTGACCGCCCGACGGATTTCTTCATTGAGCCGATTGCGCATGTAGGAATAATTGAACAGACCGGTTAACCGATCTTTGATTTCCAACTTCTGGATTTCTTTCTGCAAGAGCTCATTGGTATGGGCAATCGCGATCTGACGCGCGATCACCTGAATGAGTTCATGTTCCGACTTGGTGAAGCTAAATCCTTTGAGATCATTGCCGGCAATGAGCAATCCGTAAACGTTCCCTTTGCTGGAAATAGGGACGAGCACGGCATTAACCAGCGAAAATGTCGCCTGAAATTGTTCAATATCATGATTGAGGGGAGTTTCCTTATCGACGATCATGACCGATTGTTTCAACAGCGCCTTGCCCAAGAGGCCTTCGCCCAATTTGACCGGAATATTCTTAAGGGCTTTATCCAAAAGTTCATTGGCCTTCGGTCCGCCGATGAAATGGACTTGAAATTCGCTCGATTCGTAGTCCTTAAGGATCAGGCATCCGAAATTTAAAACGCCCGAGGCCAGACACTTGCCCACTCCCACTTCCACAATTTCCTTGAATTGCGCATTCTGAGCAATGAGATTGCTCACTTGCAGCATATTGGAAAGAATCAAAATCCGTTTGTTGATCTCCACATTGATCTGCTCCGTGGTCTGACTGAACTTCTGTAATTCTTCGACGCTTTCCTTCATCCGCCGCGTCATGCGGTTAATCGATTCGCCTAATTCGCCGATTTCGTCGTCGCGGAACAATTCGAGCTCCCGATTATAATCTCCCCCGGCGATCTTTTTGGCTTCCCGGCTGATTTTGACAATGGGTTCAACGATCTGTCGAATGATGAGAAAACCAATTCCAACGATAAAAAAATTGATGAAGATAATAACATGGAGCGATGTCCTCGCTTCGAAATAGGAAGAAATCCCGGGGAATAAATATCCCAAAAAAACCAGCAGACACATCACAATGAGTCCAAAGGCGACCGCCATTTCATTCTTAAGCCCTTTGACCGTCAAAAGTTTCTCCCGGACGACCGTTTTCTCCATGGTCTTTATCCTCATCTGCAATGTTCTAATCGGTAATTTGCAGCCATTTTACTATATTCTGCTACGCAAAACTAATAGAATTGTCAGTTTTGCTTCGCAGCAATATTCTCGAGCAGAATAATTGCTCCAAAGCCCCGCCACGGCGGGGCGAAGGAGAATAGTTGGAAGTCCTGCACAATCGCATATTCTAAATTCTCATATAAATACCGACCTAAAAGATGGTTCTCTTTTTACTCAGGTTCAGTAAAAATCCCATCATGACCGCAAAGACCAGGAAAGAGGTTCGGCCATAACTGACGAAAGGGAGGGTGATCCCGACGACAGGGCACAAACCCAAAACCATCCCAATATTAATAAAAACCTGCAGAAGAAAAATGGCCACGATTCCGATGGAAACGAGCGTGCCAAAATTGTCTTTGATTTGTTCGGCAATGGTTAGCCCCGTTTGAATGATCATAAAGTAGCCATAGATCAACACGAGGGTCCCCAGCAAGCCCCACTCCTCACCGATGACGGAAAAAATAAAATCCGTATGCCTCTCGGGAAGGAAATTCAATTGACTTTGTGTTCCGGCTAACCATCCCTTGCCGAGGAGTCCTCCCGAACCAATGGCGATCTTGGATTGAATAATGGTATAGCCCGCACCCAGGGGATCGATGTTCGGATTTAAAAAAACCAGGAACCGATCCTTCTGATAAGGCTTCAAAAGTTTCCAGAAAAGCGGCAGGCATGCCAAGACGAAACTCAATAAAGCTAGAAAATATTTATATTCCAGCCCACTGATAAAAAGCATGATAAAAAAAATCCCGAATAAAAGGATCGCAGTCCCCAAATCGGGTTGCTTGAAAACTAACAGCAGGGGAAGTAAAACGAGCAAGAAAGGATAAATCAAATTCCACCAGATCAAAGACGTGGTACTAAAAAAATCAAAGGAAAATGACGGGCGCCGGTGGGCGAAATAGCGCCCCAGCATCAAGATCAAAGAAAGCTTGGTCAATTCCGAAGGTTGAAAACTTAAGCCCCCCCATTCAATCCATCGACGGGCGCCTAACGCATGCCGGCCTCCCAGATGCACGACGAGCAACAGAAAAATATTCAAAGCGAACAGCACGTAGGCTACATCATAAAATTTCCGATAATCACTTCGGCCAAGAACGTACATGAGGGCGAGGGCAATACCGGCAAAAAGCAATTGATCAAAAAATGCCTGCTGGCTTACCCGATTATTATTAAAGGCGGCGCTGTAGAGGCTCAACAGACCAAAGGCCATGATGAGGATTGTATGAATCCAAATTTTCCGGCTGAGGCGTTTGTTCATCTCACAGGATGGCTTCCTGTTGCAATCGCAACAATAAGTCGCGGGAAATCTCAACGGCGTTCAGGCTTGAACCGCCGAACTCCAAAAAGACACAAAAAACAATGCGATTTTTTTCCGACTGCGCGAATCCCACGAACCAAGCGTGGTTATCGCGATTGCCCGAGGATTGCGCGGTCCCCGTCTTTCCCGAGACGGCCATGCCATCGAGGTCGAGCAGGTGCGCTGTGCCCGTCGGAAGTTTGACGGTGGACTTAAGCCCTTCTAAAACCAATTGAAAATTCTGTTGCTTGAGATGAATAAAATTCTTGGCGGCGTATTTGTGCACGGCTTCGGCGCCGATCGAACGGATCACGTGCGGATGCACCTCGCGGCCTTCGTTGGCCACCGTTGCCATCATCCGGATGAGCTGCAAGGGTGTCGCCAACACCTCTCCCTGACCAATCGCCATATTGAACGTATCTCCTTTATACCATCCTTGATGGCGGGAAAGTTTTCGCTCTATGGGGCTGGGAATATGGCCAGAACTTTCATAAGGAAGATCAATGTAGGTCGGATATCCCAGACCCAGCATCCGCGCATAACGCTGCATCAGTTCTGCTCCTACGAGCGACCCGGCATAAAAAAAATAGACATTGCATGAATGGGCAATCGCCTGCGAGAGATCCTGATCTCCATGAATATGCGAACAGCGAAACTGCCCTTCGCCCAAAGGGTGATATCCGGGACAAAAAAAAGTTGTTTCAGGTTTGATCTTTTCGGTTTCGAGTCCAGCCAAACTGACAATGACCTTAAAGACGGACCCCGGCGGATATTGCCCGCTGATCGCGCGGTTCAACAAGGGTGAACTGGGATTGGAGAACATATAACCCGCGTCGGCCTGGGTCATTCCTGGACGAGAAAACACATTGGGATCAAAGGCCGGGGAACTCAAAAGCGACAGGATCTCGCCATTATCCAAATCCATAACGATGATGGCCCCTTGCCGGCCGGATAAAAGCTGTGCGGCGATTTGTTGAATGCGATGATCCAAAGTCAATTGAAGATCCTGACCGGCGGACGGGCTTTTGAGACTCAGCATCCGGATCTGCTGACCACGGCTGTTGACTTCAATCTGCAAACCACCCACGCCGCCGCGCAGATAACTGTCGTAATATTCCTCGACCCCAGATTTGCCGACGGTGTTTTGCGCCGTGTAACCGTATTCCTTAAGCTTCTCCAGGTTGAGGCGGTCGGCCTTGCCCACATACCCCAGGACGTGGGCATACAAATCCCCAAACGGATAATTGCGTCGGAATCCTTCTTCAATGATGAGTCCCGGAAAATGAAATCGATTTTCTTCCAAGGCGATGGCGGTCTTGCGGGAGATGTCTTCCATGAGGAGGACCGGGGCAAAGGGAGCAAACTTTCTGGCCTGAAATCTTTTCTGAAGGCTGGAGGCAGAAACTTGCAGGGCCTCGGCTAAGAAATCAAAAAACTCTGACTCATTTTTGATTTCCTGGGGAATGACCGAGACATTAAAGGACGGTCGATTTTCCGCCAGGATAATTCCATTGCGGTCAAAGACATTGCCCCGGCGGCCTTCCAGAGGAACGACCCGGATCCGATTGTCCCGGCTTAAGTCAAAATAATACCGGTGACTAATCATCTGGACATGGATCAATTCCACGATCAAAAGGATGAAAAACCCGTAGGCCATCAAACGGATAATCTTAATACGCATTTTCGCAAAATCTCGAACATCGGTTCAGCCACGATCGCGGTCAAAATCACTTCCGGAATCAACACATGGGTTAAAAAAGAATTCATGGAAATATCCACGAAAAGGACATCCAGCAAAAAAAGGACAAAATCATATAACAGAATTGCCATGATGACGATAAAAATCCGCAGCGAACCATAGCCCATGTGAAAAAGATATCGTTTGATAAAGGTCGTTAGGTAGGCGCAAGCAAGAAAGGCAAAGATATTTAATCCAAAGGCATTGATCGTGAGACTGTCCTTCCATAAACCGGCCGCAATCGCCGTCACCAGGCTGTAGCGAACTCCCCAGGTCAAATTTACAAAAACAACCGCAAGCAATAAAAGGTCCGGTTTAAGCCAAAATCCAAAAACGTTAAAAAGGATGAATTCAGACAAAAATGCGAGATAGGTGATGAGGATAATAAAAATGATCTTGCGCATCGTTCATTCTCTATAAATTATTCCGGCTGACCCTCGAACCCCAGTCCGTTTCTTGGATAGTCTGGGGCGATGTCAAAAGTGTATCCGGTCACCCGGAAATCCGGTGATCCGGATTATTTTGGTCCCCCCAATTATGTTGTCCCGGACTTCCGGATCTTCGGATCCCCCTCCGGATCCTCAGATAGCCTCGGGCTTGAACCAAAGGCTCACTTCTGAATGACCAGGACTTCCTCCAATTGCGAGAGTTCGACTGCAGGAACGACCAACCATTCTGGCTGCGTCGAGCTGGGACTTTCTTCCAAGCCCAGAACCTGGCCCACCAAAAGTCCCTCGGGAAAGGCCACACTCATTTTTGAGGTGATGACCAGATCGCCCACCTGCACGTCCGCCTTCGGAGTCAAATACCGTAGTCGGCAGATTCCCTGAAGTGTACCGGAAATCATGGCTCCTTCTCGGCTGCGCTCAATCACAACCGCTGCTCCGAAGCCAGGGTCGTTGACGAGGATCACCTTCGATTTTTTTTGGCCTACTTCCGCAATCTTTCCGACGACGCCAACCTCGCTTATAACCGGCATACCGACCTTGATGCCATCCGGCTCTCCCCGATCGATGATGACCGCCGAGTTCCAATTGGTCGGATCACGGCCGATGACCGTCGCGGCCACAGAACCAAAGACCATCGAATTTTTGTAGCTCAACAATTTTTTAAGACGATTATTTTCCCGCAGGACTTCCTCATGGCCAATGAGTCTCGTTCGCAGGGTCCCCACTTCTTTTTGCAAAGACTCATAACGTGCGTAAGTCTCATGGTAGAAAGCCAACTTTTTTAATTCTTTAAATGGCCAAGAGATAATTTGCCAAGGCAGAAGCGAAAGATCGGTCACACGGAATTTGAGAGGAGTCAAGGGACTCTGCGGAGCGAAGATGAGATAAAGGGGGAAAAGCAGGATGCAGAAATAAATCAGATACTTTTTATATTTTCTGGGCACACTGGTTTAAGGATTAAAAATCCAGTTTGGTTGGCACGACCAGCCGACGACGCACGCGGGGGGGCATATTGAGCGTCTGTCCTGTTCCTAAAACGACGGCGGTCAATGGATCGTCGGCAATGTGTACGGGCAAGCCAGTCTCCTCGGCCAATCGTCGATCGAGTCCGCGCAAAAGCGAACCGCCGCCGGCCATGACGATCCCTCGATCAATGAGATCCGATGCCAATTCCGGAGGGGTATGCTCGAGCGTGGTCTTAGCGGAATCAACGATGGCCTGAATCGGTTCGGCCAAGGCTTCCCGGATTTCCATGGAGGTGACGGTAACGGTTTTGGGAAGTCCGGAAATAAGATCCCGTCCGCGTACATCCATGTTCAATTCTTCTTCCAATGGGTAAGCGGAGCCGATGCGGATTTTGATTTCTTCGGAGGTCCTTTCGCCGATCAAAAGATTGTAGGTCTTCCGCAGATATTCCATGATCGAGGAGTCCATTTCATCACCCGCGATGCGGATCGATTTCGCATAGACCAGGTCCCCCAAAGAAATGACCGCAAAATCCGTCGTTCCACCGCCGATATCAATGATCATATTGCCGGCCGCTTCCTCCACCGGCAAACCAACACCGACGGCCGCGGCCTTGGGCTGTTCAATCAAATCGACGGTGCGCGCACCGGCGCGTTCGGCCGAATCCCGGACCGCGCGCTTTTCAACTTCGGTGATTCCCGAAGGAATGCCAATGACCATCGCCGGACGGACCAGCACTTTGCGATTGTGCACTTTCTTGATGAAATAGCGTAACATCGCTTCGGTAATTTCAAAATCGGAAATAACTCCGTCTTTCATTGGACGAATGGCCATAATGTTACCGGGTGTTCTTCCCAGCATTTTTTTTGCCTCATCGCCAACGGCAATCACTTGATTTGTATCTTTGTGAATGGCGACGACGGATGGTTCACAAAGAACCACTCCCTCTCCCTTGATATACACAAGGGTCGTGGCCGTCCCTAAATCAATTCCCATGTCATTGGAGAACAAACCCAAAACATAGTTCACGCATTTTTTGGTAAGTTTACTGAATTGAGGAAACATGCGGGTTCCTTTGATCATAAGTTGATAAAAGATATGAGCGGATGGGAGGAAAACCCTGAAGGAAACGGGAGAAGACGGAGTTGGCCCAAAAACAAGCAGAGCATAAAGATCCTGGAATAATGGGATGAATCAAAAGTTTTTACGACACGACGATCGGAAAAATTATCGGAAAGCCTCTTCTCGCGTGTGGAAAGGCTAATGACTTTTCACGTCGAACAATGCCAGAATTTCAAAGGGAAGCACCCGAAAATTGATTGAGAAAGTGGCCGGTAAATATTGGAACCCATATTATATGAAAAGGAAGGGACTGTCAAACGTTTTTTAACCGCAAAGCATGAGGACCAACGAGTTTTTTCAGATCGCTGACAAAACCGGGATAGGATTTGCTGCAGCATTCAATATCTTTAATGCTAACAGCAAGTTTTATTCCTAAAATACTGAAGGCCATGGCCAAACGATGGTCATGATGCGGGTTCAAAAATACCCTAGAGCGGTAGGATGGTTGCGGTTCAATCGTCAAAGCACCAGGATGGTCCGTAATTTTGGCGCCGACTTTCAAAAGTTCTTGTTTTAAATCCCCAATCCGATCGGATTCTTTAACCCGGACATGCCCGATGTCGAGTAACCGCGTTCGGCCCTGGGCAAAAAGCGCCAAGATGGCCATGATCGGGACCAAATCCGGACAATCTCTTAAAGAGAAATTTCCCCCTTTTAACTGAAAGGGACCATGGATGCGAATTTTTTTTGGCGTTTTGGTCCAGCGAACACCCATTCGCTTTAAAAATGGGAGGATCTGCCCATCGGACTGAATAAAATCATCCTGAAAATCACCGATCAATTCGACATCGGATCGCAATAAGGCCGCCGCGGCCAAAAAGAAGGCTGCCAAGCCGTAATCACTTGGAACGCAAAAGTTTTTTAATCCTCGATAAATCTGCCGGCCTTTGATAAAAAAATATTGCGAGCCTCTTGCGTCTAACTTGATTCCGGCAAGGGACAAAATTTGCCGCGTCATCGTAATGTAGGTCTCTGAAACCAGTTTTCCCCGGATGGAAAGTTCCGTATCCTCATTTACCAACGGACATGTCATTAACAGGGCCGAAATAAATTGTGAACTCAGTGACCCATCGATTTCTATGTGTCCTCCCTTCAAACGGCTCTTTTTTATGCGAATAGGGACACAGTGGGTAGAACCTCGCCCCTCAATTCTGGCTCCCATGGATTTTAAAGTTCGGATCAAAAAGGTATTGGGACGATTCCGGAGAGTCCCTTCCCCCGTAACGGTACAATCGGCGCTTCTTAAACACAATAGGGGCAAAATAAAACGCAAAACGGTTCCTGACTCCCCGACGTTAATCCGTTTCGGAATTTTTTTATGAAGATCGGCTTTAATGACGAACGTGTTATGGGAAGTGCGATTGATTGAAACGCCTAAGGCCACAGCGACTTTTTTGGCAACGAGGCAGTCATCACTGTCGGAAGGATTGACTAATTTTGAGATTCCTCCGCATGCGGCAATGAGAAAAGCGCGGATCGTATACGATTTTGAAGAAGGCAAAAGAACCCGGCCGTCAATGGAATCAACCGGTTCTACATGGAGGTTCATTTCTTGATGACAATTTGGTCGTTCTTGCGGACCTTCTGGCTGGAAAAAGGCGGGATAAAATCGGCGGCAGCCATATCTGGCTGGACCTTCGATACCTTCACATCTCCTAAATAATCGCTGCCACGATAAATCGACATGATAGTTCCTTGGGTGATTCCGTCGTCTCCACCCAGATCAAAAATGATAAAATCATTTTCCTTGTCAACACTGAGAATCTTGCCGGCGGGTCCCGCGTTTTGGCTAACGACGATCGTTCCTAAAGGGATTTGTGAATCGATACCCTTGGACTTGGCTTCTGGGCCTGGCGCCGACGGGGTAACGACTGGGGCCGGCGTTAATTCAGTTCCCGACGGTGCTGTTACCGGCGTTGCCGCTGGTGTGGCTTGAGAACCCGAAGGTGTCGCTGCCGGGGTTGGCGAGGGTGCAGCCGTTGGGGTTGGGGCCGGTGCTGGCATGGACGAACTATCGGGAACTGCAGCTTGAGTCTGAAGAGCCTTGAGCTGCTCTTCCGCAGCCGCTCGTCCCTTTTTCTCGGCATCAAGCAATCCTTGCAAATCGCTAACGTGTTTCTTGGCCTCATCGAGCTGGCTGCCTAATTCCGTTCGCAATTGCTCTTTAGCTGCCGTTTCTGTTTCCAGCGCTTCTTTTAATGTCGAATTTTCCTTTTTGATTTGATCGCGAACTCCTTCGGCCAATTCCAGATCGGCCTGGAGATCATTGATTTTTTCATCGGCCTCCTTGACTTTTTCCTCCATGATAAAAACCTGTTTTTTAGCCTCTTTGAGTTCGGCCTGCAATTTCGATTCCGTCGAACGGCTTTGGGCCAGATCGCTTTCGGCGCGCTTGCGCATCTCGCTTTCTTTCTGGAAGAAAAACATCGCAATCACCGTCAAGGAAAGCAATAGAATCGAGATAAGAACCAGAAAGATTGTAATTGTTTTGCCTTGCTTGTCCATAGACACCCATCTCCTTTTTATCACCGCCAGCCCTGAAGGTTTAATGTGGAAAAAAAATGCAGTATGACGTTGTGATTTTTATTATAAAGAAAGGCCCCATCAAGTAAAGACTAATTATAGAAATTTTGAAGGAATCCGACAGGCGATGGAAACTTTTCTCGGATGGAAATGATTATCAAGGAGGATTGAGAAATCCTGCCGGAGGGCGGATGCAGAATTCTATGAAGTGAGTCGTGGTCGGGTGAAACATTCCCAGGCATTGTGCATGCAAGGCTAACCGGGGAAAGGTTTGCTTTTTTCCATATTTTTCATCTCCGAGAATGGGATGACCCAGATGCGCCATGTGCACCCGCAATTGATGGGTTCGACCGGTCTTGGGATAAAGTCCGACGAGGCTGGAGGTCTTCCCTCGCTTGAGAACCATATAAAATGTTTTGGCACAACGAGCATCTTCTTCGAAAACCACCGCCTTTTTGTCAAAGTGCCGCGGGTGCTTCCCCAAAGATGCGTCGATCAAACCTTCTTCAAACTCCACCAATCCTTCGACGAGGGCCAAATAACGTTTGCGAACGAGGCGTTTTTCAAACTGACGGCTTAAGTGAACGTGCGCCCGGTTATTCTTGGCGACGACCATGATTCCAGAGGTTTCTTTATCGAGCCGGTGAACGATGCCCGGGCGGCCCAATTCAATGCCCTCCGAGAGTTCCTTGCGATGAAATAATAACGCATTAACCAACGTGCCGGTGTTACAACCATGGGCAGGATGCACCAGCATCCCTTCCGGTTTATTGATGACCAAAAGATCATTGTCTTCAAAAACTATTTCCAAAGGAATATTTTCGGGCTGGATGTCTGTGCAAGACTCCTCCTCATCCGGCAGGTGGACTGCAATTTCATCATCCGCCGCTACTTTGTAATGAGGTTTGACCCGGCGGCCGTTGACGCGGACTCCTCCCTTCTCAATCAATTTTTGAATAAAAGAACGCGAAGGGGCCTCCTCGATGGTTTTGGTTAAAAAAACATCGAGCCTTTGCTGGCTATTTTCGGGAATGACTTTCAAGGTGATATTTTGCATAAAGGCCGGCTGCAAAGACCCCTAAACTGACCATCTGAAAGATGCTTAACCCCCAGAAAAGTTCGAGATGATCGGCGCGGAAGAATTCCACCCCGAAACGCAAGGCCGATGCCAGCAAAAGATACCAGATAAAAACCCGTCCGGGAACTTGGTTGCGGGATTGAAGATTTTTTAAAAACAAAAATAATAACAGCAATCCCAGCGATTCATACAATTGCGTCGGATGCAGGCGTTCTTCGTGAACCGGAAAATAAATCCCGTAGATCCACGGTTTGCCATAACAGCAGCCGTTTAAGAAACAGCCAATGCGGCCAATCGCATGGCCCAGGGCTATATAAGGACTGACCAAATCCAAGGTGCGGCCCAAAGGCAATCCCCGTCGTCGGATAAACACCAAACCCGTAATTAATCCAGCGATCAAACTCCCTTGAAACGCCAAACCACCGTGATGCAGCATGATGATCTCGGTCGGATGCTCCAGAAAAAATTCTTTGTTGAGGAAAATATAAAAGACCCTCGCGCCTACGATTCCACCAACGACAACCCAAAAGACCAAATCCATGATGGAATCCGGATGAAAGCCCTGTCTGGCCGCCTCCCGATAAAGCAAAAAGGAACAGACAAAAACCGCGAGCGCCAGCATCACTCCATAGGAATAAATGCTCACCGGACCTATTTGGCAGATAATGGGATGCATTTGATGAGGATGACGAGGGCACCGATTGTGATTGCGCTGTCCGCAATATTAAAAACCGGCCAGATGCGCAAATCAATAAAATCAATGACGTAACCGAAGAAGATTCGATCAATGAGATTTCCAATGGCTCCGCCGAGAATCAGAGAAAAGGCCACAATGTAGGTTCGGCTGAGGATCTTATGATTTTTGTAATAGTAAATATTGAAGATGAGGAGAATCGCCGCGATGATCGGGATGATGATAAAGACGACCCCTTTGTCCCGGAAAAGTCCAAAGGCAATTCCGGTATTGTGAACCAGGGTCATATGCAGAACATTGCGAATGAGGGGCAGCGATTCTCCCAAGGACAACACTTTGGAGAAATAAATCTTGGTCAACCGGTCGGTGATGATGATGAGAAAAACGGTGGTTAAAGACAGAACGATATCGAACTGCGATCGAAGGTGATCACTCCTCATCGACGCGCTTCGATTTTTTCCTGGCACTTTAAACAGGTTTCGGTATAGGGGATGGCTTTGAGACGTGCAGAAGGAATCGATTTACTGCATTCCGAGCAGAAACCGAAGGTGCTTTCATCGATGCGTTTTAATGCCATTTCCACTTTATGAAGCAATTCGCGGTCATTGGAGGCAAGACCTAAACTAAATTCGCGATCATACATATCACTGGCCACATCCGCCATATGCAGGGCATGGCCGGAGACATCACCCGATGAATCTTTTTTATCGGCAGAGTTATCGGACGCCATCTGCTTGATATCGTGAGAGGTTTCCTCTTTGATTTTGAGAAGCATTTTACGATAGGCTTCGAGCGTCCTCTTATCCAATCTTTGCTTGTCCGGCATTCAGAATCTCCTTTACACTTCGCACACAACGATCACACAAGGTCGGATGATCCAAATCTTTCCCCACAAAGACACTGTAATTCCAGCAGCGACTGCACTTTTGTCCTTCGGCGGGAAGAACCCCAATTCCGGTCTGCAGAAAATGTTCTCCAATGGGTTGAGCCACGGTCTTTGTTTCGGAAAGTTCCACTTGCGAAACAATAAAAAAGAACGGTAAGAAATTCTGGAATTTCTTTAATGGTGCCAGATCCCGCGGTGAGGAACTTTGGATGATGACTTTCGCTTCCAGGGAGCTGCCGATTTGACCGCTGCGGCGTTGTTCTTCCAAAACCTTCAAAACGTGTGGCCGCAGATCCATCAAAATCCGAAATTCTTCCTGCACCAACGAATTTCGCCACGCCTCATTCGGCACCGGCCAGGGCAACAGATGCACGCTCTTGGCTGCTGTGGTCTGATCACCCGTAGGTAGGAATCCAAAGATTTCCTCGACGGTAAAACTTAAGATGGGGCTTAGCAGCCGCACCAGATGATCGGTCAAATGATAAAGAACGCTCTGCGCCGCCTTGCGTTCGGTTGAATGAGCGGGAAAAGTATACAGCCGATCTTTTAGGATGTCAAGATATACGCTGGACAAATCTTCATTACAAAACAAATAAATGGATTTATAGACCTTGGCAAAATCATAAGCATCGTAAGCCTCGGTCACGCTATCGGTTAATAAGCTCAAGCGTCCCAAAATCCATTGGTCAATGGGTTGCAAATCCGGATAAGGGATTTCATCTTTTTGCGGAATAAAGCCGTTCAAATTTCCTAAAAGAAATCGGAACGTATTCCGGATCTTTCGGTAGGCGTCGACTAACCGATCGATGATTTCCTTCGAAAGGCGGATGTCTTCACTATAATTGCTCGAGGCCACCCACAAGCGCAGGATTTCCGCGCCGCTGGTCTTAATGACATCTTGCGGGGCGATCACGTTGCCGAGGGATTTGGACATCTTTCGTCCTTGCCCATCCACGACAAATCCATGAGTTAGGACCGCCCGGTAAGGCGGCTGGCCTTCGATGGCCACGGCCGGGATGAGAGAAGATTGAAACCAGCCGCGGTGCTGATCCGACCCCTCAAGATAAAGGTCTGCTGGCAGCGGTCGATGCAGTTGCGATTTAAAAACCGCTTGGTGGCTGACACCGGAGTCAAACCAAACGTCCAGGATGTCGTGGGTCTTTTTGAATTCGTTTTTACGGCAATGCGGGCAAGAAAAATTTTCCGGCAACAAATCTTTAAGTTCTTTCTTAAACCAAACATCGCTGCCTTTGGTTTTAACTACTTCGGCAAAATGATCAATGACCTGTGCAAATAAATAGCGCTCTCTCCCGCATCCCAAGCATTCCAAGGCCGGAATAGGAACGCCCCAAAGCCTTTGGCGAGAAAGGCACCAGTCCGGCCGGGTCTTGATCATTCCTAAAATCCGTTCCTGCCCCGCGGGTGGAATCCATTGGACTCGCTCTTTGACGGCTTCTTCCAATTTTTCACGCAAATGGTCATGATCGATTTTCAAGAACCATTGTTTGGTGGCGCGGAAGATGATCGGATTTTTGCAGCGCCAGCAATGCGGATAGGAGTGGGTAATCTGGCCTTGGGCCAAGAGTAAACCATGCTTTTCTAAATTCGTGATAAGGAGAGGATTTGCCTTGGAAATGTGCGTTCCGACAAAATCTCCGGCTTCTTCGGTATAAAATCCTCGATCGTCGACGGGCATGACTAAATTCAGCTGATATTTCAATCCGGTTTGAAAATCCTCTTGTCCGTGCCCGGGAGCGGTGTGCACGAGACCAGTTCCGTCTTCTCTCGTCACATAATCTGCCAGCACGACCGGGCAATTCTTTCTCAACCCAAATGGGTGATCATACCGCAATTGAATCAACTCCATTCCTTTGACCGATCCCTCCTTCGCCAAACCGCGAAAGACATTCAGGGCCATTAATTTTGTGAGGTAAAGGGTTTGTTCCACTAAAACCAATCCAGAATCAGTGATGGCCAAGACGTAATCATAATCGGGATGCACGGCGACCGCCACATTGGCCAAAAGCGTCCAGGGTGTCGTCGTCCAAATCAACAAGTAGATTTTTTTGTCTTTGGACAAAAAGGACAGATCTTGCGGATTATTCACTGGAAATTTCACATACACCGACGGCGAGGTGTGATCTTCATATTCAACCTCGGCCTCGGCCAAGGCCGTCTCGCAGCTGGCGCACCAATTGACGGGTTTGAGTCCACGATCAATGTAGCCTTTTTTCTGCAGCGTCGAAAGCGAGCGAAGGATCCAGTATTCGTATTCCGGCGTCAATGTCAAATATGGATGATCCCAATGGCCGAATACGCCGAGCCGCTGGAATTCTTCTTTTTGAATGCCGACGAATTTCATGGCAAACTCATGCGCTTTCTGGCGAAACTCGACGGTGTCCACCTTCGATTTATCGGTCTTGAGTTCCTTAAACAGCTGGTGCTCGATGGGCAGACCGTGGCAATCCCAGCCCGGGACATATTCCGAATCAAATCCGCGCAGGGTTTTATATTTGACAATCATGTCTTTGAGGATTTTATTGAAGGCATGGCCGATATGGATGTGGCCGTTCGCGTACGGCGGCCCGTCGTGCAGGATAAACGCAGGCCCGCCCTCACTTTTAGCGCGGATGAGGTTGTAGAGTTTCATCTCTTCCCAAGATTGCAAAATCTGCGGCTCCTTCTGCGCCAGATTCGCTTTCATGGAAAAATCGGTTTTGGGAAGATTGAGGGTGGGTTGGTAATTCATAGGTCACAAGGTCGCACGTCACAAGTTAATTGGAACAAAAACTTTTGTAGAATCTCCAAAGCAGCGCTCCAGTTTCTTTTCGTACTTGTTCAAGCGCTTCAAATTCTTTTTGAGTGAGATACTGCAATTTTAAACAAAACCCGAGGAGATATTCAACTTCTCGTAAAGAGCCCAAGGCAATTCCGGAAAATTGTTTGACCTCATAAGCCAACCGATCCGCTTTTTGCCACACTAACAAATTTTCATACGCCTTTTCCATTTTGTTGCTCCTTTTTATCAGTCTTATTGAAATTTTCTCTTCCAACGATTGATTTAGTAGGATATCGTAATATGTATGAGACCAAATGGAAGCCAAGAAGAGATAGCGAAGCGAAGACATCTGGCGATAAAGTTGTTGAAG
>JAHFFW010000052.1 GCA_023247725.1 Candidatus Omnitrophota bacterium | reverse complement strand
TCTTCGCTCGTTCTTCCATCAGGCTGGCTTGGAACTTTAATACCTTCATCTTGCTGACGCCGAAGGATTCCTTTCCCGCTATCAGTGCTATTCCATCTTTGGATAAGAAAATGTCAATAAATGACCGAACGATGAATTTTTAGAATTTGAAGTTCACATCGCCTTGGATCAAACTTTCCGATTGTTTGCTCGCTTTGATCCTTTCGGTGCGATAGTAATCCACGACGAATGTGACATTTTTTGCCAAGCCGACTTCAAAAATGTTCTCATACCCTTTCACATCCGTGGCTCCGCTATAGAATTCCGAGTCAGGAAAAACATCCAGCCAGGCCTCCTGACCGATGGATTTGTAGGCGCCGGTGATTTTCCATGTCCCCCAACCGTTCACTTTGGAATTGCCTAAATACCCGCCCATCATCCAGGCTACATTGCCTTCGTCAGGAGAAGGATTGTTGAGATATTCGCCGAAGAGTCCAATCCTGGGAATGTAAACCGGAAAATCCTCACCGAAGGGATCATTCAAACCGAATTCGGCTCCAACCGCCGGAGCGCTGTAATGAAATACATATTGCCCGGCGGAATTGGTTGTGTTGGTTGATGGATTGGACCGATTGGCTAGTGCAGTTTTAGCGATGTTATCCATTCCATAGAAAGAACCGATGATTTTATAATCAGCCTTTTCTTCCAGCAACTTTCCCTGAATCCCTCCCTGGGCCACGTACATAAATGGATCAGCTTCATTGGTCGAGATTTCGCTCACTTGAAAGCCTGACAAAAGTCCGACAATCCGAATCGAATCATTGAGTTTATAATTGGCAGAAAGCGCGGCGCCTTGCGGCGTGATATCACTGTCCCACAGGAATTCCATCGGTTCCCAAATGGGATTCTTCATCTGCCCGCCGCTGAGCTTGAGCCATTCCTTCGGTGTATAGTCTACGTACGCGTAATTCAAAACCAATCCATCCTTGGCGAAGGAGTTGCCGAAAGAATAATTGTTGGAACGAGGATTTCCACCATCGGTTGCAATTCCCAAAGCCAACGCCACTTTGTCGTTGACCTTGGTATCGACTCCGAGCCGCATGCGGATCCGGCCGCGACTTTGATCTCTCTCGCTGGCATCGCCGGTGTTTCTTTTCTCATATTGGTAGCGCAAACGAAAATCCCCGGAAAGTTTCAAGTCCTGGACCCATTGCGGGATGTCTTTTTTGAAATTTTCTTCCCGGATGGTTTTTTCATCGTAAACGATTTGGTCCTTCAACTGAGCGGCTTCCTCAGCGGTCAAGATTTTTTTGTCAACCAAAATCTTGATTAGTGCATCCACCTGAGTCGCGGCGGTTGCCGCAAAGCCCGCCGCTGGCCCAACCAGAAAAAAACTCAAGACGGTAAATAACATTAGTTGCCTCATCCAATTCCTCCTTTAGTTGTCAAAATAAAATTTCCGCAGTTTGCGCAGATCTTGCTCCATTCGCTTGATCCGATCTTCCACAAATCCATTCATCTGGTTTTGATTTCCCTGTTCCATATGATGGAGCGCCTCGATAAGCCGGTTGGCTTGGGAACGGATCCAGCCGGGAATCAGATCCTTATGGACCCCGGTTTCTTCAAACTTCATAGTCATCTCCTTTCGTTTGTTTACAATTTTAGCGATTGGAGATGAGCTTTGGATAAAGGGGGAGTTAAACTTTTGTTAAATGACGCTCGCGATGACTTCTGAAACAATTCTTGAGGAAGTTTAAATAAATTTTGTTAAGGAATAAACAGGGTTTTATAAAATTTTGATGAAGAAAAAAACAACAAAAAAAAGGGCCATCCCGCTTGCAATTCTTTCGAGGGCGGGATGGCCCTTACCTTTAATCCCTGGAAACTTTATCTTTTATTTAATATCAACGATCTTAACCTTGAACGTGAGATCCTTGCCCGCCAGGGGATGATTGAAATCCAATTTCACTTTATCCTGCTTGACTTCAACGACGGTTGCCGGGAAAACATTGCCCTGATCATCATTCATTTGCAGAAGAGTCCCTGGTTGCAAGTCAATATCGGAGGGGATGAGTTCCCGAGGAACTTCCTGAATGGCTTGGGGATCGATCGGACCATAACCCTCTTCCATCTTTACATTGATCGTTTTTTCCTCGCCCACTTTCATACCGGCCAATTCCTTTTCCAGTCCTGGCACGATATCCCCCTGACCATGAACAAATTGGACTGGTTCTACGCCAGAGGAATTTTCTACTTCCTTGCCTTCCACGAGCAAGGAGTAATCGAAACGAACGGTTTTGCCACTTTCCACAACTTGGTTCGTGCTGGAAGAAGGCGAAACCGCCGAAGATTCGGCATTGGTCACGGCTTCTGCATTGGTCGTGACGGCTGCCGGGTCCTCGGCATGCACCAGGAATGGAACCAGCAAGATTGTTGCCCCAAGACCCCACTGAACTACCCTCTTCATAAATCCTCCTCCGACGCTTGTTAAAAAACGTCTTTTGTTGAAGTCGGAGTCCCAACGACTATCTCTTCCTATTAAAAACGTCGGGACTTTTAGCAAAAAACCGCAACGGCCAAAAATTTTAAGCAATTGCGGTCTATGCTTAAGATAAGCCACCTTATCAGCTTTGATATCGGTGGCTTTGTGAATCTCTATCCACCTGTTTCCGCTCGCCTTTGTTAGAGCTAAAGGCTACAAACAGACGGCAGCCAAAAATCGCCATTAAGAAAAAGGCCCGGTTTTTGGTACCGGGCCTTATATTACAATTTGACAACGTTTTTGGCCTGCTCGCCCTTGGGGCCTTTTTCGATATCGAATTCGACTTCTTGGCCTTCTTCCAAGGATTTGTAACCGTCCCCCACGATTCCGCTGTGGTGGACAAACACATCACTGCCGTTTTCCGGAGTAATAAATCCGTAGCCTTTTTGGTTGCTAAACCATTTGACTTTGCCTTTTGCCATTACTTACGACCTCCTTTCAATCGCATTTGAGTAAATAATGGCAGAATCGTACCGCAAACTCATGGCTTCAAAACCCTTGCAACCTTGCAGACAATATCCAAACCCTTATTTACTTCAAAAACGCTAACAGGATACAATGGCCAGCAACCCTTGTCAATGTTTATTATTTGTTGGATTCTTTGAGTTCCTTGCGTTCCGATTTTTGCTCTTCCCGAATGGCTTTGCGAGCCTCTTTCTGCTTCTCCCGATGCTCTTTGATGGCGATCTTCTTCTGTTCCTGGGTTAGATTAGGATCGTTCGCGATCGATTCAAAAAATGCTGTATTTTCCTGGTATTGTTTGTCTCTTAAGTTAACCCTTTCTTGGAACTGACCTTCATATAGGTTAATCAATTCTTCTTTTTGAGCCTCGGTTAATTTGGTATTTTTTTCCAGCTTGGATTTCAAATAGGACAGATTCCCTTCATGGATTCGTTTCCTATAAGCCCCATTTTCCTGATGTTGCTCCTCTCGATGCTCTTTAATAGCCTTGCTCCTTTGTTCCGGTGGCAAATCTTTTAGGTCTTTGCGGAAGGCCCCATTCTCAGCTTTTTGATCCTGGTGATGGGCTTTTAATTTTTCTTTTTGTTGTTGGCGAAAGGCCCCTGGTTTGCCTTCAGCATTGGCGAGGACAGGGGGAATAAGAAGCAAAGGCACGAGAATGGCGGGGATTGCTTTGTGCATACAAACCTCCCTTTTTCCGTTTGTTATCAATGAAAAGCAATGATCAGGATGGTGGAACCGCGGCGCTTTGGATAGCTTGCACTTTATACGATTTGATTTCCGGAGACGAGGTTATAAAGGGCGAGACCTTCTCCCCAGAAATTCCTGAACATGTGAAGTCTGCATATGTTCCTGCCAGTCTTCTTGGGTCGCCCATTTTTCATAAAATAAATAGGTTCCTTTTTCTTCACAATCCTGGAAGACCTGGGCGCTGATACAGCCCTCATCTTGACGGATCTGATTCTCAAAAGACGCAACAAGCGTTCGGAACGCTTCTTGATTTTCTTCAGTCACTTGAACCTTCGCGGTAACAATAATCATAAGACCTGACTTTCTTTATTCCTCTTTTCGACGGACAGGAACGACACCTGCCATTTCCCCGACAACATTGATGAGTTCTGCATTGCTAGGCAGCACCACCTTGGCATTTTGCTGCAAAGATTTTTCGACCGCCTCCAATTTTCGCAGGATTTGGGCATTACCGGTAAAATAGAGGTTGGCGGCTTCGTTGACCAAACGGATAGCTTCGGCTTCACCTTCTGCCGCCAATATTCGGGATTGCTTGATGCCCTCCGCCTTCTTGATTTGCGCCCGTTTTTCACCGTCGGCGGTCGTTTCGGCAGCCGTTGCAAAATCAATGGCTGCGACTTTTTCATTCTCTGCTTTGACGACTTTGTTCATGGTTTCCTGAACATCCTTAGGTGGGTCAATCTCTTTGAGCTCTGTCCGGACAATCTCCACTCCCCAAGTGGCGGTTTCCTTTTCCATCGTGTTATGCAATTCCAGATTGATTTTTCCGCGTTCACTATTGGCGGATTTGAGCGTCATGGTTCCGATGATGTTGCGCAACGTGGTCCGGGCGAGATTGACAATCTGATATTGGAAGTTGTTAACATTGTACTGAGATTGCTTGACGCTATTTTCATCCGGTTTAATCTTAAAGTAGACTTGCGCGTCCACTCGGGCGTTGAGATTATCAAACGTGATGATGACCTGCGGCTCGGCATCAACCATCTGCTCGGTGATGTTAACGTAATACATGTTCTCAATGACCGGGGTAATCCAATGGAAGCCAGGCTCGGCGAAACGGGAATACTTTCCCAGTGTTTCAATGAGGCCTCGATGCGTGGGCCGGACAATCCGGATTCCGGCAAAAAAAACCACGACGACGAAAGCCAATAAGCCGTAGAGATAAACCATAAAGCCTCCAAAGTTTATCATGGTGGGAAAAACCGTTTCCATTATACATGAAATTCCAATCGAACAAGCAAAATTTCCGTCATCCTTCCGGCGGAATGGACTTTTGCCAGAATGAATTTTCACCTACTCCCAGCTTGGCAATAAAAAAATTCATATGTTATACTTGAACTGGTTCTAAAGATTTGAGATGAATCAACCTGTTCTTTTTCAGATACAACGAAGAGACGGGCTCAACGCCTGATCTCTTCCGAGTCCTCCCTCGGCAGCGTCAGGCTGCCCGGGAGGACGTCCTAACTATAAGGGCAAACTACTTCGAAAGAGTAGGGCCCCGGCTTCGCCAAATGCTTCGCGTTTGGCTACGCCGGGCCCGGCGAAGCTCAAGGCGAAAGCACTTGAGCGAAGCCGGGGCAAAGCCTTGAGCCTAAACCTTGAACCATTCCGTTCAAGATATGGCAGTCAGGTTGCCGTAAACCGTCAATATGGTTTTCGTTAACATCTTTCGCCCTTTTTTTCGAAGTAAAAAAGGGCTTTTTTATTGAGCCCGGAACTTTCAAAGGAGGGCGAAAAGATGCGCAGGAAATTGTTAGCCATATGGATGACCGTTGGATCGATTGCCATCACGTGGGAACTTTTATTAAGTCCGGTTTCTGTTATTGCCGGCGTCACTCAAACGGTAGCCTACAAACTTTCTGTGACGATACCTGAACACCCAATGATCCCAGCCGATTCAGTTCAAGAAGTTTCCATCAATCCCAGTGATAACATTTCATTGACTGAAGCTCAGGGTTCCATGGAAACGATCCGGGAAGAAACCTATCGCGATCAGCAACCGGTGATTCTCTTGACGTCCGTGGTCAAATGAGTCAATCCTGCCTCATTTTCCTCAACGGCACATGCAAAACATAGGTTGTCCCTTCCGCGACGATAATCTCGTGCTTTAATTTGATATTGGGAATGTATTGTAGAGGAATGGAGTTCACATCAATGGTCACGATGTGCTTGCCCGGTTCAATGTCCGTAAAAAAATATGAACCTTCGAAATCGCTTCGGGTTATTTCTTTGCCATCCAAGACAAGCTTCACGCCGGAGATGAATTCATCGCCTTCATCCGGGATTCCACTTCCGTTGATATCCAAATAGACCACCCCGTAAATGCCCGAATGCGTGGTCAAACCAAAATTAAGGTTCTGGGTTTTACCCTGAAGAATATCCATCTTTTCTAAAAGCGATGTCGAGGAAACATAACCTTCGGGAATGCTTTCTGCCGGAAGACCGACCGCCACCCGGCTGGCCCGGACCTTGACCAAATACCTTCCCTCTTGATCCGTGGTAATGGATTGTTTGCCGACCTTCACTTTGATATTCGGGAGGCCTTGCTCTGTCTTATCCATTTGTCCATTTTCATTATTGACATTTTCTTATCCAAAGATGGAATAGCACTGATAGCGGGAAAGGAATCCTTCGGCGTCAGCAAGATGAAGGTATTAAAGTTCCAAGCCAGCCTGATGGAAGAACGAGCGA
>JAHFFW010000039.1 GCA_023247725.1 Candidatus Omnitrophota bacterium | reverse complement strand
CACACCACATGGTAGATCAACACCGATACATTATGACTCTTATGGATGTACTTGCTCACTCACACAATATACCATCTTCGTACGCAGCAAGCTGCGGGGAATTTACCCGAAGAGATTAAACCGAAAGGGAATAAATATCTTGCAAAATTTTTTCCGCAACCGCCTCGGGGGAATCGGTCGGTTGATAATTGCGTGGTGGACCGACAAGCACGGTAATGTTGTGACGTTTAAAAAATTTCGCACCCGGCGGTAAGACCTCGAAAGAACCTTTGATCAAAACTGGGACAATCGGAACCTTGGTCTTTTTGGCGATCAAGGCAATTCCCGGATGAGGTCGAGCTTCCCCAGCGGCATGAAGCCGAGTTCCTTCCGGGAAAACCACCAAGGGACGCCCCTCTTTCAGCCGACGGATGGCCTCCTTGATCGCGCCAATATCGGCCGTGCCGCGCTTAACCGGAAACGTATCAACGCCTCTTAAACAAGCCCCCAGCCATTTATTCTTAAACAAAGAACCCTTGGCCATAAAACTCATGCGCCGGCGGATGCAGCTTCCGATGATCACCGGATCAAGATAGCTCACGTGATTACAGGCCAAAATAAATGCTCCTCGAGGAAGATGATTCCTGGCGATCACCGTGATCGGAAACCAAAACCAACTGATCAGATTCGCCAGGGCATAAATAATCCAGTAGAACATGTCGTTTAAATTTTCTTCAATAAACTCGCGCCATGCTGGATCAATTCTTTGGCCCGTTTGGCAGACTTGGCCTCGGAATACGCGCGCACCAAAGGCTCGGTTCCCGACGGACGCAGCATAAGCCAGCTCTCATCGGCACAGGTGAGTTTAACTCCGTCATAGTCTTTCATATCAACCACTTTTTGACCGAGGATTTCTTTGAGGCCCTTGACCTGACTCACATCGAACATGCCTTTTCCAGGTTCAAATTTCAAGTCAAAACGTTCATAATAATAGCGGCCGAATTCCTTCTCCATATCGGCGACGATCTTTTTGATATTTTTCTTTTCGTAAACCATCATCTCCAACAGCAACAGGCCAGCGAGGGTGCCGTCCCGTTCCGGGATATAATCCTGAAACCCCATGCCTCCGGCCTCTTCGCCACCGGCCACGATCCGTTCGTTGACCATCAAATCCGAGATATATTTGAACCCAACGGGTGTTTCGTGTAATTTCAGGCCCAGTTTTTTTGCGATATGATCGATAAGGGTCGTTCCGCAAATCGTCTTAACGACGCCGCCTTTTCTTTTTTTGTTGCGGACCAGATGCAGGATCAATAACCCCAGAATTTTTTGTGGATGGATGAATTCTCCGCCCGGGGCGACCGCCGCAATCCGATCGGCATCGCCATCCAAAACTAAACCCAAATCGAATTTTTCTTTTTTGACGCGGGCCAGGATTCCGTGCAGGAATTCCACCACTGGTTCTGGTTTTTTTCCGTCGAACCAGGGATTGATGTCTTCCCGCATTAAGGAAAGCCGGATCTTGGTGCCTTTAAGCACCTGGGCCATGAGGGAATTGCCGGATCCGTGCATGGCATCCAGAAGGACTTTAAAACGGGAATTCTTAATTTTTTTAAGATCCACGTAGCCTTTAATGAATCTCAAATAGTCATCGAGATAATCATGCCAGCGAATCCGCTGGTCTTTGAGCGCGTCTTCAAAGATCCCTTTTCGCACGGGTGTTTTTTCCAGATAGCTCTCAACCTTGTTCGTGATGTCTTGGGGCGCGCCTCCACCTTTTGCAGTTTTAATTTTGATCCCGTTGAATTTATAAGGATTATGACTAGCGGTAATCATAATCCCAGCCAAGCTTTGAGTACGGGTGACGCCATAGCTCAAGGCCGGGGTCGGGATGGGTGAAGGAGAAAGCAAAACCGTAATCCCATTATGAGCCAGTACATTGCTGACCAGTTGCGCATAGTCCGTCGACATAAACCGCGTGTCATAACCCACGCAGATGCGCACAGGACCATGGGCTTGGGGAACCAGATCGCGTCCGATCCATTCGCTGATCGCCTGAGAAAGGATTTCCACATTCTTAAAAGTGAAGGTGTCCGAGATGACGGCCCTCCATCCATCCGTACCGAATTTAATTTCACTGCCCGCTGACATGGTGCGACCCTTTCGTTATCGTTATTATCGGTATAACTCCTCTTCCTCTATATATTGCTCCACGGCTGTGGGGACGATCCCTTTCTTTGGCTTTCCGGCCTGCAACTGGCGGCGTACGTCCGAAGATGACGTATCCATGACCGGCCGTTCGAGAAAATGGAGCCCGCTTTTTTTAAATGGTTTTGCAAAGCCGGGGCGATTGACCACGATCAGCTCAACCTGTTTCTGAATTTCTTCAACATCCTTCCATTGGTTGATTCCCTTGAACGCATCCAGCCCCATCATGTAAAACAGTTTGGTGGATTTGGGAAATAATCGACGAAAATGCCGAATCGTATCAATGGAATAGGATTTTCCGGATCGATTGACCTCAATGGCGGAGACCGAAAACTTCGGATATCCTTGGATCGCCCGACGCACCATCGCCAGTCGATGCCAGGCTTTCGTCAAAGAACGCACATTCTTATGCGGCGGACGGCGTGAGGGAACAAAGATCACGCGATCGAGTTTCATTTCTCTTGCCGCCGATTCAGCAATGCGCAGATGTCCATAATGGATCGGATCAAAGGTTCCGCCAAAAATTCCAATACGCTTAAAAGTTTTTCTTGGGCGGTCTTGGGTGGCCATCCTTCTCGCCTATTGCCTGATCTGACCTTGGCCGTAGACCACATATTTATAGGTGGTCAGTTCCTCCAGGGCCATGGGACCGCGGGCATGCAGTTTGTCGGTGCTGATGCCAATCTCCGCGCCCATTCCAAACTGATACCCGTCGGTGAACCGGGTCGAGGCATTCACATACAGACACGCCGAATCCACCGACTTTAAAAATTCCTCGGCCTCTAGAGCATCCTGTGTCACGATGGCATCCGAGTGATGGCTGCCATGCGTGTTGATGTGGTCAATGGCTTCCTTGAGGCTGTCGACGACCTTCACCGATAAAATGAGATCAAGATATTCGGTATCCCAATCCTTGGGTGTTGCCGCCTTAATCGTATTTTTAGAAATCTGCTGGCTGACCGGACAACCCCTCACCTCGACTCCGGCCTTATGAAATTCGGCAATCATGACCGGAAGAAATCGTCCGGCACTCTGGCGATGGACCAACATGGTTTCCATCGCGTTACAGACTCCCGGCTTTTGCACCTTGGCATTGTAGCAGATCTGGTGAGCCATATTGAGATCCGCATGTTCACTGACATAGGTATGGCAAATCCCTTTGTAATGTTTGATGACCGGAATTTTGGAATGCTCGGCGACAAAACGGATCAATTCCTCTCCGCCTCGCGGGACAATCAAATCCACGAGGTTTTCCTGCTCCAATAAAATGTTCACGGCCCGGCGGTCAACGGAATCGATGAGTCCAATCGCTTCGGGAGGAACCGCGGTTCCCTTCAAGGCATCTTGCAGCACTTTGAAAATCGCCCGGTTGGAACTAAGCGCTTCCTTGCCGCCTTTCAAAATCACGGCGTTGCCGGATTTTAAACACAAACCGATACAATCGCTCGTGACATTCGGACGCGATTCATAAATAATCCCGATGACGCCAAAAGGTGTGCGCACTTTTTTGATAACCAACCCGTTAGGCCTATGGACCGTACTCATGACTTCTCCGACGGGATCTTTGAGGGATGCGGTGGCCTTGAGGCACTCGGCCATTTCTTTGATAGTTTTTTCCGACAGCGCAAGGCGATCAACGAGGGCTTGGCTGTAATTTTCTTCCTGGGCTGCGGCCAGGTCTTTCCGATTCTCTTTGAGCAGAAAATCCTTCTTCTCTAATAAGGCACCGGCCAGGGATTGCAAGGCGGCGTCTTTCTGGGCGGTCGGTACAACCGCCAGACGGTAAGCCGCGCCTTTGGCGGCCTTGGCCATATTTTTAATTGATTGATCCAGGTTCATCTTCTACCTCTTGCACAAAACCAGATGATCGTAATGAATGACCTCGGGTTTGCCTTTTTTTTCGCTGATCTTATGGAGATCAGACACGGAATAGTTGATGATGCCGCGGGCAATTTCCTGTTGACTCTGGTCTCGCACGATCACCACATCATCCACTTTGAAATGGCCTTCCCAGGATAAGACCCCGGGAAGGAGCAAACTCCGGCCGCCTTTTAAGAGCGCCAGTTTAGCGCCTTCGTCGATGGTCAGAATTCCCTTGGGCTTAGCCCCAAAGGAAATCCAATGTTTGCGCGCCAAAAGCTTGTCTTCTTTCTCCACAAAAAAAGTTCCAATGCGTTCACCGTTGAGGACCCGTGCGACAACCTGCGGTTCCTGGGCGCTCGCGATCACGCAGGGAATATCCGCGTGGGTGGCAATCTTGACCGCGTCGATCTTCGTCAGCATTCCGCCTTTGGCCATGTGTTTTTGGGTCGTTCCTCCGGCGAGATTTTCAATTTCTTTGGTGATCTCTTTGATTTCATCAAAAACCTTTTTTTCGCCATCTTTGATTTCGTAAAAGCCTTCCACATCCGTCAAGATGAGCAACAAATCAGCCCCAATGAGGCTGGCAACCAGAGCCGAAAGCCGATCATTGTCTCCGAATTTGATCTCCTCGGAGGAAATCGTATCGTTCTCATTGACGATGGGAATGACCTGCCGTTGTAGAATCGCCTGAAACGTGTGCCGGGCGTTATTATATCGCTCGCGATTGTCAAAATCATCCCAGGTCAATAAAACCTGCGCGCATCGGGCCTTCTGGGCTTTAAACAATTCGCTGTAGGTGTGCATGAGAATCGTTTGACCAATCGCCGCGAAGGCTTGTAGCGCTGCCAATTCGTTTGGACGAGTCTCCTGTTTTAACTCCGCCATACCCAAAACGATCGCCCCCGAACTCACCAAGACCACTTGAATTCCTTGTTGGTTCAAATGACTTAATTGTTCAACCAGGGATGAAAGCGCGTTCGACTGGCCTTTTCGGTAGCCCGCGATCAGGCTGGAACCGATCTTCACGACCAAACGTCGAATTATTTTTGGGGATTTTGCGGACATAGAATCTCGCGAATGGCGCCAACCAGTTGATTGAGACCTTCTTTTTGCAAAGCGGAAATAGGATACACCTTCATCTTATATTTCCGTCGGAATTCTTTTAAATTTTCCTTAGCCTCAGCCAAATCCATTTTATTGGCGACGACCAAGCGCTCTTTCATGATGAGCTCATCGCTATAGGCTTCTAGCTCCTCATTGATCTTGGCATAATCATCGCGAGGATCGCGGCCTTCGGAACCTGCCATATCGAGGACATGCACCAAAATCTTCGTGCGCTCGGCATGCCTTAAAAAACGATCCCCCAAACCGCGGCCCGCATGCGCGCCTTCGATCAGGCCGGGCAAATCCGCGACGATGAAACTGCATTTTTCCCCAGAAACAAACCCCAGGATCGGCTGCTTGGTGGTAAAGGGATAATTGGCGATCTTGGATTTAACTTTGGAAATGTTCGAAATCAGGGTGGACTTGCCGGCATTGGGAAAACCAATGAGACCCACATCGGCAATCAGCTTTAATTCCAGCCGAACGATCCGTTCTTGCCCCAAACCTGGCGGCGTCGGGGTCCGATTATGTTGATTGCCACGGCCGCCCGCCCCTCCTTTGACGACTGTCACCAGCTGTCCGGTTCGGGTGAGATCTTTAATCAGCAATTCATACTTCGGATCCCAAATGAGCGTTCCCACCGGAACCTTCAAAATAAGATCCTCGCCGTTCTTGCCCCTTTTCCCTTTGGAACTCGCGTGTCCCCCGCGTTCGGCCTTATAATGCTGCCGGAAACGAAAATCTAAAAGGGTTTGGATCTTCGGATCGGCGACAAAACTGATATCACCGCCTCTTCCCCCATTACCACCGTCGGGACGGGGATATCGGGTGAGTTTGTCCGAATAAAAACTTTCGCAACCCTTGCCGCCATCTCCCGCTTTAAGGAAGATCCGGGCTTCATCGACAAACATGATTAACCTAAGCAGGATTAAGTCAGTATTTTGCTGATCGATAGGGCGGTGAGTTTTTGGCGATGCCCTTTTTTCCAGTGGTTGTTCTTGCGGCGCTGATATTTGAAGGAAATCAGTTTCTCCCCTTGGGTCTCACCAACGACTTTTGCCGTGATTTTGACGTCATTGAGGTATGGCTGTCCGACTCTGACATTGTCTCCGTCCACCAAAAGCAAAACTTTTTCGAACGTGATTTCTTTGTCTGCCTTTTCCTTCAACCGCTCGGCCTCAATCACGTCGCCCTCGGCCACTTTATATTGCAGAGAACCTAATTCAACAATCGCATGCATTTCTTTAACCCCCTCATCGTTCGTTCAGAAATAACAGGTAAGCGGAATTTATCCAATCCGAACCCGCCCGCGGCCATCGCAATAGGGACATAGATCAAAGCTAATGGATTCGATCGTTTTGCCTGTCCGGGCTCGGGTCATTTCGACCAATCCCAATGGAGAGATGCGGTTGACTTCCGTCTTCGAATGATCTTTGGAAAGCGCCTCCTCCAAGCCGGCCAGGACCTTGCGCTTGTGATCTTCACGGGACATATCGATAAAATCGATGACAATGATACCACCGAAATCCCGCAAACGCAACTGACGGGCAATCTCCGGCGCAGCTTCCATGTTCACCATAAAGGCGGCCTCTTCCGGCGAGGCCCGGGTTTTGAATTTACCGCTATTAACATCGACGACGGTCAAGGCCTCGGTGGGTTCAATGACAATATAGGCTCCGCTTTTTAAATAAACCCGTGGATCATAAATTTTTTCCAGCTCGTGAGAAACATTCTTCGATTCAAACAGAGGAAGATGCTCTTTATACAAATGAATCTTATTGACCATATGACGGCCGATCAGGGTGTTCACAAATTTGCGCATCTTGTGATATTCTTCTTCAGAATCAATGATCAATTTGTCCACACTCTCGGTCAAAAAGTCCCGCACGACCTTCCAGATGAGATCATATTCCTTATAGATCAAGGCTGGCGCATTTTTTTGATCCGACATTTTCTTGATCTTATGCCAGATCTTGGTCAAGAATTTGGCATCGCGAATCAAATCCCTCCGGTTTTGTTTCAAGGAAGCGGTACGGACAATGAAACCGCCAGTTTTAGAAAATGTGAACTCCTTGAGAACATCCTTGAGCCTCTGGCGCTCTTCCTGTTCCTCGATTTTCTTGGAAATCCCGTGCTGTTTGTCGTACGGCATATAGACGACAAAGCGACCTGCCAGGGTGACGTGCGTTGTTAAGCGTGCCCCCTTGCTGCCAAAGGGTTCTTTCACCACCTGAACCAAGATTTCTTGACCTTTGGTTAAGGGAAGATTTTTGGGGATAGAACCCGACCCGCCTGCCGGCGAGGCAGGGTTCTCTTTTTTTTCTTCTTCTTTGGATTTTTTGTTCAGGAGTTTATCGAGGAATCGGCGCGGGCCGGAGATTTCTTCCTCGACGAGTGGATTGATGGCGTCGGTCAGGTACAAGAAACCGTTACGTTCCTGACCGATATCGACAAAGGCCCCATTGATGGAAGGCAGGATGGATTCGACTCTGCCTTTATAGATATTCCCGAGGATGGGTTGATATCGGTCGACTTCGATATAGAAGTCATCGAGTTTTCCCTCCTCAAGAATGGCGACACGCCGCTCTCCCTCCTTGATGTGAATCAAAATTTCTTTGGACATGACACCTGTTTCCCTTCTTACTTTTGGGCAACCTCGGCGTCATCCGGAGTGATAATATGCGGAGTCAAGAATATCAAAAGATCAGTTTTGCTGACGTTTTTCTCCGACTTCTGGAACGCTAATCCTAAAATAGGAATATCTCCCAGGAAAGGAACTTTTTTCTTCAATTCCGTTGTCTTGTCTTTTATCAAACCTGCGATGACCAAAGTCTGCCCATCTTTGATTAATACTTGAGTCGTGGCCGACTCGTTGCTCAGCCGAGGCAAGGACGTATTCTCTACCGTCACAAAATCCAAAATGTCCGTCACCTTCGGCTGAATATCCAATGTCACCACCCCGGCGTTATTGACATGGGGCGTGACATCAAAAATGATCCCGATATCCATATATTCCCATCCCGAAACCTGCAGGCGAGCTTGTTCCTCATTATAGGTGTACGTCGGAATGGGATACTGGCTTCCCACCACAATGCTGGCCTTTTTGTTATCCACGGTGACAATCCGCGGATTCGAAAGGATGTTCGTATCCGTGCGGCTCTTGAGTAATTCCAAAACGGCCTGCATCTGAGAAAAATTGAGCGTCCCGTAGCTAAACAAACTACTCTCAGCGGCGGGGATGGGATCACGGAGATATTTGTTACTCGATTGATGGGTGAAAGGAAATGTCGTCGGCCGCGAGGAACCGGTCGTGGTGGCTTGAACGACCCAATCGATCCCCAGATTCTCATCATTACTGAGGGTCGTCTCGATGATTTTGGCCTCGATCAAAACCTGCGGCGTGGTCGCATCCAGAGTTTTGATAACGTCGGCGATCAAATCCAGATTGCCGGGAATGTCCCGAACGATGATGGCATTGGTGCGTTCATCAAAATTGACGCTCCCCCGAGAAGACTTGATCTTTTCCACTGAGACAATGGTCTCGGAGGCCTTGGCATAATTGAGTAAGAATGTTCGCGTCGTCAACGGTTCTTGATCGGCCAATAATTGCGCGTCTTCCCGGCGCTTTTTCAAATTTTCAATCGTGGTGACCGTGATGATGTTGCCTTTGCGGTCATACCCATAACCGTAGGTGGACAAAATCACGTCGAGCGCCTGCTGCCAAGGAACATCGTTGAGCTGAATGGTAACCATGCCAACCACTTCCGGGCCGGCCACGATGTTGACCCCGCTTTTATAAGCGAGGATGCGTAAAACATTGCGGATATCCGCTTCCCGGAAATCCAGGCTGACATTGCCTTCCTTGGAAATCGCCACATCATTTTGTGCCGGAGCCGCCGGCGGGGCGTTCTCTTTCGCCGTCTGGGGCTGGCCGTAGGCGTTCACACCCATCAAAAGCAATACTCCTAGAATAATTGTGGCGAATTGTTTAAACATATTAATCCTCCTTTTTCAATTTGAGGACAAAGCTCTCCTGCCCCTTCTCCAGGATCACTCGGTCCTGCCCCACATCCGTCACCACAAATAAACCAATCTTATCATTGGGTCCCACAACCCGGCTGTTGATGATCGCCAGATTTTTCCCCTGGGCGTCCTGGATGATTCCTTCCAAGACCATATCGGTGACGAGCAGGTCATTGTCGACGCTCAGGACAGCACCACTGGGGGACACCAAACGCCAAAATGGATCGCGCTTACCGTGATCATCATACGTAAAAACAGGTTCCTCCTCGGCAAAAGCGTTTAAACAAAAAATCAAAAAAAGCAGACTCAAGGCAACTCTCATTTGCTTTCTGACTCCTCGGTCTTATCATAAATAATGACACGGAAGGTGACTTTTATGACATGCCTCAATGTATCATCGCCGCTGGAGACAAACGAAAAATCATTCACGCTCAAAAACACATCTCCGTTTTCTATACGGTTAAGGAATCGTCCCAGATCATGATAACCAGCCCTGGCATTGACCATGATGGGAAGGGAATAATATTTTTCCTCCTTGGTTTTCAATAACACGGTCTCGGATCCCTTGATCGGCATGATCTGATCAATCTTGACCTTTTCCTCACTGGCCATGCGCGAAATCGATTCGATCACCCAATTGACCTCTTCCTTGTTGATAATCCTGCGGCTGGCCTTTTCCAGCTGTTCTTTGAATTTTGCCACATCCTGCCGATACTGATTGATCTGGCTGATATCGGACTTGGCCGTCGCCACCTCGGTCTGGAGGGCCGTTAATTTTGGATTCAGTGTTCTTAAGGTTTTCATCTGTGGACTCATGATGCAAAAATAATCAATCAAAAACGTGAGGACAACCACCCCACCGATGATGTAATACCGATTCTTCTCGTCAAGCCGCGAAACCTGGCTCAGGACATTTTCCAGCATAGCTTATTTTTGCTTGGCCGTAATGGAAAAATCGGCAAGTTCAGTCGCCTGAATTTTTCGACGTTGCGTCACTCCCCGCTCAAGCGAGAAAAAATCATTCATAAACATTTTTTGCTCTTTGAGCCTGGAGAAAAAATCCCCAACGCTAATCATTTCGTCCGCATTTTTTGAGACCGCGCTTCCTTCAATGAGAAGCGATTTGTCCTCCAGCGATATTTTACTGAGCCAGATCTCCCTTGGAAGACTATCGCTAATGATATTGAGCTTTTGCGACCAGTTGATGCGTTTGGCCGTCGTTAAATTTTCCACGGATTTCAGTTTCGCTTGCAGGGTGCGCAATTCTGTGACAATGCGGTCGGTATTACCCTTATCGGAGACCAGCCGCTCCTGGATATTTTTTAAGCCTGCATGACGAAAGAATTGGACAAAAATGAATCCTTGCAGGCAGATATGGATGGCCAAAAGTAAAACCAATAATCCCCCGATTGTTCCAATCACATTCTCCATCGGAAGGTTCAAGGTGTCGGATAACCCCTGTCCCCGACGTTTTTTTCGCAAGGCTTCTGGAACAAGATTGATATCGATCATTTTTAATTTAATAAAGTGAGAGTCCTAATGCCACGGCCAGACGGCTTTCGTTCCGAACCACTTCCTCAGAAGAAATCTCGGAAGAAAATTTCATTTTTTTGAGCGGCCTCCATTGCTCGACCGGAATATCCAACCCCTTGGCAAAAATATCCACTATTCCTTCGAACATCGAACTTCCACCGGTCAAATAAAGACGGCTAATGAGAACATTTTTTTCCGTAATAAAATAATCAAAAGAAAGCCGCATCTCAGAGATAAGGCTATTAAAAACCGACTCACAGGCCGTGCCGATTTCTTCCTTGCGGGTCTGCGGCTGTGATTTTAACTTTTTAGCCTCGCTCATGCTGATTCCCAGACAATTGCTGATGCGTTTGCTCAACTCGAGCCCGCCAATAAAAATATCCCGGGTGAATCTGGGCAAATTCTCTTTAAAAATTATCAAATTGGAAACATTCTCACCCATGTCGAAAAGCGCGTATGCCGCCTTTGCTTCAGGAGGATCATTAGGAGCAGCCTCAGGTCCCAAACCAACCGCATGAAAAACATTGGCGATGGCCAGCGCGTTGACGCTGATAAAATTGGTTTGTAATCCCAGCTGGCCTAACAACTGAATCCGTTCGTTGATGACCTCTTTCTTTGCGGCAGCCACTAAGACGGACATTTTTTTGTCTCTGCCCTTGGGATCCAAAATATAACAGTCGGTGTAAATCTGATCTTGCGGAAAAGGCAAATATTTATCGGCTTCGAAAGCGAAGGATTTTTTTAATTCATCAAGAGACATACGGGGTAAATCGATATAGCGGATGAGCGTGCCTTTGCCAAAAACGGCGGTGTTGAGCGATTTGACTTCGATTTTGGACTTATCCAAAAGCCGCTTGATGGTCGCGGCGGTATTAGAATTTTCTACGGGCTCTATTGCGCATTGCTGAATTTCATAATCATCCGGTCCTTTGGCCAAAACAACCAACTTGCAGGAATCCGAACCGATATCCACACCGACGCTGGTGACCTTGGATTTTTCGGGCAGGATCTTTTTGACCAAGGTGAAATAATTCTCAAGCAATTGACTCATAAGATGTTTTTATTGTACCAGAATTGGCTCATTTAGGGGAGCCTCAAAAATTATTTTTTTGTCGATAGAAAATCGCGGAGATTGATTCTCAATCACTTCTTGGTTAAGATTCGATGCCAACGGATCCTGAGCAGCTGGAAGTTCCAGGCCTTCTTGGGATTTTATTAGAACTGTAGTTACGGGGGAAGAATTGGCGGAATCAGTTGCTAGGTTCTTTTTAATCCAATCATTAGTCAACAAAATGATCCCCGTGACCGAGAGAAAAATGAAGAGAAAAAGAATCATCTTTGGTTTAGACATATCGCTCCTAAAAACCGTCCTGTTGCCAGGCCATTTTATCGGTGATGTCATTGGTAAAGGCCACAAATGTTTGCAGGCTGGGAAAATACGGCGGAGATCTTCCCACCATGGTCCGGCCATCATAGACAAAATTTCGTCCGTAACCAGAAATTAATTGTCCCGTTGTGGTATGAAACAATCCAAAGGCGCCATAATAATTGGTGATCGCGCCTCCCAGCATGGTGGCAGTTCCTCGCGGCCCAGAGGATGTATTGTCATAAGAATCCACCGTGAAAATTCCATTCCTTGCCATCACAATACCGTGGATATTGATATTATTGGGAGCCGATGTGCCAACCCGGACATTCCCATTCCAAGAAACCAGACCCAAAAGATTCGTTTGGTCAAGAGCGCTGGGAGGAGTATAGTTCGCATCGCCAGGCTGGCCAACCCCGGGGTTATAATTCTGATAGGTCACATGATTTTGGATCACAATGTCATTGCTGCTGGCCACGGTAATTTCTGTATCCCGTTGAACCGTGCCGGAAAAATTGGTAATCGTGCCATTGACATAAATCAAATGACCCAGATGGTCCAGTCCGTCGGGCTGACCTTGATAAGTCACAGTTCCCCCTCCAACGGTATTGACGCTGGTTTGGTTATTGATTCTGTCGACGGTAACGACCTTCGTCGTGCTTCCTTGAGTGATAGCATAGCTTGGATTATTGGAGCTGTCGGTACTCATTGCTACGGAAGCATTGCCATTGACATAGATTCCACCGGTGAGGTTAGTCGAATTGTTGGCCAAAAAGATGCCATTGCCGGTCGAGGCGTCATTAGCCCGAGCCTGATCAATCATGTCTTGCTGCTCGATGGATGAGGAGAGGGTTATCCCGGCCGCCGAACGGGTAAATCCCGACTGAAAAACCGGAACATCTCTGCCAGGATTGCTGTCAGCATTGACCAGGATCGGCGATCCATTATTGTAAAATCGAGCCGTGCTCAACTGCTGGACAACCATTCCTCCAAAAGTGCCGCTGGGATTAAGCGCAAAACTGTATCGTTCATTGGTATGCACGGGCCCGGAAAAGCTGGTCTTATTCGTAAACCAGACAACGGTCCCATTCGGCATCTGATGAACGTTGGTGAAAAGCGCATATTTGGCAAAGTTGTCCCGCTGCACCCGCACGACAAAATCGCCGGTTAAAAGCACCTTACCGATCGTGCCAGGAATTGTTCCGGTGGACTCCACCCGGAAATTATAGGGAAAGTCCCATTGATCAACGCTGTTGGCGACAGGGTTACTTTTTTCCGTGACTTTGAGAGTGAATTGATAACTGCCGCTGCCCAAATTGGTGGACGCTGAATTGTAAATGGCTTGCGAGCCGGATAAGGTAAATTGCGCGACGCCCGAACTTTTACAAAACTCAACGAGAAAGCCCAATCCGTCGCCAGAGCTCACATAATTCGCCGCGCGGGAGCTGACGGTTTGAGGATTGGTGGCATTGACCGTGGCCAGCAGATTCGTATTGATGAGCGTATTCAACTGGCTCAAAGCTGCCTGGCCACCTCCCTCGCCAAGATAAAAAGCTTGTTTTTTACGGCGTTCGTAATCGGCCCCGTTTTTTTCATTGATTGTCCGTAGGACAAAGACACTCCCTAAAATCATCAAAACAATGATTAAAAAAAGTGTCAGAACCAGGGCGATACCTTTTTGATTATTTCTTAAGCGCATCGTTAACCTCGATTGCGAAAATAAATATCGATATTGGTTGATGCATTTAGGGTTCGGTTCACGACCGTATTCTGTTGCGCGGTCAGGTTCACGCTTAAAAGATTTTGGTCCCCACTGAGGGTTGCCTGCAAATTAACCATATTGCGAGCGATGGTGTCCTGGCGCACCGGTGTGGTTCCATTATCCAGAACCCGGCGGATCAATTGGTTGTTAACAATTTGGTACTCGATGAAACGGTAATCGCGCGTCAAACAATCATTGTCCGCGTCCATGCAGCTTGAACTCGTACATCCCCAAGTTAAAGGCGCCCCCCAATTAGCGACATCGCCGTTGGCATCAATAACGTTTCCCCCGGCCTGACAAAGGATCGGCATGGAAAATCGGATGATATCGGAACCATTCGGTCCCGACCCATCAAAAATGGTCACCTGCATGTTTCCATTCTTATCCCGCCCGGACTCTTGCAGTTCACGGCTCATCTTCGCAAAGGCCTTACGCAGGCCATCCTGCAACTCAATGGCCGTATCCGTATTAAACCAAGCCGTCTGGCCGGCGGATAAGATAAAGGAAACACCGGTGATCATGGCCGTGAGAATGCTCACCACGACAAACATTTCAATTAAACTAAAGCCTTTGCAGTCTTTAAACATTTTTTTACCCACTATAAATATAGGTGACCGCTTGCGCTAAGGAGTCCAGAATTCCATTACCATTCCTATCTTCCCCATTATTAAGGACACCATTCAAATTGGTGTCTTCCCCAACAATTCGGCCATTCGATTGTCTCCAGCAATATGTCACGGTCACCTTCAAGAGTTGAGGATTGCTATCATCCACATAACTGACGCCCATTCCGTTGATCGCGGGAACTGAAAAGATGACATTATGATACGTCGGTTTGATCTGGGCAAACGCCGTATTCCGGATTCTTTCCATCCGGCTCTCGACGGCTTGGATGGCGATGGAAGAGTTTCGGGAAATCTCGCTCAATTCCAGGCAACGCAGATAACTGATCAAGATTCCGGCGAAGGCCAGAATCATAATAACGGAGGCCAAAAGCAGTTCCGGGAGGGTCAACCCCATTTGGCTTCTCCCGGCTTGAACTTTGAGCCTAAGCCTAACATTTTTGATTCGTCTGATCATGGAGAGATAATTTTTGTAAAAAACGTTTTGCTGCGAGACCGATTTTTCCAAAAAAAATGGGGCTACTTAGCCCCAGATTTTACTTCCATTTTATTTCTTAAGGAAGGGAGTTTCTAGCTCCCTTCCTTAAGTCCCGGCTAAACTCACCCACTTCCACCATTACGGTGTTAATGCACCACCCGTCGTCATGGTATAAGTCGTTGTTCCGGAGGTGCCGACTGTGACTGGCGTGGCAACGAAGGTGTAGCCCCCCGTACCGAATGTACATACGTACTGGTAACCCGACAATGTCCCATTGCAGTAATTCGTCGTAATATACGGCGGGGTTGCACCCGTCAAGGATGTCACGTTGCCCGGATAGTTCCCGGAGTTAGACGTGGCAAAGGTTTCGGAAGCCGTTGAGAGCGACCTCAACGTCCCTTTAGCCAAGGCATCATTAGCAGAAATCTTTGCCCTCAGCAAGTTCGGGATGGCAATGGCGGCCAACAACGCAATGATCGCCACAACAATCATGATTTCTACCAACGTAAAACCATTCTTATTCTTTCTCATGGTATTCGCCTCCTCTCCGATCCGGATTAGGCCGATCAAATTGCCTTTGCCAAGACGGAGATATAAACCACGAAGAATAAGAGCATTTATCTTCTCCTGATCCTTGGCTGCCAGCGATTACCTTGTCGACCATGATCGCGTTCATAAATTTGGTGATATCTTACCAACCCCCTTTGGGGGTGTCAATCATTAATAAAAAAACCTATTCTTCGGTTACACCCTTAGAATAGGTCCACATTACTATCGCTGCTTTGGCAACTGGCTGCCCTGTAACCATTTGGCCCAGGGCCCTGCTCCGACGACTTTTGTCGGAGTCCCGATTTCCGTGACTTGAAAGGATTTCGGGATAGCTTTGTGTCCCACCCTTACGAGTGGTTTACCTTTGTCATTTCAGAATATTGTTAGTCGAAGTATAACACCTTCATTTCCTCAGTGTCAACCTGACTTTTTAAAAAAATCACTCAAGGCACTGCCAAGTCGCATTAAAAAAATTTGTCTTACGGAGTTTCGTCCTTGGGACTGACCGTTACGACACTTCTATGGAACTAGCAAACCTCCCGTTGATATAGTGAAGGTAGTCGTTCCGGAAACACCAATCGTCGCAGGGGTAGCCGTAAAAGTGTATCCCGCGATACCGAACGTGCAGGCATACGTGAAGCCGCCTACGGTTGATCCGCAAAAATCAAAAGGGATGTACGGCGGATTGAGATTCGTCAAGGAAGTCATATCCTGAGGATAATTCCCAATGTTGATCGAAGCAAACGTCTCAGAAGCCGTTGATAAGGCCTTGAGATTACTTCGGGCGGCCGCGTCATTGGCCGTCAGCCTTGATCGCAAAAGATTAGGAATAGCGATGGCCGCTAAGACGGCAATAATCGCCACAACGACCATGATTTCCACCAACGTAAATCCTTTTTTTTGCATGATAAGTGCCCTTTCCGGGGGATCGCAAAAAGACAAAGGAATCATTTTGATTTCTTAATCTCAACCCCTTTTATTAATATCGTAGAATCAATCATTTTTTAATCGTTAAATCCTGCTTTTCCTTCATCAATGTGGCATTCCTGGGATCGGTGGCTTGCAAACTTGCCTTGGTTTTTCTTAACTTAATAACCTCTCTTTGCAAGGCCTCATTTTCCCCTTTAAGAACGTCTATATTGTCCTGCAATTTCTTTTCATCCAGCGGCACTCCAGGGGCGGTGAGCTGGTCGACATTGAAGTTATCCTGAACCGAGGTCAACAGCGTTCCTAATTCGCTGTGCTTGGTGTTGAGGGATTCAATTTCCTTATCCAGGTCCTCGGATGCCTTTGCCATCTCCTTTTGTTTTTGCCCCCGGTCTTGGATGAGGGTCTGTTCTTGTTCTTTTAACGCCTTTGCCTCTGCCTGTTTGGCCAGAATATCCGAATTGTGCTGATCCCGAATCTCCTGCAATTGTTGGCGACTGGTTTCATCCGTCTGCTGATTGGTCTGCGCGAGCCCAATTTTATTTTGAAGACCTTTTTGGCGCAGTTCAATTTCTTTCACCTGCTGGATAAAATGATCTCTCATGGTTTTGGCAGCGAAAACCAAGGGCTGTGCCTCATCCACTCGTGTTTTCAGTTGGGACAAATGGTCCATCAGCGATTCTTTTTCCTCCTTCTTCTTCGTGAACTGTTGGGCCAAATCGAACTGAGCCTTTTTTAACTGCTCAAGAAGGCCTGCCACACCCCGGGAATCAGAATTGGCCTCACTGATCTTGATGAGATCCTTTTCGCTTTGTGCTCCTTGGCTGAGAAGCCCCAAAATGGTATCCAGCGTCAATTTTTTTGCGTTTAAAAGCTGGTTCAATTGGTCAAGGCTGAGGGAGCGCTCTTTCGTTTGCCGGGTGAATTCCGTCAGCGTTTTTTCGAACAATTGATTTGTTTGTGTCAACACCGATAGTCTGCGGCGTTTCTCTTCGAGTTGCGAATGCAGGCCCGCAATCGCCGCATTGAAAGAGTCACGCGTTTTTAAAGAATTCAATCGACGCTGCTCAAAAAGAGCCACTTCCTTGCCCGCCTCTTCCTGCGTGTGAAGGCTTTGTCGCAGCAAATCCGCCAATCGGTCGCGTTGATCGGTGCCGCGCTTTTTGGTTTCATGTCCGAGGGACTCTTGCAGGCTGGCGATTTCCTGCGCGAGGGTCTGTTCATCCTCGTAGAGAGCCTGCTGCCTTTCTCTGGATTGACGAATCTCGGCCGAGTACTGAGACAAAATTTTTTGCAGTTCTTTTTTTCGAGTCAACAAATTGGTCTTGCGCTCTTCCCATTCCTCAAACGAGGCGGCCTTTTCTTTTTCTTGAGAAAACTTTTTAACCGCCGCGGTGAGCTTTTGCGCGCAGGCCTTAAGGATTTCTAATTCATACTGATGTTGCCTGACCTGGCTACGCAAAAGCTGGACCTTCTGCGTCCAAGAATTTTTCTCCTTCAAGGAGGCCTGGGCTGTTTTGGTAATCTCCTGCAAAATCGACTGGAGTTCTGCTAAAGGAGGTTGCTTTTTCTCTTCGCAAAAACCCGCCGAAATTGTCAAACCGAGAAAAAAAACCAAATCGATCGTGATCAATGTTTTTCGCAACAGGCGTTATCCTTCATTTTAGAATGGTTGTGATATTGATGATGGGCATGAACAAGGCAATCACGATAAAACCAACCACCACCCCCAAAAAACCAATGATCAACGGTTCAATGATGCTGGTTAGACCCGACACCGCCGCATCGACTTGGTCATCGTAAAATTCCGCCACCTTCGAGAGCATCTTCTCCATCTGTCCGGATTTTTCCCCGACGGAAATCATGCGCGTCACCATGGGCGGGAAGACCCCGCTTTTGATGAGAGGCACGGCAATGCTTTCGCCTTCGCGGACGTTGTTCTTCACGGAATCAATGACCTGTTCCAGAACCTTATTCCCGCAAGTTTTTCCCACAATGTCCAGGGATTCCAAGATGGGAACGCCACTTTGCGTCAGGGTCGCGAGCGTGCGGGCAAACCGGCTGATGGCGACCTTGCGGATCAAATCGCCAAAAATCGGCATCTTTAATTTCAACCGGTCAAAAAATAAAGCCCCTTTTTCGGTTTTATTGATCCGGACCACGGCAATTCCTAAAATCACCAAAAAAATAATGTAAAAAGCGATCTGACTCTGCAGAGTTTTGCTGACGTGAATCAGGATTCTGGTCATAAACGGCAATTGCTGATTAAAGGATTCATAAATCGAGGCAAAGGTGGGAACGACTTTGACCAAAAGCACAATCGTGATGATAACCGCCATACAGACGACGACGGCCGGATACACCATGGCGGATTGGACTTTGTGTTTTAATTTCAGAGTTTTTTCCATGTAACCGGAAATGCGGTCGAGGATGGTGCTCAAGACCCCGCCGGTTTCCCCCACCTTGACCATATTGACAAAAAGTTTGTCGAAGACCCGAGGATGTTTGGCAAAGGCCGCCGAGAGGCTGCTGCCCAACTGAATATCCTCCTTGACGGCGGAGATGACACTTTGAAAACGGGGATTGGACATTTGTTCCTGGAGGGCTTCGAGGCATTGCAGAATGGGAATGCCGGCCTCGACCATCGTCGCCAACTGACGGGAAAAAACCACAATATCTTCTCCTTTGATCCCCTGCTTTAGGCCGGGAAGCTTACTCACGGCTGCTTCCTTGAGTTGCACAACGGAGATGATGGTTAATTTTCGCTTGCGCAATTCTTCGACGACGACCAGCTGGTTATCGGCCGTGATTTTCCCGGTCACGGTGTGCGCATTCTGGTCTTTGGCGACATATTTGAATGTGAGCATCGTTATTTTCTTTTAACGTACCAGCGGTTGATGGCTTCCTGGATCTCGGTTTTCGTGGCAATAAAAGTCGCGATCCGGCAGCCGGTTGTCTTCTCCAAATCTTGTTTGAGTGAAGAACTCAAGGGGTTCACCATGACCACGCTCAAAACATCGCCCACCCGGTCCAAAGGAATCACCAGATATTCTCGAGCCATGGATTCGGGGATCAATTTCAGAAGCTCTGGGTCAATCTCGTATTTATTGATAGCAATATAGGGCAAACTGCATTGAACAACCAGCGCCGCCACGACTTCTTTTTCATCCACATATCCCAACCGAACCAGCGCCTCACCGAGAAATCCTCCCTCTTTTTTCTGCATGTCCAGCGCCTCGTCCAACTGCAGCGAATTGATCACCTTTCGCTGAATCAGAATGGAGCCAATCATCTGTTTGGCTAAAGCAGAATCCTCCGGGGTGATCGTCATATGGCCTTTCGGTCGTGAATCTGATTTATCATAGTCGGTTTTTTAAAGAAGCAAAAACTAATTTTAAAAAATCATTCTGAAGCACTAGTACATTGTTAAGTTAGTTGTTAATGGTTTATAATTTCATGGTATTATCTTCCGAGAGGAGATAACCCATGAGCCAAAAAAGCCATTGTGTAAAACTGAAGAAGCAAGCTCGTCAG
>JAHFFW010000038.1 GCA_023247725.1 Candidatus Omnitrophota bacterium | reverse complement strand
CGGCTGGCAGCAATGCTTTGATTACAGTCCACTGCTCATCGGTTAGGTCCATGGTTTGCCCTCCTGAAGACCATTTTGAGGCCTCCAGAAGGAAGTTCAACCATTTATGAGATAACTTCTATTTACCCTACACATTCATGACCTCGGCCTTTGGACGTCCAAAACTAAAATTTAAAAATTTACTCAAAGTCTTATAAAGATCCAATCTTTTTAGTAAAAATTCTATATCCTTCCACAAAAACAACCGCCATCCCAAAAGTAAACAGACAGTATAAACAATCAAACTCAGAGCAATCTGCAACCAGCGCGCCTGGAAGCCCTGTGTCAGCTGAGAGATCAGAACCGCCGAAGCTAAAGCCGAAGCTGCAATGAGAAAATTAACGACGATCGGCGCCGTATATTCCCGCAGTGTAAATTCCTTCTGGGCAAAAAAGTAAATCGTCACCATGAGAAAACTGAGCATCATCCCTGCTGCATAAATGACCGCTACATAAAAAGCGCTGACATAATCTTTCCAGATCCATAGCGTGGGATAGACAAAACAGCTGAAAAATAGAATGGCAAAAGTAAACAACTGAGGCCGCGATGTTGCGTAAACATACGTCGAGATCCGTCCAAAAAGTGTCTTGATGACAGCATAAGCCGCCAGCGCATAAAAAATCGGGATGACCGGCAGCCATTTTTGTCCATAAAGCCGGATGGCGTGTGGGACAAGCAAGACCAGATACCCATAAGCGGCAAAGGTGATCATGGAAATGCTTTGATTGACATTAAGAAAACTTCTTTTTTTGGCATTGAATGAATCTTTCTGGGCCAGGTGTGGCAAAAGGACACTGAAGGTAACATTCGAGATGAATTGCCAGGGAAATTGATTAATTCGCATGGCAAAAAAGTAATAGCCTGCGGCCGAAAGCGAAATGATCTTGGCAATAAAGACTTCATCAAAACTTTCCAAACAAAACATGAGGATGGAATTGACGGCGATAAATACACTAAAACTCAACAATCCTTTTAACACTTTCTGATTCCAGTCCAAATGCAGCGGAACCCTAATAAAATAAGCATATGCCAAATATCGGGTTAAGGAATTGACGATCGTGGCGATGATGATGCTCCAATAGGCAAAGTGATTAAAGGCTAAGATAGGAGCCAAAATCAAATAGCTGAATTTCCCGATAATTTCTGGCAAGGCATTCAATTTGAAATTCATGCGCTTGGCCGATGTTACATAATGAGGCAAGGAAAAACTGTTAAAAATGAGAGTCAAGCTTGCCACCCGCACAATCGCGATAAAACGTTCATCGCCCATCAATCTGGCGAAAACCGGGGCCATAAAAAAGGCAAACACGTATAGAACGCTCGAAGCCACTAACAAATAGGTAAAAACCGTCGGCAAATCTTCTTCCAGATTCTTTGTCTGGCAGATGAGCGCTGTAGGAAGGCCAATTGTCATGACCATATCTAGACTATTAGTTAAAACAGAGGCAACGGCGACCAGACCAAAATCTTCCGGAATCAAAATCTTGGCTAAAAGTAGTGTGACTAAAATTGCCCCTGAGCGATTGATGAGAATCACACAACTGCGCCAGATAATGCCTTCTCTTAATTGATTAGGTTTTTTTAACATCATATTTTGGGAGTTAGACTCAAATTGAACAAACAAGGGGATATTGATGCCTCACATCGTCATGCGATCCAGCCAGGGAATTTTCTTAAAGAAGTATTTCTTGACGACGATGGGGAGTCCCAGTCCACTGGCAAAAAGGAGAACAAAGAACACGAAAAAATATTCCCTCTCCCAGGGAATAAACTTAAGGGTAATTCCTTTGGCTAAACCAATACAAATGGTGTTCATTAAATAGATGGGAAAGGTAAACTCTCCCAGAGTCTTTAACAGCGTTTCCTGAGCCAACACCGGAAGCCTCACCAGGGAGTGCAAGGCTGGCAAAGAACACAACCCAATCATCAATTTAGAAACCGAATTTGGCACCGGGGTTAATAAAAACGAGGAGAAAAATAGGATCATCCATACTGTGGGAAACCGATCGATCCATGGAAGATAGAAATCCCGATGAGCAATGGCATACATTCCTAAGGAAAAAACAAAAAGATATTCGGCTGCTCTTTGCAGCGCAAAATAATTGGTCACGGGGAGGAAATGAACCAATAACCCCAAAAGCAGCAAAGTTTCAAGTCGATCTCTGATAACGACGAGGATAAGTGGAATGAGCATGTAATAAATGGCCAGCACATAAATAAACCAGAGCGAACTGGCGTAGCTGTTGGTCGGTTGAATGAAGAGATCGACCAGGCCGTGTAGAAAATTTGCCGGCAGATTGTCCACATGCATAAAATGCCGGAAGAGTTCTTTTCCCAAACCAATGAAGAAGCCAAACAAAAAAAACGCCGGCAGCCGCCGGAAGATCTTTTTTCTCGCATAGCCAACATAATCCGCCCATGAAGTTGCGGGAACATAGGTATAGAACATGATGCTCCCGCTGATATACATAAAAAATGGCATGTGAAACTGGTAGACGAGCTCTCTTAAAACGCTGTACCACTCATGACCTGCCGGAGGCGTGCCCCGGCTGACCACATGTCCAAAAACGACGAGAAAAATAGCGAGGCCTTTCGCTCTGTCAAGATCAATGAGTCTTTGCTTTTTTATCGTACCTTCCGGCAGGATAGACTCCTCGCTTTTGGATTTGCCAGCCCGGATGCAATCAAAGATTAAAGTCGATTATAAATAAACTTCGGAATCACAAATTCGCGATTATTGAGGATGGTGCCAAGAAGAGTCAAATGATCTTCTTTAAGCGGGGCTGTCACTTCGTTCAAAACCTGCCGGCGGGTTTTGTTCTCTGAAACGATCAAAAAGACCCCGTCGGTCAAAGGCCCGAGAATCATGGCATCACGGTGACGCAGATCCGCGCAGTCAAAAATGACGATATCGAATTGGCTTTGCGCCTTTTCCAGAATTTGCTGCATTTTGGGGGAATCGAGATAGATCGCCGGATCCGTCGTCGATCGCCCCGCCGGGATGACCCACAGCATCGGGCTGACTTCCACCGCCGCCTCCTCCAGCGTGATTTGACCTTCCAGGAGATTGGTGAATCCCGCGTTATTCCGCAAATGGAAAATCTTATGCAATCGGGGATCACGAAAATTCGCATCCATCAACAGGACCTTTTTGCCTGCCTGCCGGGACAGATAAAAACCCAGATTGACGACGGCGGTCGTTGTTCCCTCCCGGATTTGAGAAGAGGTCCACAGGATCGATTTGATATTTTTCTTATTGATCATGACGCGGATCTGATCACAAATATTACGGTAGGCCGCCCGATAAGCCGAGGGGAAGAATCCTTTACGGCTTTCACGAATCAAAACGTTCTCCAGAAACCGCCGTTTAGGGATACTTCCTAAAAATGGAATCGCCAGGATGGATTGGAGCTGGGCCGGAGAGGTGACCGTTTGATTCAAATACTCCGCCATAAAGGCCAGAATAATTCCAAGAACGAGTCCCAGCATAATTCCCAGAGCGATGATGACGGTCCGCGGCGACCCTTGCGGACCAATGGGCGGATAGGCCTGCTCGATGATCTTGACGCTGGCCGGTCCGATAGCGGCGAGATTATTGAGCGGCGCTCCATTCAATTGGCTCATCATCTCTTCGATGTTGTCTTTGAGCTGCCTCACTTTGGGATGCCTGTCGCCATATTTCAAGGTCAATTCGGCCAGTTGCTGTTCCAAATCAAAGATCACATAGGAACGACTGATCAGATTCGCCAGGACCGCTGCCCGGACCGGATCATAATCGCTGACGCTGATCGTGAACACGTTGGTGTCTCGCACCGGCTGAACCGAAATCCTTTCCCGAAGATCCTCCATGGTCCGACGGAATAACAGGGTTTGGCGTTCCTCCGGCGGCAGGAGCGCCAATTTTTCTTGAAGGCGCTTGATCTCTTCATCGACGAGCTTGGCCTTTAAGGGAGAGGCAAATTTTTTCTCGTAATCCAGCGGCTGCAAATGCAGATTCAAGGCATTGATGACCCGCTCCAGGACCGGCGCGGAATTGACGATCTCGCTTTGGGTGAGAACCAGTTTAGAATTGCTGGAGCCATCCAGTTCGCGGTAATAGGTTGCCTGCACCTGTTTCTCGGCGGAGATGAGCATTTTGGTTCTGGCTACATAAACCGGCGTCTTTAATTGCACTCCGACGAAAACTGTCCCGGCCACCGCCATCACACTGACCGCAATGAGCAGAACGTGGCGGAAAAAAATTCGGCTGTAATCGCGCAGGGTCCTGACGGATTCGGGAGCAGGGTGATTATTGTGACTGTCCATAAATTCTCCTTAAGCTTTCTTAAGAGGCCTGCCTTTTTCCGCATTTGCTAAAGCGTTTCAAAATATTCCTTCCGAAACAACCACGATATCGCCGATCGTCAAGGGCATATCCGCCTGGTCATTGCCGTCCATGAGCGATTTGATGGGTATTTTGGTGACCTCGTACCCCGATCCATTGGACCGCGGCCGTAAGACTTTCACCCGGCTGGAAGAACCGAATTTGGTAAATCCCCCGGCCATGGAGATCGCCCGCAACACCGTCGTGTTTTCTTCCAGAGGATAGGACCCGGGTTTACTGACTTCTCCATAAACAAAAAATTTTCGGCTATTGATCTCTTCGAGGGTCACCAAAACAACCGGATACTTCATATAGCCGTCGGCGAGTCTGGATTGGATTTCTTCCTGCAATTGGGGCATGGTCTTGCCTTTGGCCACGACACTGCCAATATAAGGAAAGGTGATGGTTCCATCGGGGGAAACCGTCATCAGCTTCTCGATCAATTCCGGCTGCAAAACACTGATCTGAATCTTATCATCGGGACCGATGGTATATTCTTCCTGCACCGCCTGTTTAATCACATCCACCTGGCCCAATTCCACAGCAGGCAATTTTTTTTCCTCGGCCCCAACGGCGTAGACCCTTCCCATGAGCAGTAACCCCAGGACGACGAACCAGGCTTTTTTCATGTCCTTTCTCCTTTTTATCATGATCGCCAGGCTACTTCGCTCCAGCGCCGGTTAAGACCGCGGGGATGGTTTCGAAAAGGATTTTGAAATCCAGGGCCAAAGACCAATGATCGATATATTCCAGATCCATTTTCGACCACTGGTTGAAGTCGCGGATACGATTGCGTCCTTTAGCCTGCCAGATACAGGTGATGCCCGGACGCATGCTCAAACGCCGGCGCTGCCAGTGATCGTACTGCTGAACCTCCGTCGGCAAAGGCGGTCGGGGGCCGACGAGACTCATGTCTCCATGCCAGACGTTCCATAGTTGCGGCAGCTCATCCAGGCTGTACTTCCTCAGGAATTTTCCAATCTTTGTCACCCGGGGATCGTTTTCCAGCTTAAAACAAGGCCCTTGCATTTCATTGAGCGGCAAAAGTTCCTTCAGCTTTCCCTCGGCGTCAATCTCCATCGTTCGAAATTTATAAAGCTTAAATCGGCGGCCGTGCAGGCCGCAACGCTCTTGAATAAAATAGACAGGCCCGGGTGAACTCAGCTTCATGGCGATCACAATGGCCAAATACAAAGGCGCAATAAGAACCAGCCCTACCGTGGAAAGCAAAAGATCCAGCAGCCGTTTGGTAAAAAGAGAACCGATCCGGAAATCCGGGTTCGGCTCAAAGGTGATAACCGGAATATTGAACAAACTTCCTTCGCGGCCGGTGGTGAACTGCAAATCAAACAGATCGACGGCAACGCTGCACGGGATTCCGATCGTCTCGCAGTAAAGGATGGCCTCTTCAATCTTTCCTAAAGAAGAACGCGGCACAATAAAAATCGCGTGATCGACGGTGGATTCCCGCAGTATCCCAAAGATGTCATGAAAATCGCCAATGATTTTGTGGCCTTCTACGATTTGTCCGACTTGAAGCGGATCCTCGTCGATCACACCCAAAATTTTTAAACCAAACTCCGGATGCGCCTCGATTTTCCGGATGAAGTTTTTGGCCCGCCGTCCCGACCCAATGACCAGCACGTGACGGAAGTTATAACCCTTGCGGCGCAAATGCCGAAAAAAAAGCACGATGATAATTTTTTCCAGGGAAAGAAACATCACGCTCAGTCCGAAGGAAAGAATCATCAGACTCCGGCTGATGCGGACGAGCTTGAAAAGATAGGTCAGGCTGCCGAAAAGGATGAGCCCCATGGCACCGGCCTTGCCCAGGGCATTGATGATCTCAGAAATGGATTTGATCCGGAAGGATTCATAGATCCCGAAATAATAAAGCAGCCCTCCCCAGATGACCTGCTGCACCGGGATGATCCATAAATAAAAGCTGATATGATTCAGGCTATCGACTTGATCCCTCACATAGAAGGCCGGGAAAAAAGCCAAAGCCACCAGGCCTAAGTCAAAGGCCATCATTAAGCGCCGGAAAAAGGTAGAATGGTGTTTCAACATGGGCGCATCCTATTCAAGGAATTTTCAAAAGAGCACGGAAATTCCCAAAAAAATTGTATTTTTTATGTAATCCGAATTATTTTGATTGGAATCCACGGTCGAATACTGATAATTCAATTCGATGATGGTATGGGGGTTCAAATCATAGCTCAGGTTCCAGCTGGTTCCCAGAAGTTCATCCCGCCGGTCGCGGGCCTGATATTCTCCTTTGCCATAAAATACGCGCAGCGCCCCCCGGAGCCGTTGCGTCAGCTCCTTGATATAGTTGACCGAAACTTTCCAGGCATCAAAAATGTCCTGCTCGAAGGCCGTCGTCGTATAACGGCGCTCGTAAGCGAACCCCATTTTCGTTGTTTCGTTGAGCTCTTTGGTTAAGGCCGCCGAATATCGGGGCCGGGTATAGTCAGAGCCACGATTCACATCAATAAAATCCACACCGGAAAGCAAATCCAGATAAAGATCTGCACTGAAATAATGCCGGTAACCCCCGGCGAGAGAATTCGTCAAGACGGAGAAATCAGATTCGTAATCCTGATAAGAGATTTGATAAATCCCTTTGAGGACATTCGCAGAATCCAACGAAAAATCCCCTTCCCAGCCTAAACGATTGAGGACCGAGTCATGGAGGTCGTCGCGGGAAAAAATATTGACTTCATTGTCAAAATTGATGATGTGGGTCCACTGTTTGCTCACATCATGGGCAAAGTCGGTATGAAAGACATTCCGCGACAAACTATAGCGCCCGGGCGCACGGCCGAATTCCTCTTCGAAACTGCGCGGCTCCTCGGAATGGGAAAATTGGTCGGTCAGGGCCAGGCGGTGATTGGCTGACAATTCTTTGCGGAAATCGGCGTTGAGGGATAAAGCGGAATTATTGAAAGAATGGTATCTGGCAAAAAGCTGCTGCACGACCTGGCCTTCCAACCGCAAAGAGCTCGTTTTTCCCTGATGGCGAAGGCCCAGACCCAGGAGGATGTTGGTCATAAAATCCTCCCGTTCATCGTCGTTGACGTAGGTGATATTGCTATCGTATCCGGTTTTAACCGACGCCTTGAGGTCCCAATCCGTGGCGTTCTCACCAAAACTATTGCCTCGACAAACTAAAAGCCCAAGAACCATGAGGACAAAAGATCGTTTATGGATGCGAATCATTAAAAAGCCATACCTTGCAAGGAAGCCCGGAGTTAGACAAGGCCGACAACCGTAAATTTTTACTCGAGGAGGATTAAATATTGATTAGAATGACATTAAAAACTATCAGTATCAAGATATTCTCTTAAAACTTTCCGGAATTTGCGCAGGGCCTTTGCCCGGTGGCTGATTTTGGCCTTGAGTTCGGGCGGCAGTTCTCCAAAGGTTTTTTGAAAGCGGGGGATAAAAAACAGCGGATCATAACCAAAACCGTGAGTGCCCTTTTTTTTTAAATCAATGAACCCTTCGCAGCTGCCGGAAACGACATCGATGATCCGATTTTTGTCGACGAGGGCGACAGAGCACACGTAGCGCGCCTGGCGTTTGAACTTGGGGACCTCCCGCAGCTCGCGTAAAAGTTTCGCGTTATTTTTTTCATCGTTGGAGTCGGGGCCGCTGTAACGGGCGGAATAGATTCCCGGTTCATTGTTCAAGGCCTTGACTTCTAGCCCCGAGTCCTCACCCAGGGTGAGTTTACCGGTATACAGGGCGATCGTGGCGGCCTTTTTAAGCGCGTTGGCGCTGAAGCTATCGCCATCCTCTTCAATCGCGGGCATGTCCGGATAATCGTCCAGAGAGGTGATGCGGACATTGAGGTCTTTCAATAAATCGCGGATTTCCGCCAGTTTCTTTTTGTTCCGAGTAGCGACGAGGAGTTCTTGCATGCGGACCCTACTCTCACCCCCGGGGTGAGAGTAGGTCATTCCTCCAATAAGATCGATTTGATATGGGCTAATCCACGCTGGTCATTTTTGCGGTTCAGGACAAATTGTTCATAATCTCGCCGGCGAAAAAGCAAAATATGTTCGAATTGACAAAGACGATGGCCCAAACATTTTTGCCCAATATATTCTTGATAAGATGAGAAATTCCAATCCCGTGGATCTTCTATGAATCCTGCCGTGACCGGATTAAGATGAATATATCGTGTCAGATGGAGCAGTTGTTCATCCGATTCCACCGCGATGCTCTTAAATCGATTCTGCCACAAGGGACCTTTGCGTCGGATTTTAGTATTGAAGTATCGAGAGTAACCGTTAAGAACATTGGACATATAAATCGAAATGCCCTGATCCTTGAGTTGCTGTAAAACTAAGTGCAGATGAGTCGGCATGAGACAATAGGCGATGATTCTGACCAGCGATTCTTTCTTCTCAATCAAGCTCTGGAATTCTGACTGAAACGGCGCCCAGCCCTCTGGACGGTCCTTCATGTAATCGGAAAAGCGGATCATTTCAGCAAATTGATAGTAACGGATTAACGATTCCATTCGCTGATATTCCTTTTGTTTTTGAAAGATAATAAACCCGGCGATGCTTTTATTAACAATGTGGTAACATTTTCCTGTTATCAACGGTTCTCTAAGACTCATGATTCCCTCCCATGGTTATAGACTACGTTCACATGATGAAAGTAGCCACAACGTTGGGAGACCGTTGATTGTTAATTGACGGAACCCACTCTCACCCCCGGGGTGAGAGTGGGGGAGAATTCCACTGATTCAAGGCGTTCTTCTGAATGGAAAATAATTCTTTGATCCCTTGGCTGGCCAGCTCAATGAGCCGATCGGCCTGGCCCTTGCTGAAAGGCTGACCCTCCGCGGTCCCCTGAATCTCCACGAAGTCGCCGGAATCCAGCATGACGACATTCATATCCATGTCGGCTTTTGAATCTTCTTCAAAATTCAAATCGAGTAAAATGGTGTTTTCTCGGATGCCGACACTAATGGCCGCCACGTAATGACTCACGGGCACACTGTTAATCCAGGCCTTTTTCTTGAGTCGACTCAGGGCATCGACCAGGGCGACGAATCCTCCGGTGATGGCAGCCGTTCTTGTTCCCCCGTCGGCCTGGATGACATCACAGTCAATTTTGATCGTTCGTTCGCCTAAGAGGCGCATATCAACGACCGATCGCAGAGACCGGCCGATGAGGCGTTGGATTTCCTGATGACGCCCGGACGCCTTATCGCGCACGACACGGGTGGCGCAGGAGCGCGGCAGCATGCCATATTCAGCGGTGACCCACCCCGTTCCAGAGTTTTTCAAAAACGGGGGAACTGATTCCTCGACGGTGGCGGTGCAGATGACATGGGTATCGCCGAATTGGATGAGGCAGGAGCCTTCCGCGTACTTGATGTAATCCTTGGTGATTTTGATGGGACGTAATTGCTGCGGACTTCGACCGTCGGACCTAATCATAGTTAAACCTCATTTCCGATACTCCGCACTCACCGTTGTCTGAATCCCGCCTCGCGAATTGACCATGGCCTTCACCTCGGCCCACCGCGGATGGCAGGCGGCCACGACATCGTCGAGGATTTTGTTAACGAAGTGCTCGTGAAAAATCCCAACTTGGCGGTAAAACAAAAGGTAGTATTTGAATGACTTCAACTCGATACACGTTTTATCCGGCCCATAGCTCAGCTCAATTGTGGCAAAATCCGGCAAGCCTGTCTTAGGACAAATACAGGTGAATTCCGGAATATTAAGCTCGACGGTATAATCGCGATCAGGGTATTGATTGCGCCAGACAGCGATCTTGGGGGTTTTGAGTTTGCGGATGTGGGATTGTAGACCTTCGTAGCTTTTTTTCATGAAAACCTCTGGGCGCCCAGCACCAAGGGCCCAGCAAATTTTTTTACTGCTGGGAGCAAGGCACGTGGAGCGAGGAGCCTTGTATGTTTATCTCAGATTCATAAATTTATGCAACTGAGGCAATATTCTAACATCCTCCAAATATTTTCGGCAAACGTTTTGCATGTCAAGGCAGCGCTGCACGACGCTGTGATTCAAATCAAAGGTATTCGGCTGCAAAATCAATGTGGTTTCCGGCGCGATCTTCGCTACCAAGCGCACGGCGGTCATAATGTCGACGGGTGTTGTATCCTTTGAGATCACGGTTTTGATGAAACCTTCTTTACGCCGGGCTATTTGCAAAAATTCCTTGTGTTCCTTCCAAAACGGCCGGCAGCCCGTCGAGCTCGGCAATTTCAAATCCATCGCGATGATATCCATCCAGCGGACGACCTTCGCCAGCGCTTGATAAAGAACGCCGCTTGTTTCCAAATAGGTCGTAAAACCGATGGCCTTGAGAGAGGGCAGGAATTCTCTTAGGAAATCTACCTGCATGAGAGGTTCGCCGCCCGTCAGGCTGATGGAATGGCACCCTTTGGCCAGCGGACGGATTTCTTTGAGAAGATCCGTGATGCCATATTCCTGAAATTCCTGTTTCCCGTCGCCAATGGAATCCGGCGTGTCGCACCAGACGCAGTGCATATGGCAACCAAAGAACCGCACGAAGACCTGCGGCACGCCGGCATATTTGCCTTCGCCCTGGATGGAGCGGAAGACTTCGGATATTTTAGCCTTATGGTCTAGGGGGGAGGGTGAAGGGCCCATCAATAGTTATATATTTTTCGAATTATGTTTTCAAATGAGCGAAGGTTTTCACCCCCAGACCCTCGACCCTTTACCGATCGACGGTGATCGAGCCAATGCAGGGTCTTTAATCCGAGTCAGTGCAAATCCCTTCGCGCGCAGCCGGCAGCTATCGCACGCCCCGCACATCCAGCGCAGGCCGGCATAGCAGGACCAGGTCATGGCATAGGGAACACCCAATCTCAATCCCAGGCGGATGATTTGCGCCTTGGTTTTGCGGATGAGCGGTGTCTCCACTTTGATGGCCTTGTGCTCGACGCCAGTTTTCATTCCCTTTTTTAAGACCTCCTGGAAGGCGGCATAAAATTCCGGCCGGCAATCCGGATAACCGGAATAATCAACGGCATTGGCCCCGATAAAAATCGCCTGCGCCCCGACGGTTTCGGCAAATGAAGCCGCATAACTCAAAAAAATGATGTTGCGGCCAGGAACATACGTCGGCGGAATCTCTGGATTATCCAGTTTTCGATTCTCCGGTAAAGACATTTTTTTATCCAAAAGAACGGAACCCTTCCAGGGCAAAACAATTTTGACGACGGAAAACGGGCAGCGGACTTTTTTCGCCAACTGCCTGGCGCAGCGCAATTCTTTTTTATGCCTTTGTCCGTAATCAAACATCAAGGCCTGCACCTGATAGCCCTTGGACTTGGCGTAAAAAAGCGTCGTGGCAGAATCAAGTCCACCACTAAGTAAGACTATTGCTTTTTTCATAATGACTTACTGTCGTTCGTTCATCACGGACAATACGTAACCCTCGTCCGCTCCGATTCCCAGACCGTCACCTGCTTGAGTTGAAGCGGTTGGATCAAACGAGAAAATTCCTCAAAGATATATCTGGCCAAATTCTCCGTCGATGGATTCATGTTCGCAAACGGGGGAAGATCATTCAGGTGCTTGTGATCGAGGGTATCGAGAAAAGTTTCCAGGTCCTTCTTCACTTTACGGAAATCCACCAGAAGTCCAACGGCATCGAGCTCATTCCCCATCAGGGTCACTTCGACCTTCCAGGTATGACCGTGCAACTGACTGCATTTGCCTGGATAACCCTTCAGGATATGGGAGGAGGCGATTTCTCCTTTCACGGATAATTCAAACATAACATCGCTTCACATTCTTCATGGGAAATCCCAAAAAGCGTTTGGCCAGCCGATGAAAATGCCTGGGCTCATCGCTGACTAAAAACCGGCGGGCCGGTGGAGACTGACTCTGCCGCGCACAATTCGTATTTTGTAAAAGCTCCTTGACTTCCTCGACGACCGATTGGGCCGAATCGACAAGCATAACCCCCTCTCCCATCACTTGCCGCAAGACCGGCTTGAGGAGCGGATAATGCGTGCAACCCAAAATCAAGGTATCGATGCGGGCCTTCTTGAAGGGCCGCAGATATTCTTGCGCAATCTGGCGGCTGACCTCCTTACCCGTCCAGCCTTCCTCGATGAGGGGAACAAACAAAGGGCATTTTTGGCCAAAGACCTTAATGGAGGGCTGCAATTTTTTAATGGTCTTCGCATATTGCCCGCTGTTGATCGTTGCCGCCGTCGCGATCACCCCGATCCGGCCGTTACGCGTCACCTGCACGGCTTTTTTGGCTCCGGGACCGATCACCCCGACAACCGGCAGATCGAATTGCTGACGCAGGGCGGGCAGGGCAAAACTCGACGAGGTATTGCAGGCAATCACAATCATCTTGACCTGATATTGCTTGAGGATGGTGACATTTTCCTGCGAAAAGCGGATGATGGCCTCGGGCGATTTGGTCCCGTAAGGAACCCTCGCCGTGTCCCCGAAATAAACGACGGATTCTTTCGGCAACTGGCGGAATAACTCTTTGACCACCGTCAATCCTCCCAATCCCGAATCGAAAACGCCAATCGGCCGATTGGGGTCAGTCTTTATTCGCATAATCGAGGATGTGCTTGGCCAGGCTGTTGGCAATCCGTTCCCGATAGGTGCCGGTTTTGAGGAGTCTTTCTTCTTTGACGTTAGAGACAAAACCAACTTCCACCAAAATGGCCGGAATGAGCGTATTGCGCAGGACAAAAAAAGCGCAGGATTTGCTGCCGCGGTTGGCTGCATCGAGGGAATTCGGTGTTCTTAACATCAAATACTCGGCGAGGCGTCGGGATTCACCCTGCTTGTAACTGTACATCATGTCCCAGACGATATTTTCCACGGCCGGGGCACTCCTGGACATGGCCAGGTTCCTGAATTTGATCCGCTGGTTGTCTTTTAATTCATCATTCTTTTTTTCTTTCGAATCGAGTTCGCGCAAAAAATACACCTCAAACCCTTCGGCATTTTTCGCCCGGCTCGAATTCGCGTGGATGCTGATGAACAAATCTGCTTTCGACCGACAGGCAATCTCCGTCCGCTGTTTGAGCGAGAGGAATTCATCGGAATTTCTGGTCATGATGACGTTGATGCCTTTGTCTTCGAGGCTGCGTTTGAGCCTTTTGGCGATATCGAGCACCACGATTTTTTCGTCGAGACCTGAGCGCCCCCGCGCCCCCGGATCCTTGCCCCCGTGTCCGGGATCGATCACGATCTCCCGAAATTTCTTGATGGCAAAATCATCCCTTGCCCCGAACCGCTCCATCACCTTGCGCCCAAAATCGGGCGGGACAAAAAGCCCTTCCTTCATCCGCCGAACGGGGCCGCTGAGAAGGATTTTTTCACTGTCAATCAAAACCACATCACTGCCCACCAGAACCTTGGCGGTGACATTATTTTTATTCAGGGTCACCACCTGAGTGACACTGTCAAACTGCAGGGATACACTATTGGCCTTGCAGATCTCACTCAACGAAGTCGGTAAAGCCTCCATTCCCCTGGATGGCATCCTCGCGCAGCCGGAAAGTAAAATGCCTGCGGCGATCCAGGGGACCCACGTCTGAGGAAATCCTCGACGGATCCTTGCAGTATTCATGGTTGGGGACCTGCCGATACGACCGGTTTGGTTTCGGTCTCCGGAATTCCGGTTACAATGACCGGGGTAAGAAAAATGACGATCTCTGTCTTCTGGGCCGCCTGAGCTTGATTTCGAAAGGCAAATCCCACAAAAGGCAAATCCCCTAAAAGAGGAATTTTGCGCAGCCTCTGCACATTTTCCTCTTTGATCAGGCCACCAATGACGACCGTCGCATTGTTTTTGACATTCACCGTTGTCTCTGCCTGCGAAGTATTGACCACCGGAATAGAATTTTTTCGATTCGTGGTCAGCATGTGCGAAACCGAGCTCACCTCCGGACGAATCTTCATGGTAATGAAATCATCCGGATGCACCGTCGGGGTGACAAAAAGCCGAACGCCCACCTCAATAAAGTTGACACTCTCGGAGGTCGTGGTCGGGCCTGCGGTAGGGGTCGTTGTGGTCGTGGTCACATAAGGCTCGGTGGAACCCACGAGGATCTTTGACTCCTCATTATTGATGGCGGTAATCCGCGGACTGGAGAGCATGTTTGTTTGCCCGACGGTATCCAAAGCTTCCAAGAGCACATCAAAATCCTCTCGAGAAATAGTTCCTACACTCAAGCGGCCGTTATGTTCCGGAATATCACCGCCAGTTTCCAGATTCACGCTGTGGTAATCCGAAACGATGGCTTCCCAATCGACCCCCATCGCATGCTCGTCGTTCAGTTCAATCGCCAGGATTTTGGCTTCAATGGAGACTTCTTTTCCCTTCTCATCAAAGGCCTGGATGACCTTGGTGAGTTCTTTGATTTTTTGCGGCGTATCGGACACCACGATTTTATTGGAATGCGCATCAAATTTGATCCGACCAATATTTTGAGTCAGGGTTTCCTTGACCTTCTGGGTCATCTCCTCTGCGGTAGCGTAATTGAGGGAAAAGACCTCCGTTTCGACCGGGACATCCATCTGATGAATCGTAGCCTCCATGGCATTAAGCCTGCTTGCGGCATCCTCCAAGAGGATTCGATTGGAGTCCTCGTCGATAGAAATCCTACCCAGCGGGCTTTTGAGCGGTTGCAGGCTGGCCAAAAGATCACCGGCGCGCACGTGGGTCAAGGAAATGGAATGCCGGGTGAATTCTTCACCAAAACGGTATCCATAGGTGGACTCAAATTCTTGGGCGGTCATGACCCGGATGATGCCATTGTCTTCAAAGCAGGCCAAACCATTCGATACCAAAATCATTTTCAATGCATCCCTGGCATCCACATCTTTTAGATAAATGGTGATCTTGTTTTGGATGTTAGGACCGGCGACGATATTGAGCCCGCTTTTCTCGGAAATGATTTTGAGCACATCGAGGATATCTTTCTCCTTGAGTTCCAGAACGTCCAACCGGACAGATTTCCTCCCGGAGTGAGAAGTGTCCACGGAATCAAGCGCGCTCAAAAGGAGCGCTCGGCGGGCGTCCTGGTTAGAATAAAGGGGGTCGCTCAAAAGGAGCATACCAATTGATAGGAAAAATAGTGAAGGGAATATTTTCATGGCACAACCTGTAAAAAAGGCTGTTGCTATTATAGCAATATCCGCGTTAATGCCAAGTTTTGTATGGGATAAAAAACGATTTATTTTAAAAAAGTAACGGGCGCACAGCAGAAAGGCGGTTTCCTAATGCATGGGACCCATCCTGGCCCCAACCAGCGGACAATTGTGCCGGATACGGGCATGGCTGTCAAGGCTTTTTTCCCTCGGGAGGAAAAAATTTTCCTTGGAAATGTTATTCCGCTTGACGTCGAAAGCGGGTTCTGTTAAATTTACCCCGTAAAGAAAACCGTTGCCTTGAAGTGGCAGTTTTTTAAGATCGTGTCCATTTCATAACTTCAGTGAATAAACCATGATGGCGCTCTTAGGGATTTTTACGATGGGAGTTTTAACAATTGGCCTGTCGCTTTTGGTCATGGCCTTATCAGGGAACAAAAAGGTCAAGCAGGGACTGCGAATCCTCTGGCAGGGATTTCAAGAAGCGCTGAAAGGATCCGGAGTTGCTCCGGTGAGACCACGCTACCCCGTCGAGCTTTATAAATGGGAAACGATGGATGACGAAGATGTTTGCGAAGATTGTCTGGAACGGGCCACCTGGCCGCCCATGGACATCGCTGATTGGATGAAGGAAGGTTTGCCCGGAACCCCCGAGGCAGAAACCGAATGCGGTCATGAATGCCGCTGCCGATTGATCCGTTACAAGCCGGGGGTTTTCAATCAGGATATTTTCAAGATTTAACCCTTTCGGCGAAACAGCGCCAGAAAAAATCCCTCCATCAGTGCATCGGGAAGAACCCGCCAGCAGCGCGATACCCTTCGATCGAAAACTTTTTCACCCCAGCGAGTCAAAGCCGGATAACGGCCAATCCCTTTCAAAGGACATTCCACCAATTCCAAATCTTGGGGACCTTTTCTTAAAAGCCAATCCACGACTCCTTCATTCTCCTCCGGGGCAAATGTACAGGTGGAATAGACCAACCAACCGCCGGGCCTGACCAGATGACTGGCCGTCATCAAAAGGCCTCTTTGCTTTTGCACCATCTCTCTGATCTTGCGCGGACTCCAATACGCGAATGTCTTTGGATCAAAGATTTTAAATCGTCCTTCCGAGCTGCAAGGTGCGTCGACCAAAATCCGATCGAAATATTCTCCGGCAAAACGGTAGCATCGGGCATCCATCAGTTTAAAATCCACATTGGTCGCCCCCAGGAGCGCACAGACCGCTTTCAAACGATAAAATCGGTCGCGGACAGCCTCGAGGGCCAGAATGGACCCTTCATTGCGCATGAGGGAAGCGATTTGCGTGGTCTTACTTCCTGGTGCCGCGCACATATCGAGGATCCGATCGGCGGGTTGGGGGTTAAGGACCAAGACGGGCAGAATACCAGAAAGATTTTGGGCAAAAACCCATCCCTTTTTCACCCAATCGGATTCGCCTAATTCGTTCTGCGCGTAATTTTGTAAAATTAAGGCCTCAGGATACCAGGAGACGTTTTGGAAAACAATCCCCTTTTCTTGCAATCGCCGTAAAACTACCTCGCGGCTAGTCTTTAAAGTGTTGATCCGGACGCTTAAAACCCTAGGCATATGAAATGTAGTGATAACCTTAGGCCACTCTTCCGACGGAAGGATCAGTCGTAACCGTTCCAGCAAATTCAACGGTAAAGATGTTCGGTCGTGCATCAATTTTTTGCCTTTCCTCTATAGAATATCCACATCGCCGGAGCCCGATAAGATTTGCCTTTTTCATCTTTGTAAATCATCCACCCGATTTCTTGAATAAGCTGGAAACCCTCCGAAGCCATAAAACCCTGATCTTTTAACTGGCCTGGATCAAAACGGGGCAGCCCCCCGCTACCCCAATTATCCAGTTCTACAATCATGGGGTAAGGATTTTGTTCAATCATCCTCAACAACTCCTCCTTTTCCCAAGGAAATTCAACCAATGTTCCGCCAAAGGCGGCAAACTCAATGCCGGTGGCATACCGGATCTGCCGCGAAGACGTTGCCAAAACCGCGGTTTCCTTTGTCCAATATTGGTGAATACAATCTGCGGCCGGGGAAAACCCCTTAAAAAATTTATTGTCCTCGGCGAGAATGGCCGCGTATTGAGAACTCTTCCACAAAAACGAGAACAGCAAAAGAATCACGAGGATATATTGACAAGGAAGAACGAGTTGAGGCCGGGCGGAAAGAAATAACGCGATGCCGCCGTTGATCGAAATGGCGGCCAAAATAATAAAAACAGGAACCACTAATAATCCGTAACGCAGGTCCATAAAAGGGCTGATAAAACCAGTACCTATACCAAAAACAATAACCCACAGGAACGCCAGCCAAAACAAGTACCATTGTCGTTTGGTCCAGAGGAATCCCAAACCCAAGACAGCCAGGAACAAAAGCCAGGGATGTCCTAATAAAATTTCTGAATCGTTTAATATAAAAATTTTTTCCCACAGCGAAGTCGCGGCCAAGGTTTTCCAATGGGGCGGGAAAAAAGAATTCCATAAACGCCAGTTATTGAAGAAAAGGATCAGGCTGAGAAAACCCGGCACGGAAACATCTCTCATCGCCCTCAAGATAGATTTCTTCCAGGAAAATTCCTTTGCCGGATAAAAATTTGCCGCCCCTACGAAGAATAAGGCCAACAGTCCCGACCATTTTAATAAAATCAAAGTGCATGTGATCATCCAAATCATCCCGGTCATAGGGGTGGACTCTGATGCTTCTTCTCGTTTGAGAATGGCCCAGACCAAACAAATCGTTATGACCATCTGCGGCACGTCGGGCACTATTTTATTTGCATATTTAATAAAAACTGGGTTAAAGCATAAAAGGATGCAGGCGACAGATCCTGCGGCCGGACCGCCAAACCTTGAACCAAGACCGCCGATCGCGATCAGAGCCCCGAGGGCCCACCCCCATGACAGGAATTGGGCGCTCATCTGTTCATGCACATGAAAAAGTTTTCCGAAGATGGCGATCAGGGTAGGAAATAAAGGCGGATGAAATTCCACGGCTTGCGCCGAGAAAGAAAATGCGAAGGAGCCAGTGATATTTTTTGCATACCATAAATACAGGGCTTCATCAGGCCATAACCGTTCGACAAAAAGTTGCGGAAGAACGAGAATACTAAAAATTGTAAAAATGACGAGCAAAACTAAGCGGTCGATTTTAGGGGGGAATTCTAACCCATCATGAATGGATTTCGGCATGGATTGCGATTACTGCGGATGAACACTCCGTTCCTGGATGGAAGCTTGTAAGACGGGGAAATTTCGCCCCGAGGACACAATGCAATATTCTTTCAATTTCCAAGGCGTCCGGTCTTGATCAAATAATTCCGAGTGAATTGCATCGATCAGTTCACCGGTTTTTAGAAAACGGATATCCAGCCCTGCCGCTTTCACCATCGGCCAGGACCCGGCAAAATCCCACAAATAGGATTTGAATAAGGCGCCGCAGGCCCGGCCAATCGTCGGCCAGCATAGATCGGCCACCGCACAGGCAGGAATCAGGATATGACATTCCTTGGATTTCCAGAAAAATCGGCGGATGAAGGAGTCCGCCAAAAGGAAGATCGACTGATGGCTGATGTCCTGATCGACCGGATGAATTTGCACCTTGGTCTCTTCGGGAGTAAAAGGATCCAATAAAAAATAAGAATTCTCGCCATCACAATAAAACAATTCTCTCAGATACGGAAAATAAACCACTCCCAGCCACGGACGCAAATCTTTCAATAGACCCAGGGAAATCCCAAAGTGGGGCATCCCGTTGGCATACACCCGGGTTCCATCGATGGGATCGGAGGCCCATAGGTATTGGGCCTGGGCTAAACGCGCTTCGTCAAGATATTGCGCCCTGTATTCATCTTCCTCATCAATAAGGATATGTCCGGGCAACTTCAAAAAATCCTGAAGATTCTGCCGGACCAATTCTGAAATCTCTTTGTCGGCCCTGGTGAAAATAGAATGATCCTTTTTGAACGTCGGCTCGCTGCGATGGATGAGACTTAGAGCAATTTCACCGCTTTGACGGACGATGCCCAGCATTCGTTCGATGTATGCATTCATAAATTCTTGAAAATGTTCGGCAATTCCAATAATGGTGAATTCGTCTGGCGCGTTTTTAAGGAAACGCCGGTAAATTTTTTTAAAAATCTTCGCAGCCAGTCGTAATGCGTTCCCTGCCAGTATAACCGATGACAATGGCTGCAGGAATAAAAATCATCGTAAAACATTCGCACCTTGGGCGGCAATCGCCGCCAAATCTTCTTTTTATCAACGGATACAATGCGTCCATTGCATTTATTGAAATTTTCTCTTCCAACGATTGATTTAGTAGGATATCGTAATATGTATGAGACCAAATGGAAGCCAAGAAGAGATAGCGAAGCGAAGACAGCTGGCGATAAAGTTGTTGAAG
>JAHFFW010000037.1 GCA_023247725.1 Candidatus Omnitrophota bacterium | reverse complement strand
TCTTCGCTCGTTCTTCCATCAGGCTGGCTTGGAACTTTAATACCTTCATCTTGCTGACGCCGAAGGATTCCTTTCCCGCTATCAGTGCTATTCCATCTTTGGATAAGAAAATGTCAATAGTCATTAATGTCGGGGTCAATAGAGAGATCGTTTCCTAAATGACATGCAACCTGGCCGCCCGTCTTCCTTCAGCTGCTTTTGCGTTCGACTTCACCTGGCTTTTAACTTGAATAAACTCAATTAGACATGATCCGAAAGGACAATCCCATTCTGCCGAGAGTCTTCTTCCTTGTGGTTTTGACATTTTTCTTAAGTCACCAAAATTCGGTGGCAGAGTCAAGCTTTTTAAGCGGACCCCATCAGGTTTCACTTTTGGAATTATATACCTCGGAGGGCTGCAGCAGCTGTCCGCCGGCGGATCAGATGTTCACGCAGCTGAAGTCTTCCCCCGATCTTTGGAAAAAGGTTGTTCCGGTTGCCTTTCATGTCGATTACTGGAATAGCCCTGCCTGGATGGACCGGATGTCAGACGCGCAATTCACTCGCCGACAAAAAGATTATATCCGCCAATGGCAAGGCCAAACCTCCTATACACCGATGCTCGTTTTTAACGGTACAGAATTCCGCAGGGGAACAATCAGTGAAAAACCGCAGTTTAACGTCGGATACCTAAAACTCATCAAAACCACTCCCGGAAGTTTTGAGGTTACCTTTGTTCCCAAAGACCGGCTTAATCAAAAGGATTGGATGATCCATATTGCCCTTTTAGGTTTTGGCATTTCTTCCTATGTTACGGCGGGTGAGAATGCCGGGCAAACTCTCAAACACGATTTTGCCGTGCTGGCATTTGCCAGCAAAAAAGTCGAACTTGATAAAGGAAAACTCCGCACATCTTTTAAGCTTGAGGCGGACCGGCTATTGCAGGCTTCGCAGATGGGGATTGCGGCCTGGGTCACACTGGAGAATGACCTGCGGCCAGTTCAGGCCGTCGGTGGTTTTATTGTCCCGGATTAATTCGGAAACGTTGATCCCGCTTTAGAAATCTATGTCTTTGACCAAACTAAAAATCCTGATTGTGGCCATTGGGCTGTTGATTATCTTTATTGGATTCCATTTAGGTCTTTCGAATTTTCGCAATGGGCCAAAAAAAGAGTTCTACGAAAATGGCGCCTTATGGTCGCTCAAGAACTATAAAAATGACAAACTCGAGGGAGAGTACAAGGAATATTGCGAGACCGGGGAACTTTGGGTGCAATCGGATTACCATAACGGCAAACAAGAAGGAGAACGAAAGACATACTATAAAAACGGCGGGCTCCTGTCGATAGAACCCTATGAGAACGATTTAATAGAAGGGAAAACCAAATTCTTTTATGATAACGGGGCTTTAAAAGAAGAACACTATTACGTCAATGGACAAAAAGATGGCCGCAGCGAGACGTTTTATCCGAATGGTGTCCTTAAATCCCAGGACAAATATGTTAATGGCATTAGAGATGGAAAATGCTATAAGTTTCATGAGAATGGCAAAATCCAAACGATGGAAGTCTACCACAATGGGAATCTTTTCTCGCGAAGTACTTTCGATGAATATGGAGGATTGATCGCCGAAGAATTTTAGAATGCTGCCCTCGTTGCTTTCGACCCACCGTGATTTTGCCCGGCTTTGGTATGGCCATATGGTTGGCGCGCTGGGTGACCGGCTGACCCACATCGCCTTATTGACTCTTTTTATGGTCAAGGAGAATGATCCGGGAACACGCATTGCGGCGCTGACCTTTTTTTCTTTGCTGCCTTTTTTGCTATTGGGACCTTTGTTTGGAGCTCTGGCGGATCGCCAGTCCCGCAAAAAGCTCATGTTATTAGCGGATGGCGGAAGGGCCCTGCTTGTTTTATTAATCCCGGTCGTTTGGTTTAAGGCCGCTTCCATTGTTCAAATCGCCATTTTGGTTTTTGGATTGGGCGTCTGTTCTGCGCTTTTTGGCCCGGCGAAATTGAGCCTCGTTCCAATGTTGGTCAAAAAAGACCGATTGATGGAAGCCAATTCATTCTTAATTCTTTCCGGTTTGATCGTCACGCTCGTCGGTACTCTTTTTGCCGGGATTCTTCTTAAATTCACCGGGATTTCGTTGGGATTCTTCGTAACCGCTGTGGCTTATGGGCTCTCAGCGTTTTTTGTTTTTCAGATTAAGGACAAAAGGGCTGGTCAAGGCGAGCTTTCTGCTCCTGTAGAGTATCGGGATCTCTGGAAAGAAAGTCAGGAAGGCTTCCGTTATGTGGGCAGGCACCTGCTGATTTTTCGGTTGATCCAGTTGAGCAGCGTTTCGGCTTTCCTCAACGCCTTTGCCTATATCCTGGTCGTTAGTTATGCGGCGGTCATCCTTAAGCAGGGATCCCTGGGGCTGGGATTTTTATTATCGAGTGCGGGTTTAGGAATGCTTCTGGGGGCGTATTTTCTCAATCGAAGGAAAACGAAGATCTCCTACCAGCGGGTATTATGGCTCGGCTTTTTTTTGACGGGAATTTTTCTTTATCTGTTTTATTTAAGGCCGAATATGGTTTTCGCAGCCTTGTTCCTCGCCGGCGCCGGAATGGGAGTCGCCCTGCAAGAAATTACGCTGGATACGATGTTGCAAAGAATCATTACCGAAGACTTTAAGGCAAAGATTTTCGGGGTTAAAGGGTTTGTCAATAATCTGGTTTTTTTATCCGCCCTGATCCTCGTTGGCTTGGCCATAAAAAAGTGGACGGCGGCCGGACTTCTGGCCTTCATTGGAATTTTGTCTATTGGGACCGCCGCCCTCATTTATCTTTCCGAAAAGGAATGGGTTTATCAATTGATTCGGAAATTTTTCCGCCTCATCCTGAGATCGTTTTTTGATTTTAAGGTCAACGGTCTGGAACATTTGCCGAGCCGACAAAAAGTCATCCTCGCCGCCAATCATAGCAGTTTGCTGGATGCCGTTGCCTTGACCTGCGCTTATCCTCGACGGATTTATTTTATGGCCGCCGAATTCCTTTTTCAGCATAAATTCTGGGGATGGATCATGCGCCTGGCTGGGTGCATCGAAGTCAAGCGCGATGGTTTCAATAAGCAGGCGATCAAAGAAGCCTTACGGATCCTTAACTCCGGTTATTCCCTGGGAATATTTCCGGAAGGGAAAATCACCGACGATGGAAGAATTTCGCCGGCCAAAAAAGGCGTCGGACTTCTCGCCAAAATGGCGCATGCAAAAATTATTCCCACTGCGATCGAAGGAACTTTTGAGGCGTGGCCAAAAAAACGGCCCTTTGCCCGGCCCTTTCCCATTGAGGTGCGCTTCGGCAAGCCGCTGGCTGAAAAAAACTTTGAGACACCCGAAGACCTCGCGCAGGAAGTCATGCAGGAAATCGCCCAGGTCAAATTGCAAATGGAAAAGGAAGGCTATCTGCGTGTTCAACCCTACGAAATTGTCCGGCACCTTATTCACTTCGGATAAGATCCCGATTGCTTACGACCATTACCGATTCGGTCATCCGCGTTTGGTCATGATCGCCCATGGGTTTTTTAACAGCAAAAGCGCTTTATTGCTTCAGGAATTGCAGGCGGCGTTAGCAGATGAGTATGATATTTTTCTTTTAGATTTCCGCGGGCATGGAAATAGCGGCGGTCTTTTTTCCTGGACGTCGCAAGAGCATCTGGACCTGGAAGCGGCCTTGAGTCAGGTTGAAGGGGAATATGCGAAGATCGGCGTCGTCGGTTTTTCATTGGGCGGCGCGACGAGTTTGGTTGCCGCCTCCCGCCAGGCACGAGGCGCAAGGCAGCCAGGAATCAAAATTGGACGCATGGACTCATTGGTCGCTGTTTGTAGTCCGGCGGCGTTCGAAAAGATTGAATATCATTTTTGGCAATTAGATTTTGAGAATGACATTTGGTATAACCTGGCTGGCGAAGGGAGAATCGGCAAAGGCGTGCGCCCCGGTCCATTCTGGTGGAAAAAGGAAAGACCCCTGGATGTGGTGCAGCAGATCTCCATTCCCATTCTTTTCCTGCACGGGGAAAAAGATTGGCTGATTAAACCGTGGCATTCACAGATTCTCTACGACCGGGCAGCCAAATATAAAAGATTAGCCATCATCCAGAATGGCCCGCATGCAGAGTATTTGATTCGAAAGAACAAACAAGAGACCATTCGCTTGATTCGCGAGTGGTTTAAAGAGACGTTGTAGTTTTTCAACGGGGAGAAAGACGCGGGGGGGCGGGCCCCGGCGCAGCTCCAGGCCCGCCCCCCGCGCTCCCTAACACTCTTTGTATCAGGAGGGTTGATGCCATCTTTTTTCATTACCGTGGTCCAATTATTTTTTGCGATTTTTATGTACGCGATGGGGACGTTGTTTTTTGGGTTAGCGTTAATTCCAGCCTTGGCCTTGGTTTTTAGGGCCTGGTCGCTCAGTCTGGGGTGGCCCGGCTTGGGCCGGTTATTCATTTTAGGATTGAGTTTATCGGCCGGGTATTTCCTCTTCGGATTCACGTTGATTCTTTTGGTAGGACTGTTTCGCACGGTGCTTCGGATACGACTCAAGGAAGGATTGCATCCCATGTATTCCTTAGAAGCGCTCAAATGGGGCTTCATCAGTTCTCTATATCTGATGATTCATTACACCTTTATCGATTTCATTCTGTTAACGCCGTTTGCCAATTTGCTGTTTCGACTCCTGGGGGCCAGGCTCGGCAAGAACGGGCAGTTTAATTCCAAATTTGTTTTCGACGCGTCCCTGCTAGAGATCGGCGATCACGCGGTCATTGGCGGAGGCGCGATCATCAACGGCCATATCGTCGAACGTGGTATGTTGAGGCTCAAGAAAGTCAAGATTGGTAAGAATGTGACGATCGGCTCCCACGCGACCATCATGCCCGGATGCGAAATTGGCGACGGCGCCACGATCGGCGCCAGCGCCGTGCTTATGAGAAATGCCAAAGTCGGCGAGAAAGAAATTTGGTTTGGCCTGCCGGCCGAAAATATCCGACAGAGACACCATTCTCTGGAAAAATCGAATCCCGAAAAAGAGGACCATCCCGATGCCCAAGGCAGCCCTTAAAAATGTAACGATCCTCGATTTGTTGTTTGCCATCACCAAACGTTATGAAAATGTGCCGGCGCTAAAAATGGATGAGCGGGTCTTGACCTACGATGACCTGCGGGAACAATCGGTCAATATTTCCTGTGCCTTAATTAAACTGGAGGTGGCGCCGGATTCGCGGTGCGCCATCCTCCTGGAAAGCCGGCCGGAATGGGCCGTGGCCTATTTTGGCATTGTCTCCGCCGCTGGGATCACCGTTCCCATGGATGTGAAGCTGAGCGAAACCGAAATGCTCTTTGTCCTTAACGATTCCGAGGCCGTCTGTGTTTTTACCTCGGCCCATTATATGGATTTTATTCTTCGACGCCGGCAGGAATTGCCGTACCTCAAGCATATCTTTTGTTTCGATCGGATCGAAGATCCGCAAGTCATCGATGTGAAGACCTTAACCTCTTTCTATGAGGAGGTCCGAAACCGTCCGCTTGAAGTCACGCCCGACGACACGGCGCTGATTGTTTATACCTCCGGAACGACGGGTATCGCCAAAGGCGTCATGATTAGCTATAGGAATCTCTTATTCGAAGTCCAGGCTTTATCGGGATTGGTTCAATTCTCGACGAAAGACCACTTCATTTCCATTTTGCCTTTAAACCATCTTTTGGAAATCACCGGTGGCCTCATTGCTCCTCTTTATGGCGGAGCGTGCGTCACCTATTGCAGCAGCCTCAAAGCGACCAGTATCATGAAGCTCATGCAGGAAAACCAGGCGACGGGGATGTTCTGTGTTCCTTTGATTTTGAAGATGTTTCATAGCGGGATCTTTAAGCAGGTCGAAAAATTACCGCCAGGGGGTCAAAAGCTTTTTCATCGTCTGTTGCAGATTTCAAAATACCTCAATCGTCACGGAATTCCTTTCGGCAAAATTTTTTTTCGCAAGATTCATCAAAATTTCGGCGGGCATCTGAAATGTTTTATCTGCGGAGGGGCGCCATTGGAACGCGAGGTGGAGGAAGATTTCGCCGCCCTGGGCTTTGTCATCCTGCAGGGCTATGGTTTGACCGAGACCTCTCCGGTCATCGCGGTCAACTCATTTCGGCATAGACAAATCGGTTCGGTCGGCCGTCCGCTTCCCGGCGTCGAGGTCAAGATTTTAAAAACCGAGGACACACAAGGACAAGGGGAGATCGTCGTCCGCGGACCTAACGTCATGAAGGGTTATGACAAGCGGCCCGATTTAACCGCCGAAGTGATCAAAGACGGTTGGTTCCGCACGGGAGATTTAGGATATTTTGATAAAGACGGTTTTCTTTTTATCTCCGGACGGATCAAAAATTTGATTGTTCTTGGCGGCGGAAAGAAGATCTTCCCGGAAGAAGTGGAAGAAGTCATGATGAAGAGTCCATTTTTAAAAGAGATTTGCGTCCTGGGTCGGACGGCGACCCAGGGCCTGCGCAAAGGCAGCGAAGAAGTATACGCCGTCATTGTTCCCGATTGGGATCGCTTTAGCGTCGAGGAACGCGCCGATTCAACGAAGGTCCGTTCCAAGATTCAGAAAGAAATCGACAACCAAGCCCAGCATCTTGCCGAGTATAAACACATTGTGGGTTTTGAAATCTGGCCGGAAGAATTGCCCAAAACCTCCACCCGCAAAATCAAGCGCAAGGAGGTTCAGCAAAGAGTCGCATCCGGTTCGAAATAATTTCCAATACGATTAAGGGATTAAAGCCTGATTGTGATACTAACGCACTTTAAAATTTTTGTAACTTCCGACCGGCCAGAACGTTTAACCTGCGAAGGCGAGGCACTTCCGTGGCCACCCTCTCACCCCGGGGGTGAGAGAAGGGCATAAAAGGTCCTCTCACTCCCGGGGTGTGAGGGACCGCACCGGCAAACCATGAACTTATCAATTCGGAGGTCACCCATGAAACGCTGGTCCTATTCGGTTTTTCTAACCTTATTTTTGGGGTTAGGATTTTTTGTTGTGGCCGTTAAAAGCGATCCGCTTGATCCTTCTACCTTGGAAATGGCCGATTCTTTGCGGCAGGAGAAGTCCTACCAATTGGCCATCCCCGAATACGAACGATTATTGAGGACTCCGAACCTCGAGCCCGCCCAAATCCGCGAGTTAAAATTCAAACTCTCCGACTGCCTCTGGCGTTCCCATCATGAAGACCGCCTGGAAGAAGCCAAGAAGAATTTAAAAGAATTGATCGAATCTCCTGATCATGACCGATGGTGGGCCGAGGCCAATGAGTCCCTGGCGCAGCTATATATAGAGAAGGACCGTTGGACGTTTCAGAATGACATCAAACAGTGTTTTGAGAGTGCGCGGGACTACTGGGTTGGTTCCACCGATATCGCCCTGGCGCGGCAGCGCTTTATTGAGGTGAGCTTTGCCTACGGGGATTATATCAGTCAGAATTGGGGCTGGAATTATCAGGGAATCACCCCGGTCAAAACCGCAACAGACACTGCCTATGCTCCCTTGGGAAACGGTTTGCATAGTTTGTATAGGGAAATTCTCAAAGTTACTGATAACGACTTGGACAAGGCGAAGGCGTTATATTCGCTGGGCCTGTGTTACCTCAATAGCTACGCCACGGAAGCGGACCGGGCTTTGGCGGAGAAATACTTGAAAGAGGTCATTGAAAAATTTAAGGAGAGCGAATGGGTCGACGACGCCTATTATCAGCTCGGACAATATTACGAACGCCATAATGATTTTGTCAAGGCCTTAGAGACCTATCAAAATTATGTGGCCCGATATCGGATTGGCGATTCTCCCTGGGTCAATGACGCCCAGGAGCGGATCAAGGACATTGCAAGCCCGGCTTTACAGTTAAGCGTCGGATATTATTTTTTGCCAGGGTCGGAAATCCAATTTAATTTGGGCTGGCGCAATGTGGGGGAGGCGCAATTCACTTTTTATCGAATCGACCTTTTGGACGCCCTGCGGCTCAATTTGAGCAAAGATCAACAAGATTCGGAGCGCGGGGTGGAAAATTACAACAGTCTTTTAAAAAACTGGGTGCAAGAACGTCGCTACAGCAGTTCCCAGATTGCCTTGACCTGGAAACACAAACTGAAGAATGAAGGGAATCATCAATGGAACAACAAAAATAAAGGTCTGGCCGAATGGCAGCGGACGGACGAAAAAGAAGCGTTAGATCCAAAGACCGGAATCCTTGCTCCGGGCGCGTATGTGCTTTTGGTGTCCGCCGGGGGAAAGGAGGCTTATGATTTGGTCATGGTGGGAGAACTTGGGATTGTTTCCAAAACGGCCGGGCACTCCAATTTATTTTATGTTTTTGATTCAAAAACTGGTTCGCCCCAAAAAGGGGCCAAGGTCAAATACCATTATCGCTATTACAATGACAATGGGCAGTGGGTTTGGGAAGAAGGCAGCGGAGAAACAAGCGCGGAAGGGTTGTTGTCAGTTCCTTTAAAAACCAATCAAGGCAATACCTACAGCCATCAACACAATCTATTTGCCGTCGCCTCCGACGGTGCAACGCAGGCCTTCACGCAAGGTTATTATTACCCTAATTATTATAACCGCGGCCCCTGGTGGCTTTATGCCTACAGCGACCGGCCTGCGTATCGTCCCAACGAAGAGGTTTCTTTTAAGGCCATCGTCCGGCAGCAAAACGGCGAGGCGTTCGTGACTCCCGGCGGTATTCGGTTAAAAGGAAGACTTTACGATCCAATGGGCAACCAGATCAAAGAGGCGGTTTATGTATTGAATGATTTTGGTTCCTTGAATGACAAAATCACGTTGGATGAGAAGGCGCCTTTGGGCGAGTACCGGTTGGAACTTTGGACACAAGACCTCAGCACACATGTGGGCAATGCGGTTTTATTCCGATTGGAGGAATACAAGCTTCCAGAATTTCTTGTCAATATCAAGCCCAAGCCTCTCGAAGACCGAAAACAGGCCTCGGTGTTTAAACTCGGCGATACTGTCACGGTTGAATTGGACGCGCAGTATTATTTTGGCGGGGCCGTGGCAAATGCCGAGGTTGAATATCTGATTTACCAAAATTATTATTATCATTCCTATAATCGCCCCCACGAATACGAATGGTATTACAATTCTCCAGCGCCCAATTATTATGACGATAAGGGACAATTGGTTTCCCAGGGCAAAATCAAAACCTCAGAAGAAGGCAAGGCAATTTTTTCTTTCGAAACGCCCAAAGGCCTGGGAAATGATTTGCGGTATTGGATTGAAGCGCGCGTGGTGGATCAAAGCCGTCGGGAGATTGTGGCTACAAGCGAAATCAAGGTCATGCGCAGCTCTTACCTGGCCTATCTAACCCCCCAACGGAATCTTTATCGCCCCAGCGATCGGGCGGAAATCGAAGTGAAGACCCTGACCGCGAACGATGAACCGGTTTCCGTGGAAGGGAAGATCACGGTCAAACGCAATTGGTGGAATGACCCGGTCGTCATCGATGCCCAGGGACAAAAACGCAACGTGGCCAGCGAGGATCAGCTTTCGCCGATGGATAAAGTGGTTTCGCCGGGACGCTATGAGGAAACAGAACTCTTTACCAAATTCGTCAAGACGAACGAGCGGGGTGAGGCGGTCGTGGATTTTTCGCCGGAGCGCGACGGTTACTATGTGGTCGAATTCACGGGTTTTGATACGGATGCGACCGAAATCAAATCTTCGACGACGGTTTATGTCTGTGACAAACAAAGCAAGGATATTGGTTTCCGATATGGCGGACTTCAGATCATTGCGGAGAAAGACACCTTCCCATTGGGCGAGACCGCCCGGGTCATGCTCGTTGCTGACCGGCCGGATACGTGGGTTCTGTTTTCAACGGAGGCCGAGGAAATTCATTCCTACCAGATGGTTCATATGGATGGTCCGGTTCAATTGATTGAAATTCCTTTGACGCAGGCCGATATTCCCAACGTTTTTTTTACCGCGGTCTCGGCGCGCGATTATCAGTTGCGGATGCACGAATTGCCCATCGTCGTCCCGCCGGAAGATAAATTTTTGAATGTGACGATTTCCTCTGACAAGGAAATTTATCAGCCGCGTGAACAAGCGAAATATGACATCGTGGTTACGGATAAGAAGGGGAATCCGGTCCAGGTGGAGATTGGTTTGGGCGTGACCGATGCCTCGGTTTATTATATCCAATCCGAATACGCCCCGGATATCCGGCAGTTTTTTTACGGAGACAAACGCAATCATTCGATCAGCACGCAAACGAGTTTTAGTCAAAGGCCTTATCTGCGTCTGGTGCGGAATGAAAAAAATATTTTGATGACCGAAGATCAGGCAAAGGGGGAGCGCGATAGAGCCGGCGAGGGTGGCCATGGCCAGGTGCTGCCGACCGGCGGGGCCGTGGATCAATTGGCTTCCGCCGCTGAATCCGGATTGAAGGAAAGTGAAAGTCGCCTTCGGGGGGATGTCAGTGCCGGAAAAGAAGACAATGCGCGAAGGGCCGCAAATTCCCCGGCCACTCAAGAATTTAAGGCTTTAAAAAAGGCAGAGTTGCATTCGAGCATGGAAGAGCGAGAGAAGCAAAAATCCCAAAAGGATAAGGTAAATGGAGTAGCATCCGAAGGCCCTCTGGCCTCGGCAACGGTGCGCACCGATTTTCGTTCGACCGTGCTGTGGCAACCGACCGTCATGACCGATGCGAATGGCAAAGTGACTCTGACTGTGAATTTTCCTGACTCACTCACCAGCTGGAGGGCGACCGCGAGAGCGATTACGTCGGGAACAGTCGTCGGCAATATGGTCCATGAAACCAAAACCACTCAAGACATCATTGTTCGATTGCAGGCCCCGCGATTTTTTACTGAGCGGGACCGGGCGGTTGTTTCGGCCAATGTTCACAATTACACGGATAAGGCGCAAAAGATCAAAGTCTCGCTTGAGGTGCAGGGACTAAAACTGTCCGACGAGAACGTTGTCTGGATTGATCTGGCGGCGAATTCGGAAAAGCGCGTGGACTGGAAAATCACGGCCGAACAGGCAGGCCAGGCGGATTTGACGGTCATGGCGCAAACGGAAACTTTTTCGGATGCGATGAAGCGATCCTACCCCATTCTGCCTCACGGCATTGAAAAGTTTCTGGCCCAATCGATCGTTTTGAAAGGGCAAGCGCAGGAACCGCAATCAACGGAAATGATTTTTGATATTCCGAAGGAACGGGTCGTGCATTCGACGTCCTTACGCCTCATCCTTTCCCCGTCGCTGGCGGCGGGAATGCTCGATGCCCTGCCTTATCTGGCCGATTATCCTTACGGATGCGTCGAGCAGACCATGAGCCGTTTCTTGCCGGCGGTCATTGTCAAAAAAACCATGCGGGATTTGGGTTTCTCAGAAACAGATGCGAGCGATTATATCGAGCATGTTCTTAATCCCCGAGAAGATCCGAAGGGACATCCGCAACGCCGACAGGATCCCACGCTCGATCAACTCAATGTTATGATCAAGGAAGGTTTGAAGTCCTTATACGAATTTCAGCACTCCGACGGAGGCTGGGGCTGGTGGAAAGAAGGCGACAGCGATCGGTTTATGAGCGCTTATGTTGTCTGGGGATTGAGCCTCGCCAAACAAGCCGGTGTTTCCATGAGAGACGATGTTCTGGCCAAGGGGGTGAACTTTGTTCAAAACCAATTGGTCGAAGAAGAGAATAATCCGGATATGCTGGCCTGGATGCTGCAGGCCCTTTCCCAAACAAGTTCTCCGAAGACATCGGACCAGAGAGAGAATCGTCAAATCGAACGGCTCTGGACGATGAGGGAAGAACTCAATCCTTATACTCGAGCCCTATTTGCCCTGTCCGAGCATGATCGCGGGCATAAGGAAAGAGCCGAAACCCTGGCGCGTAATTTGCTGAACGGGATGAAGGAAGACAAGGAGAATGGGACGGTTCATTGGGGAGAGTCGGGGATTTATTATCGATTTAGCGAGGGTGGTGTCGAGGCGACCGCCTTCAATATCAAGGCCCTGGCGAATATCCTGCCGCAGAGTCCGCAATTAGAACCGGCGGTGAAGTGGATGGTGCTCAATCGACGGGGAGCGCGCTGGAAAAACACCCGCGATACCGCGATTGCCATTTTGGGGTTGGCAGATTATTTGAAAACAACGCAAGAACTGAATCCTGATTTTGAATATGAAATCACCGTCAACGGAAAATCCGTCAGTAAGGGAAAAGTGACGCCGCAAAATATGTTCACCTTTGACCGGTCTGTGGAATTGCCGGCGGATGCGCTAACGGATGGTAAAAATATGGTGAAGGTCACCATGAAAGGGCAGGGGTCCTTTTATGTCTCCGGATACCTTCAATATTTCACGCTGGAGGAAGGGATCAAGTCGGCCGGTAATGAAATGTTTGTGCAACGAAAATATTTCCGCGAGGAAAAGAAACCCACGCTTTTGAAAGGTTACCTTTCGGATTGGAAACCGCTCCAAGACGGTGACGAGGTCAAAAGCGGCGACCGGATCAAGGTGGAAATTACCCTCGACGCTAAAAACAATTATGAATACATGATCGTGGAAGATCCCAAGCCGGCCGGTTGCGAGGCCGTGGAATTGAAAAGCGGGGCGGGTTTTGCCGACGATCTGAACACACAAGGCGCCGAGACCGGACAAAAAACCTGGATTTATCAGGAGTTCCGGGATCAGAAGTCCGCATTTTTCTTAACGAGTGTCAAACAGGGCCGTCACCGGATTCAGTATGAATTACGGGCCGAGGTCCCCGGTGAATTCCACGGGATGCCGGACCGGGTGCATGCGATGTATGTGCCGGAGATCCGCGGCAATAGCGACGAGATTAGAGTTTCGATTGTGGATGAAGCGCCGGCGCCGTAGATTTTTTCCTTAAGTTCAGAACCGGAGAATAGATGCCGTCGCCGGGTCGCGGGGCGGCTGCCCTGCGTAAAGACGAGGGGCAGCCGCCCCGCAAATTTTCGTCTGCAAAATTCTTCTTTTATCTAGAATTATTTCCCCAGGAAAATATAATGCCATTGTATGGCATCTTCGAGAAAATCCGAGCCCGGGTCTTTCCATCTCATTTTTAAAGTGGTGGGGGTTTATTTTGTTTCACTGATCGTTCTTATCCTCATCACCATCATTTTCAAGATCAGACTTTATGAGGGCATGGATTGGTTGCGGTTTCCCACGACCTGGGGCTGGCTTCTTTTGGCCTGGTTCTATATTTTTCCTTTTATTTTCGGCGCTGTGGGCGGCTTCGCCTTTCGGCCTTTTATCCGCAACTTCGTCTTTATTACGGCCCTTATTTTTTTCCTGCACGGCGTTTACACCTTTTTTGCCTTTAGTTTGCGTTCGGAATACCTCCGGGAGCTTGAATCCGAGGCGGAGCTTTCTCGCCGCAGTACCTTCTCCTTGACGACGCTGACCCATGAATTCAAGGATGACAACGGGGATGGACTGGTTGATCGCATTGCCGTGTCCGGCCGCTGGACTCTGACGACCGATTCTCCGGGAGAATATGAGGCATCCCTCTATCTGGTGCAAAACAATCATCTCGTCGCCGGCGGGTCCCTCGGAGGACAAAAACTTCCAGTCGAGACCACGGGAACCAAGGGCTTCGACTTTGCCTTTTCGCTTAATCCGGTTCATATCAGAGACACCCTGGCCTCGGGGATGGTCGAGATCAACCTCGATCTTAAAAAGAATATTCGCATTTCCTCCCATGGAAAAATAATCCTGGCCGTCTGCCGGTGGGCGCCATTTTTAGAACGAACGAGTCTGGAAGGCTACGATCTGGATATCATTGATGCGGTTCCTCAATCTTCAGAATCTTCGCCGCATCGATGCCATTGCGCTTGATCCGGGCTCCATTGAGCGCGATCAAATCATCCTGATACGCTATATCAATGATGTGCCGCGGGATCTCGACGGCAATGGCCGGTATGACGAATTGGTGATCAGCCTCCTCGTGGATTCCATCTACAGCGGCACCGTTTATTATCACCTTCAAGAGGAGAGTCACCCTGAGATTTCCTTCCAGAACAAATCGTCTATTTCCAAAGGGATGGACGTGATCCATCTTGTCATCGAGGGCACACAATTAAGGAGACTGGGAAAAGATGGCCCCTTCAAATTCACCAACGTCTATATCCTTAACAATGACCCCTATTGTCCGGAGGGACAATGTGATATCAAGAATCTTCCCGTGTTTACCCTGTACCTTCCCGAGTACATCACCCAAAAATACGCATTGAATGAATTTGAATGATAACCGCCGGCGCATCATTTCACGCTTTTCGTCCGACTACCCAGTTACATAAACCTCTCATCGTTTGGGTTTTGGCTGCGGCCATTTTGTTGAACGGATTTTTATTGTGGCATTTTCATAATTTGTTTTGGTGTCCGCAAGATGATGGTGTCTTTGCCTACGTGGCTTCACGATTGAATGAGGGCGTGGTTTTGAATAAAGACATTCAAGAATCTCATCCGGGACTCGTTCACTTCCTCAATGCCTTTGCCCTGGCTATTTGGGGAAATGATTTTTCGAGTTTGCGTTATCCGCTCGTCGGCATCACGTTATTGGAATCCCTCATGGCCTTTTATCTTTTGCTGAACAATGGTTTGGCCCTGGCCTTTGCCGCTTCCTTTGTGCCGTCGGCCTTGGGGTTATTTCATTTTCTTAATCCTAATCCTCATTGGTATTCTCTATTTTTTACGATGGCCGTTGCGATGGTTTGGAGTTTTGTGCCCAAAAATAATTCCCTGCGACTGGGGGCCATTGGATACTTGTGGGGGAATATCTTTTTATGCCGGCAATTGACGGCGTTGTGGGTTGGCATGGCCATTTTATGTTTATTGTTTTTTGAAGGTGACCAACCTCACCAAGAAAAGAAGGGAGGTCTGGCGAAAATCTCTTCTTTAGCGGCCTTTTTTATTTTGTTGATTTATCTGCTGCAATTGCGAGAGTGGGTGGGATTTTTTCTTTTTGGCTTATGGCCACTGATTCTATTGGGGTGGATATATCGACGAGTGCAGGTCCCGGATACAATCGTCAGCGTTGCCCTGGTCCAGATGGCCGTCGGCGGTTTGCTGGCATTCCTTCCGATAGTTTTTTATCATCTGGTTCATGGTTCGATTGCTTTTTGGTTTCAGGATGTCTTTGTCCGGTCGCTCGTTCATCTGAATCAACCGTTTCTTAATGCCATCCGATTTATCGATTTGCTCAGAGGAGGCGCGCAAAATCTCCTTCACACCACTTCTTTATCGAAATTCCTTAATGGGCTTTTCTGGATAACCATGCCCCTGGCAGCGGCTCTTAATGGGGCTTTTTTGATCGTCCGTTTGCTTCGCCAGGAACCCGGATCCCTTTCTGTTCTGACGCTCCCCGTCATCGCCGCTTTTTATGCGGTTGTCTCTTTGCATAATCAGATTCCGATTTATCTTTTTTTCACGGCGGGCCTCTCCTGGCTGGGATTTCTAAAATTATCCACCCTGAATTCTAAAATCAACCGGCAAGCGATGGTGGCTGGCATCACCATATTTTTTTGTTTTATCGGGATTTATTATCATGCCGCCCAGCCTGTGACCCGTCAGTGGCAGGGAATGATCGAGGGAAAAAGAATTCCCTTTGTCAGCGCGAGTCCATCTTTACCCCGGACCAACCTCTTGATTGATGAAAATACCCGTGTGCTATACTATGAATTGGTTCAAACCATTTTGAATGAAACCAAACCCGAGGAACAAATCCTGACCGTTCCCAACGATCCGGAGCTTTATTTTTTGACCGACCGTAAAAACCCATTGCCTTTTTTTAGCATGGATTTAGGAATCCGTTCCCCGGAAGAATTGAGCCAGGTTTACAAAACCTTAACCCTTTATCCGCCGCGTTTGGTGATTTTCTTAACCGTTGATAAACGCAATACGATCTACTCCCGGCGATTGATGGAATTTATTCACCAACGATATGAGCTCATCAAACAATTTGCCTTCTTTGAATTCTATCGTTTACCCCGGAGAGACACCTCTTTACGGGGTTTACCTCAACCTATTCTGCTTCGCCCCGCCGTGGGCGGGGCTTCGGAGAATAGGTTAACCAAACCTTGAATCGAATGTCTGCTCATGAAACTGTGATATCCCCCCCCGTGCCAACGAATCCCTTCGGCTGGATTCGTAATGAAACCTTTGATGTGACCCTGATTATGGGCGTGGCGGGTTTGTCGCTCATTTCCGGTTGGCTCATTTGTCTTTATCCGGAGCTTTTCCCCAGAATCTTGTTTATGGATTTGTGGTTTCTTGGTTATCACCATGTGGTCGCCACGTTCACACGGCTGACCTTTGATATGGACAGTTACCGTGAACACAAATTCCTCGTCGTGTGGGTTCCTATCATCCTCGTTGCAGTTTTGGTTCCGTTAGTTTATCTCTTGGGGTCGTGGATCCTTGCCACGGGTTACCTTTACTGGCAATGGTACCACTACATGAGACAGAGTTTTGGCATCTCGCGGGTTTACCAGCGTAAAGCCGGTCTCCATAGTGCCCGGGATAATTATTTGGAGGAAGCGGTCATTTACAGTGTACCCGTCTGGGGGATTCTGTACCGTTCTTTCCAAAATCCAGGAACATTTCTGGGTCTGCCGCTCAAGGTCATCCCTGTTCCTCCGGAGTTGGTTAAAGCCGTCGGAATCTTAACCATCATCATTTTGGGAGTATGGCTGGGAACAAAACTCCTCGCTTTTACGCAGCAGCGATTGGCTGTGGCCCATACGCTTTATCAAACGTCGCATATCTTGGTCTTCTGGACGGCGTATATCCTTATTCCTGATTTGAATGTTGGCTGGCTCGTCATGAACATCTGGCACAACGCCCAGTATGTTTTGTTTGTCTGGATGTATAACAACCATCGGTTTAAGAAGGGAGTGGACCCGGCGCACTGGTTTTTGTCCACGATCAGCCAGACGCAAAACAAATTTCTCTATTTTGGGGTGTGTATTTTTATTGCCGGTTTGGTTTATAAAATGATCGATTTGTTCCTTGTCTATTTTAAGGCCCCGGTTCTGCCTTTCGCGGTTTTGGTTTATCAAACCATCAATTTTCATCATTATATTGTGGATGGCGTTGTCTGGAAGATCCGCAAAAAACCCATTCAGCAAACCCTGGGATTGACCGCACCGGTTTGATCCTTCCAATATGGATGTTTGAATTTTGCTTATGAAAGGAAGCGTTTGTGAAGGCGTTGATTATTGTCGACGTGCAAAATGATTTTTGTCCCGGCGGCGCACTTGCCGTGAAAGAAGGCGATCAAGTCGTCCTTCCGATCAACCGATTGCAGGAAATCTTTCCTTTGGTCGTTGCCACGCAGGATTGGCATCCGAAAGATCATGGGAGTTTTGCGTCCCAGCATCCCGGAAAGAAACCCGGGGATATGATGAAACTCAAAGGCCTCGATCAAATCCTTTGGCCGGACCATTGTGTTCAAGCAACCAAAGGAGCAGAATTTGTTGACACGCTCAAGAAGAAGTCCATCAAAAAGATTTTTCGTAAAGGGATCGATCGGACGATTGACAGTTACAGCGGGTTTTTTGATAATGGACACCGACGATCGACCGGGCTGGGAGATTATTTGAAAGAGAAAAAGGTCCGAGAGGTTTACGTCGTCGGCCTGGCAACCGACTACTGCGTTAAAGCGACCGCCCTCGATGCCGCCGAGCTGGGTTTCCGAACTCATGTCATTGTCGATGCCTGCCGCGGGGTGGAAGTCCATGCCGGCGACATTCAAAGGGCTTTCGACGATCTGCGACAAAACGGAATTCAGCTTCACCAAAGTTCTGAGGTTTTATTAAATAAAACCTTATGAGAAAAGACCAACAACGTCTGACTCAGGGAATGCTGTTTACGGATTTGTACCAATTGACCATGGCGCAAGTCTATTTTCGGCAGGGCCTCCACCAGAAAAAAGTGCGTTTTGAATATTTTTATCGACGCAACCCGGATTATGGATTGCACCAGGCTGGTTACTGCATCTTTGCGGGATTGGAATGGTTGATCGAATGGATGCTGGAAACGAAATTTCAAGACGAGGATTTAGAGGTCTTGCGCGATCTGCGGACCTCTTCCGGGGAAAATCTTTTCGCCGCTGATTTCCTCGAATGGTTAAAGGGTGCCGGAGATTTTTCCGGAATCTCCCTGTGGGCCGTCGCGGAAGGCAGGGTTGTTCATCCCAACGTTCCTTTAATTGTTGTCGAGGGCCCTTTTGCCATGGCGCAGATCCTGGAAACGGCCTTGCTGAACCATTTGAATTATCAGACTCTGGTGGCGACCAAGGCCGTAAGGATAAAGCAAGCGGGAATGGGCAAGTTGCTTTTGGATTTTGGGATGCGCCGGGCGCATGAGTTGGGCGCGATTGCTGGAACGCGCGCGGCGCTCATTGGCGGAGCGGATTTCTCGTCGAATGTCGGCACCTCTGTCGTTCTGGGTTTTCCCCCGAAAGGGACCCACAGTCACAGCCTGGTTCAAGCCTTTATGGCCATCGGAGAGGGAGAATTGAGTGCCTTTCGGGCCTTTGCGGAAATTTACCCGGATGATTGTCTTCTTCTCGTTGACACCATCAATACGCTGCACAGCGGCGTTCCTCATGCCATTAAGGTTTTTGAGGAACTCAGGCGCAAAGGCCATCGGCCTCTGGGAATTCGTTTGGATTCCGGAGACCTGGCTTATTTAAGTATTCAATCGTATAAAATGCTTTGCGAGGCCGGATTTTCGGAATGCCATATCGTTTTGTCAAATCAACTCGATGAACTCATCATCACTCAGATCATCACCCAAATCCAGCAAGAGGCCCCGGCCGCTGGAATTCATCCGGAACAACTGATTGACCATTTGATTTTTGGCGTGGGGACAAGCCTCATCACCTCCAGCGGTCAAAGCGCGCTCGACGGCGTTTATAAGTTAACCGCCCTGGCCGAGGGGCAATCCTGGCGCCCGGCGATCAAGGTCTCCGAAACCCCGGCCAAGACCGTCAACCCCGGCTTTAAAGAACTCTGGCGGCTTTACGATCAGCGTAAAAAGGCCGTCGGCGATTTGCTTTGTTTGCAGGGCGAGGAACTGCTGGCCATGGAGAAAATCGTTTTGCATCACCCCGTTGACCCGGATCGATTCCGAATCCTTAAAAAATCCGAAATTGCCGAAATGGAAAAATTGTTAGAGCCGGTTTTAGAAAACGGCCGGCGTTTAGGCAATGTCCCGACGATCGAAGCGATGCGAAAGCGCCGGCAAGCGGATACATCCTGCCTGGATCTGGGCGTCAAACGCTTGATCAATCCGCATATCTATCATGTTTCTCTGTCAGAGAAACTTTGGGAATTAAAGCATGAGGTCTTGCGGCGACAGGCCCGCGTGAACGATTCCTAAGAAGTCGGATAAGGTTGGCTTATAAAAGGTCGAACAAATCATGGGCAGCGTTTTAAAAATAGGCGAAAATTACTACATTGAATTTTACGCCCGCGGGCTGAAATATCAGCAAAAGGTAGGGCCCGACGAGAATGCGGCGCAGCGGGCGCTTCAAGCCATTGAGGATCAAATCGCGAACGGAGAGGCGGCCCTCATTGTCCGTGATGTGGATTATGATATTTTTTTTCAGGATTTTTTGAAAAATATTTGTTTGGAACAAAGTTTTAAAACGATCGGCCGTTACGCTGCCACCATCGAACATTTTCAAAAATTTTTAATCCGTGAGACTCCCAGCGTCAAACGGCTCTCGGAAATTACTCCCCGAGTCATTGAACTTTATCGATCGACGTTGGTTCAACGTCCCTTCGCAAGAATTCAACCCGGACCCAACGTCATCAACCTGACCTTGGTGTTACTCAAGGATATTCTCGAATACGGCATCAAGCTTGGGTTTATCAACGATAATCCAGTCATTCATATTCGTTTGCTTCTGACGCCGTTGCCGGCCTGGATGATTTTACTTTCCCAGCAAGATTTAGAAAAATTGCTAAAAGGTGCTCAACCGCCTTTGCGGGAGGTGATCGAATTTCTTTCCTTGACCGGATTGACATTGCCCGAATTGTTGAGATTGACTTGGAATGATATTGATTGGCCCAACAAATATTTGCAGATTGGTGGCGGGAAACCACGGGAGATTTTGTTGCAGGCCCGGGCGTTTGAAATTCTTCAGATTCGCAAGAAAGAAAATGCCAATTCGGTTTTTGCCTTTTCCGATTTTTCCGGACAGCCGCTGGACGAAAGGAGTTTGCAAGAAGATCTTCGGAATGTTTTTTTGCAGGTCAGCATAGAAGGGAAGGCCCAATTTTCTTCTTTGCGCCATTACTTTGCTCAAACGCTCATGGCGCGCGGCGTTTCGCTCGTTGTACTTTGTCGTTATCTGGGTTTTTCCGACGTGGCCAGGGGGATGATTTATAGCCCTTTTATCGTGCACTATTGGCAAAGAGATTCCTGGCCGTCATTTTGATGGATAGGCCGCTTGACGGTCAAAATTTGGGCTTTATTATGTCGATTTCAGTTGATTTTCAGAAGTTAGAGGAAAATACTATTCCTCCCGGCATAGCTTTTCTTTGCGGAATTATCCTGTAAATGGAGAAGTGGCAGAGTGGTTGAATGCGGCGGTCTCGAAAACCGTTACCCCGCGTAAGTGGGGTCAGAGGTTCGAATCCTCTCTTCTCCGCCAGTTTTTAGGAGAACCGTCCGTCGAGAATGGATAGGATCTTTTGCCTGAGTTGCCGTGGACGCGACCCTGAGAGAAGAATGCACAATGAAGACGATCCTGATTATTATCGTTGTCCTGATGGCCATAAATTTGACCTTCGCAGGATTTTCATTCCTTGTGGCGTATTTGAAGGCGAACCTATTAAAGCAAGTTGAGTTTACTGTTTCATTAAACAAAGGGACTATGAAAGGTCAAGAGGATTATTACCTCAATCTTAAGGCTCCATTTTATGATGAAGAGAAATATTTTTATTTTGGTTTCTTGCCCATCCAAATCAGCTTTATTCCTATAGAAACGATACCATCCGCTCTCAATGAGGTTTTGAAGGAAAAGTATCTGTTACAAACGGAATGGGATTGCGGTATTCCTTATGAACACCCTCAAATCTCGGAAGCTTTAAAAGGAAGCAAAGTTGAGGCGGTTAAGGGTTTATTTATTTACTCACCAGAAGCCATCAGTTTAGGAGCTTTGACCAAAGTTGGTTTCACTGATGGCAAAGACACCTTTTTTATCACCAACCAAAAACTGCCAGAAGATAAAATAGAAAATCTGAATGAAAAACAGAGTGAATGGTCAAAAACTTTTCCGAGAGATGCAATTTTGGCTGAACGAGACTATTTTCAATTCGAAGGGGAAGTTGTTAAAGCATTAGATTACTGGCAGATTATTCATAAGGACGAAGCATTTATCCGGAAAGCCATCAATTTGGTCTTCCTGCGTTCCGCGCGGGACCTTTACCAGCAATTTCGGAGAACCTTTACCACTGATTTCGGCTAACCTTTACCAGCAGTTTCGCTGAACCTTTACCACTAGTTTCGCTCACCTTTACCACT
>JAHFFW010000011.1 GCA_023247725.1 Candidatus Omnitrophota bacterium | reverse complement strand
CTTTTATATTAAGAGCAAGTTCAAATAGTGGCTGGGTAAACATCGGTCTCCTCCTGGTTGATTTGTTTTCCAGGATTATAACCGATAACGCTTACCCATTCAAAACTTCAAAGAGCTTTAATAAAAAACCGAAATGTGGTTTAGCAGTACCTCTAATGGAGTGCCAATATACAAAATGAAGAAAATTTTGTCAAGAATTTTTTTAGCAGTTGATATTACTGAGTGCTAAGAAATTGAAAGGCCGGGGGGCCGCAAATCGATCCTATTCTCCTTCGCCCCGCCCACGGCGGGGCGTAGCAGAATAATTTCTCTTCGTCTGGGCGAGGAGCGCGATGCCTTTAAAAACCAAATCCTCATCCACTTGATCAATTTTTTGGAAAATATATTTGCGCATGAGAGCCGCGTGCCCGCCGGTGAGAATAATTTTGGACGGATGAGAAAATTTTTTTCCGATCATACCAATCATGCCCGAACACAGGGCTCCAAAACCGAAAAAAATCCCGCTGCGCATGCTTTCTTGAGTCGTCTTTCCGATAATGGCCTTGGGAGCTTGGATACGGATCTTTGGCAGAAGCGCTGTCTTCTTATGCAGTGACTCAGCCGATAAGCGGATTCCAGGCACAATCGCTCCGCCGAGATACTCTCCGTTGGCAGAAATGGCATCAAAGGTGATGGCGGTTCCTAAATCAATCACAATCGCCGGAGTTCCAAACAGCCGCCGAACCGCATACGCGCAAACCAGCCGATCCTGACCCACCTGGCGCGGATTCCGATACCGGTTGACCATGGGAACCATCAGATCTTTTCCGATGATGAGAGACGGGCCGATCATTTCATTCACAATGGGCTCTATCAATTTCGTGACAGAAGGGACGACACTGCAAATGATCGTTTTATTGATCGAGGGAAAATGCCGGCGGAAACTGCGCAGGACCGGACGCAGGGATTTTTGCAAGCGTGAAAAATCATTGATCGTATCCAAACGCCGCACGTATTTCGGCTTTAAACCGTCGAGGGCCGCCATGGTTATCGTTGTATTGCCGATATCCACAGCCAGGAACAATTCGGATGTTCGTGAGATCATTGGTTTCGCTTCCTGCGGGGAGCCGGACTGGAAGGTGAAAAACCGCGGAAGATTTTGACTCCAGCTTCGGCTTCATGAGAAGGAGTGCCACTGATGGAGGCCAACGGCCATCCCTCCCTTTTCAACTCTTTGATTTTGTCTCGAATGAGGGCGGCTTTTTCAAACTGAAGATTCCGGGCCGCCAATTCCATTTCCCTTTCCAATTCTCCCACCATGGATGCCATGGCATATTCCTCTTGCGAAAGACCTACGGCCTGCATGAGGACTTCCTCAGCTTGCTCCTCGGCAAGATCTTCAATCCCCTTGCGGATCGCTTTCTCGATGGACCGCGGGGTGATGTGATGTTCTTGATTAAATTCCAATTGAATCTTGCGCCGGCGTTCGCATTCGCCGATTGTGGCTCGCATCGCAGCGGTGATTTTGTCTGCATACATGATGACCATACCCTTAATATTACGGGCGGCCCGGCCGGCGGTTTGAATCAAGGATGTTTGCGAACGCAAAAATCCTTCCTTGTCCGCGTCAAAAATGACGACGAGCGAGACCTCCGGCAGATCCAATCCTTCGCGCAGAAGATTCACTCCGACCAAACAATCCACTTTTCTGGTTCGCAAATCCTGCAAAATCTTGGCTCGGTCAATCGTTTCAATGTCAGAATGCAAATATTTGACGCGGATTCCCTTATTCTGAAGAAATTCCGTCAGATCTTCGGCCATTCGCTTGGTCAGAGTGGTTACGAGCACGCGTTCCTGCACGCCCACCCTTTTTTCAATCTCGCGCAAAAGATCTTCTACCTGTCCTTGAGACGGTCGGACGTGAATGGGCGGATCCACAATGCCCGTCGGACGGATGATCTGTTCAACGATGTGCCCTTGGCCTTCCTTGTGCTCGAATGCTCCCGGCGTGGCCGAAATATATATCCGCTGACCGATGCGGTTCATGAATTCCGGAAATTTTAAAGGCCGATTATCCAGGCAAGACGGCAGACGAAATCCATATTCCACGAGCATCTGTTTGCGCGAGCGATCGCCCTCATACATGCCGTTTAATTGCGGAATGGTAACGTGGGATTCATCGATGAGCGTGACAAAATCCTGCGGAAAATAATCCAGCAGGCAAAACGGCCGTGATCCCGACGGACGTCCGGAAAGGATGCGGGAATAGTTTTCAATCCCATGGCAAAAACCGACCTCTTTGAGCATTTCCATATCGAAGCGAGTTCGCGCGTTAAGCCGCTGGGCTTCCAGAAGCTTTCCCTGCTGTTTTAATTGTGCAAGCCGCTGTAGCAACTCTTCCTCAATTTTTTTAAGGGCCTCCTCTAATTTAGGCGGAGAAATAATAAAATGCTTGGCCGGATAAATGGCGACTTGCTGCAGGTCCCCTTGAACCTCCGAGGTCAAGGGATCAATTTGCGCGATCTTTTCCAAGCGATCATCGTTGAATTCGATGCGTAAGGCGTCCTGACGATACGCCGGAAAGATTTCCACCACATCCCCGCGGACCCGAAACTTTCCCCGGCTAAACTCATAATCATTGCGTTCATATTGAATCCCGACGAGCCCGGCCAAAAGTTCATCCCGGTCAAGTCTCTCTCCCACCTTTAAAAGAACCAAGCAATCGCGATAATCTTCGGGGTCGCCCAAATTGTAGATGCACGAAACACTGGCGACAATGAGCACATCCCGCCGGGTCATCAACGACGTCGTCGCCGAAAGCCGCAGCCGGTCCAATCGATCATTGATGGAAGAATCCTTCTCTATATAGACATCCGTCTGAGGAATGTAGGCCTCTGGCTGGTAATAGTCGTAATAGCTGACAAAATACTCCACGGCGTTTTGGGGGAAAAATTCTTTGAATTCGCTGTAAAGCTGGGCCGCCAAGGTTTTGTTGTGTGAAATGACGAGGGCAGGCCGGTTGATCTTTTCGATGACATTGGCCAAAGTGAAGGTTTTTCCCGAACCGGTCACGCCCATGAGAACTTGGGCCGGAACATTTTCCCGAATGCCTTTGGCGAGCTGCTCGAGGGCTTGAGTCTGTTCGGTAACCGGCTTGAATGGACTCTTTAGAATAAACTGATCCATATCGCCCCACACCATCACTTTTTAGGATTTTCCAAATGGAAACTGATCCGATTAAAAAATTGGTTAACCAGACGATCGTTTTTGTAGCCTTCCCAAGTTTTCAGCAAAAAGGACGTCTGAACCAGATAACGGACATCCATTTCCGTCGAGTCCTTCTGGCCGGTCAAATAAACATTGAGGGTATAATAGCGCGTATACAAAATCCGGGAAACATGCTGGGTCTCGGTAAAAATGAGTCCTTGTTTTTCTGCGGCACCGGCGCGGTTGTGTTCATACAACGCGGGATCTGTGACTTCTTTGACCTTCCATCCGGATTCCTCCAAGGCCTTGCGGCTGGCCAAAAGCGTATCTTCGAAGGATGCATAAAAAATTTTTTTGTAAGGATGTTTGTCATCGATGTAATTGGGAATCCGAATACTAGCGCATCCCGATAAGATGACGACCATGGCGGTCACAACGAAAGCAGTCTTTCTCATCATGGTTTCCTCCTTGCCCAAAATGGCCTCGATGTTTTTTTCAATCCATGCCCCTAACAAATCTTTCCATGCATATAGGGTCGGTCTTTGTTTTTTTCCGCCTTTTTATTGATCTGCGCTTGAATGTCTATGTTTAATCCGCCGCAGAGATCAAAAAGCCGAATGAATGTGTCGGCGAGTTCCTCTTGAAAATTCTCCTTGTCCTCATGCCGGTGGGCCTCCATCGCCTCGGCCAATTCCGTCACGATGAGCATGAGGGCTTCGCCAATATTGCGGGGCTTGTCCCAGAATCCCTTGGAAACCGCGATTTCGTGGCAACGCTTGCTCATTTCGTTCAAGGTATAATCTTTCATGGTTTTAATTCCTCTCAATGAATTGTTCCATGTCCTTAGGCAACGGACAGTCGACCGCAATCATTTTTTTCTTTTTGGGATGAAACCATTCCAGCCGGCTGGCGTGAAGCGCGGTGCGCGGGAACTTCAAATCATAATCACGGCCCAAGGCGTAAAGCCTTTCCCCTAATAACGGATGCCCGATTTCGCTCAGCTGAATCCGGATCTGGTGGGTGCGGCCGGTCAAAGGATAAACTTCTAGGATGGAAAAATTTTTCTTTAAACTCAAAACTTTATAACGGGTGGTGGCGAGCTTGCCCTCGCCCTTTCGATGCCAGCGTCTTTCCATCTGGTCTTTGATTTTACTTTTGATTTCTCCGGCGGGATATTTGAGCCGGCCCTGCACCAAGGCCAGGTAAGTTTTCTTCACCTGACGATGTTTGAATGCCTCGGTCATGAATCGCTGATTGGATTTGCCTTTAGCAAAAAGAATGGCACCGGAGGTGTCCCGATCCAACCGGTGGCAGGGCCACAAGCGAAAAGGACCTTGAGTTTTTCGATCGCGATTGACGATGGATTCCAACGTATGCTGTTCTTGGCGAGGAGAAGGGACAACCAGCATTCCAGAGGGCTTTTCGAAGACAATGTAATCTTCATCTTCGAAGAGGACGGGAATGGCCTTATGCATGACGCTTAAGAATATCGACGAGTTTTAAGTTTTCCCCTCTTGTGATTCATCCTGACCCTGCAGCAACTGCGTCAAATAATTCAGCTTGCGCAAGATAAGAATAGGGAAAATGATAATCCACAACTGGAATGCGACCGACAAAAGCACCTGGAGGGGAGACAAGCTAATGTTGATTGTGTTTTCCATGAGAGTGACGGTTTAACGGCTGCGAGCCGATGGATTTTTCTCTTCAAGTTGCTGGTGAATGTAATCGGAAATGGTCCTCGCATCGGTCGGACTGATTTCATTAAAAAAAATCGCCACGTTAAAATAATCCTGGGACGACACCGATTCCGAGCGGACCACAATTCCGCGACAGGACAATTTTTTGGTCGCCACCTTGCCGCTGCGTTTAAACGGCAACAAGAGATGGATTTTGAGTTTGGTCATCGGCTCAAAATATTTATTCACCTTGCAATAGACTCCGGCGCAGCTCAAATTGCGCGTCTCGGTGACCACATCCGCGTCCTTGCTGGAAATCTTGATGGGGATATTATTTTCTAGGCGCGGGTGCTGGCGGCGTTCGGGAACCTGATGATTCAAAAATTACTCCTTGGGTTCTTTGGATTGGGCAGCGGCCTTGCCTTTGCCCTTAAAACAGTTCTTATTGCAATAATATTTCCCGTTGCGGTAATACCGCTTGGCCTTTTTCATGGGCTTGCCGCAACTGGCACAATTCTTTGTTTCTTCGGTCGGGACAGCGGCGGGGGCAGCGGTCTTTGTTTCAGCCATCATCTGTTTCAACTCCTTTCCACCAAAAGCTAATCGATTTTCCTTCGGAATTACTGACCAGCGCTTAAATGATGGTACTCGTCTTATGTCATAAGTTGTTGCTTGCGCTGGCAGCACTGCTTCCGTAAATGTTTTATTATTTATACGGAAGTCAGTAAAAACGGCGGGAACGGAAAAACTGTTCAACTTGGGCTCGAGCTTCTATTTTAGGATCCTGATCTAAAAACTCCAAACCGAGCTGGTATGTATCGGAATAAGGAACCTGGATAGCCCAAACGACCCTTCCGGTGAGGCTTGCGGTCTGTTCGTTTCCCAGTTTGATCTGGAGGTCAATCTTGGTGTTGACGGGAACAAATTCACTAAAATGCACTCTCAACCCCCCTCGCGATAAATCATGGGACAGACAACCGCCCAGTTTTTTTGTCTCTCGCATCTGGAAAGAGACGGGTTCTCTGAATTCTATGCGGGGGAATTTACGGTGTTCTTCCTGACCCTTATCTTCTTCACTCAATAACATCCGATGCCTTACGCATTTTTTCGGGGAATAAATTTCGGTGGCATTATAACATAACGCGTTGGGCTGACAAACGTTTTTTTCCAGATGTTGGTTGAGCAGCCAGATGATAGTGAAAAAAATCTTTTTTCGCTGGTTTTTTTGGTGCAATTTCTTTACCGCCCAGGGACGTCATGCTATAATCGCTCATGTACAAAAAGTTTTACAAGCTCAGGGAATATCCCTTCAATATTACCTCGGATCCCTCTTTCTTTTTCTCCAGTGCCAGGCATATGGATGCCTTCTCGCATTTGATTTACGGCATCGAACAGCGCAAAGGCATCATCGTCATTACCGGCGAGATCGGAACCGGCAAAACCACGCTATGCCGGGCCCTCCTCAACCGTCTCGACAAGAAAACCAAAACGGCCTTTGTCCTTAATCCAAACTTTTCCGAATTGCAGCTCATGCAAATGATCATCAAGGATTTAGGAATCGTTTTTAAAGAACAGAGCAAATTCAATCTGATCTCCACCTTGAATGAATTCCTCATCAAGGAATCGGCTCGAGGCCACAATGTGGCGCTCATCATTGATGAGGCACAAAATCTTAAGCCCACTCAACTCGAACAGGTCCGTTTATTATCCAATCTAGAAACTGAAAAGCAAAAACTCTTACAAATTATCCTCGTCGGACAGCCGGAATTGATGGAAAAATTAAAGCTGCCTTCTTTGCGCCAACTCAATCAGCGCATCGCCGTCCGATTTCATATGCTTCCCCTGGAACGAAACGAAACCAAAGACTACATCTTGCATCGTTTGAAAGTGGCCGGGGCCAACGGCCAATTGAATTTTACCTCGCCGGCCTTGGAGGCAATCTTTGCTCATTCCGGAGGAACTCCTCGCCTTATTAATGTCATTTGCGACCGGGCGCTTTTGGCCGGTTATGCGGCAGAGACTTTTACCATCGATGAAAAAATTATTCAACAGTGCGTGGAGGAAATTTTATGAGCATCATCCATGATGCATTAAAGAAAACCCAATCGAGTTTGGGAGAAAATTCCGAAAAGAATGATTCACCGCCACCGATCCAACCGCCATTAGAAACCACCCCTTCTCGTACCCCAGTCGCTGCGACAGCGAGCGACAAAACCCCCGTTTGGATGTGGACCATTTGGGGAATTCTTTTTGCCGTTATCGTCGGGAGTTTTATAACAACGTTTTTTCTGATCTATTCAGAAAAAAAGGACAATCTGGCTAAAATGCAAGAACAAGCCAAGCAGCAAGAGTTAGCCCGACAACAAGCCTTGGCCAAGATGGTCGCGGCCACGAATGCCTCTTTAAATGTTCAAGATTCCGGTGAGCTGCGGCTCAATGGAATTATGACAACCGACGGTCAGCCGATTGCTTTGATCAACAACCGCATCGTCAAAGCCGGGGATTACATCGGCAACAAAAGAGTCGTCGCCATCGGGGAAGATAAGGTGGAATTATTTTCTAACGGGAAGGTGGAGATCCTGTCCATTCAACCGTGATCGCAGGAATAAAAGAAGAATCCCTAGGCCGTTGCGCGAAGAATGGCCTTTTTGATGACATTCATCGGAACATCCTCTCTGACAAAAACCCGACCGAGGCCTCGAGCCAGGACCAATCGGTTGCGGCCGTCTTTAAATTTTTTATCATGGGCCATGGCTTTGAGGATATCATCCATTTTTAATCGTTGGATGTTCTCGGGCAGACCGATGTTCGTGAGCAATCGCCCGATTCGTTCAAGCGTTGGCGTGGAGAGGTAACCCAATTGCCGGGAAATATCCACCGCAATCCTCATCCCCAAACCGATCGCCTCTCCATGCTGATAAAGCGAATAGTGGCCGGCCGTTTCAATAGCGTGCCCGACGGTATGACCGAAGTTGAGGATCGTCCGGATTCCTTTAGTCTCTTTTTCATCCCTTGCGACCACCGCCGCCTTGATCCGGCTGCACCACGCGACGATGGTTTCCAAAACCTTGGAGTCGCATCGCAGAAAATCTTGATAATGGCGTTCCAAGAAAATGAACAAGCGGGGATCCGAAATCACGCCATATTTGACGGCTTCGGCCAGACCATTGCGAATCTGCCGCAGGCCGAGCGTCTTTAAAACGGCGATATCGCTATAGACCAATTTCGGTTGATAAAAGGCCCCCACGAGATTTTTTCCAACGGAGAGGTCGATTCCGACCTTGCCTCCGATCGCCGAGTCGATCTGGGCCAAAAGGGTCGTCGGAATTTGAATATAAGGAACACCTCTTTTATATACCGCCGCAACGTAGCCAGCCAGATCCCCCACCACCCCACCGCCAAAAGCGACGAGAAAAATTCCTTTTTTTAGATCGATCTTGGCGATCCGTTCCAATAAGGACATGGCGCAGCGGGCGGATTTGCTGCGTTCGGTATCGGCGACGGTGAGCGTTGTCGTCGTCAAACGGCTCCGGTTAAGGCCGGCCTGCAGAGCCCGGCCATGCAGTCGCCAGACGACAGGATTCGTAATGATCAGAGCATCGTGTCCTAAGTTTTGGGATTTCAGATAAAATGGCAACCGGGCATAATGCCCATTCTCGACGACAATAGGGTAATGAGTACAAGGAGTAAAAGCGCAAATGACCGGCATGGGTCTTAAGTGACTCCTAAGAGTTTGGCGAGATAAAGGACCGCGGGCCAAACCAGGTAATCCAGGATCCTAAAGGCCAGCAGAATAACCAGGATGATCATCCCATAGCTTTCCAATTGGGCAAAATAGCGGGCCGCCCGCAAAGGCAGCAACGCCAACACCAGCCGGGAACCGTCCAAAGGCGGGACCGGGAGCAAATTGAAGATCGCCAAGCCCAAATTGATGATAATAGAAATTCTCAAAAAATTTCCTAACAGCAAAGACAAATTCAATTTTAAAAGCAGACTAAAGCTGATCGCAAGAAGGATATTGACCAACGGTCCTGCCAAGGCGACTAGCGCAATATCCCGACGAGGAAAACGCAGATGCCCATAATCAATGGGCACGGGTTTGGCCCAACCAAAAACGATAGGCGCACGTAAAAGGATCAACAGCCCCGGCAAAATCAAAGTCCCGACGGGATCAATATGCTTGAGCGGATTGAGCGTCAGTCGTCCGGCCATCTTCGCCGTCGGATCTCCGCAGCGAAAAGCCACCCAACCATGAGCATATTCATGCAAAATAACAGCGGGGAGAAAACCTAAAACAAGAAAAAAGATTTCCATTGTTTTTATAAAAGCCTTTCGATTTTTTGAACTGAAATGGTTGGATAAGCGCCCGGCGCCAGAGGATTGCTGGACTTGGGCCCCTGTACCTTGACTTGGGAATTAAGAAATGGCCTCAAGATTTCCGACGGAGCCTCCAGATCATAACGCGCCTCCTCGCCAACGACTAATTGATAACGAACCCCTTCGGCCGCCTTCTCCAATTGACCGGTTAGCGCAGACCCTAAATGGAACCCCACGGGCATGCCCGTGGTATCTTCTTCTTGCCCTTTGGGGATTTGCTCGCGTGATTTCTTATGATTGGGTTCCATCCCAAGCGAAGGACCCCCGGCCATGGCCGGGGTACGAGTCGAGGGATCGAATCCCATCGGACTGGCCGGAGATATTTTTGCCACGTCCATTGACGCTGGTTTTTCCGGCTCATGAAACTTCTCGAGCGCCGCGAGGGGCGGAATGCTATCCTTGGTGCGGACCAAGAATTCCGTCGAGATCCATCCGAACAAATTGGGCAGCGGTTCAATGGCAAACCAATCATCTTTTTGCCCGACGATTTTGACAATCGTATTTTTTTCCGCTTGACCTAACGAGGACGCGTCGACGTTGGGAAGCGCACGGATATTGACCCGGCTATGGGTCACAACACCGCGATGAGCATCAAGAATCTGAATATATTTGCTGTGAATGTAACCCTCGGATGTCGAGGGCAAACGAATCTTGTACCAGCTGTACTGTTTGTCGAGGACCACAACCTTTTCACCCTTTTGCAAGCGGCCCAGTTTTTCAAAGTTGGCACTCTGGCCGGCGCGGATATTGACCTCATTGACACTGACCTCTCCAATAAAAGGGAATCGTTCTTCTCCATACCCCGGCATGCTCCCAAGGCACAGGAAAATAATGAGGACAACAACCCGTCTGATCATGATGTTGAGCGCCTTATTTGGCGGGAGCTTTTTTTGCAGGAGCGGCACTGGCCGCGGCAGTTTCGGGTTTGGCGGCGGTGGCACCGGCAGCGGGTGCGGCGGCGCCTTCTTCGGTTTTGGCTTTGGCCGCTTTTCTGGCCTTGACCCGCACGACTTTGGTTTTGGGCAAACCGGTGACCGAACGGTTCTCTTCCCAGAGGCCTTTCTTCATCAAATCCTTGATCCGCTCGATGCGCGACAAAACGGAACGTTGCTGAATGCCGCCGGCCTCCACCTTCAATGATGAGTGAATTCCCATTATAATCTCCTCACTAAACAATCCTGATACTCTTTGTTCTTTCTTTTAAAACCATCCGAAAATCGTTCGGCTTCTTTCTGGTCGGAAAATCTTCCCACACAGACGATGGTGTGTTGTCCCTTTGGCATCACGAGAATATCATATCCTTTTTCTTTCAAGGCGGCGGCTTCTTTCTGCGCATATTCGTCCGTCTTAAAAGAGGCCACTTGCACGGTGTAGGGCTTATCCGGAAAATCTTTGGCGGGTGAATAGACAACCGCCGGCGAGGTTTGTCCGGATTCATTGGCGGCCTCTGGCGCAGCCAGCTTGTGCTCAATCAATTTGGCCACCGCAGAGGAAATGGTTGAACCCGCATCCTGATTCGGGACAGACAAAGACGGGGGTTTCCGCGAAGCCCGGTCCAAATCCGGGCTTGGGGTTAACGGCAACTGCGGTTTCGCCTGGGCGCCGCCGACGGGCGGCACTGAATGACCGTTGATCGGTTCCGAACCAGAAGCACTCCTCTCTTTCTGACTTGTATAACGGGCGATCATGATGCGCTTGCCTTTTTCGACACCGAAAGAAAAAGAAAGGATCAATACTAAAAGCATGCCGATCCCGACGACCACCAGATTTTCCAGGGAAAATGTCAGATGAGCGAAGAAAACCCGGGGCTTACTAACGTCCGTAACCGCCCCTTGAGTTCCGGGGAAAAGCTCGAACTGAGATTGTTTGAAATTGATATTCATTTTGAGAAGGGTGATTCGTATTATAATTTTATCGCTGGATCAAACTCAAGTACTTTCTGAATTTTTTTTGCGCGGAAAGTTCGCAAAAAGCACTGATCACCAGGGGATCAAACTGGGTTCCCGAATTCCGGCGCAGTTCCTGCAAGGCGGCTTCAATCGACATGGTTTTGCGATAGGCCCGGGTGCTGATCATGGCCTCAAAGGCGTCCACGACCGCCATGACCCGGGCCCCCAGGGGAATCTGTTCCTTGTGCAAACCCGACGGATACCCGGTGCCATCGAACTTTTCATGATGATAAAGGATGATGGGCAAAACCGGGCGTAAAAATTCCACGGGCTTGATCAATTCCACACAATGGGCCGGATGGTTGCGGATAATTTTAAATTCCTCTGGCGTTAAACGACTTGTTTTAGAAAGGATTTCGTAGGGGACATCGATCGCCCCGGTGTCATGCAAAAGCCCCGCATACTCCAGGGATTCAATATGATCCTGATTCATTTTTAGTTTTTCCCCGACGGATTTCATAATTTTGCTATAGGCGGAGGCGTGGCGAGTCGCGCCAGGACCCTGTTGTTCAATGATGTTCCCCAGGAACTTGATGCTCCCTAAGATAATTTTCTGTTGCTGCTCGTAAAGCTGTAAATTTTTGACCGCCGTCACGGTCTGCTCGGCAAAGACCGTGAGCATTTCTCGATCAAATTCATTAAAGGCAGGCTCGCTCTTCTTGCGCCGAATAAAAATGGCACCGATATTTTCTTCTGCCACGAGGGGTAAACCAAAGAATCGTTTAGCAAAAATCGAAGCCCCTCGCGACACCTCCCGTTCAGCCTTGCTCAAAGAATTCACCTCAATCTTTTTTTCCTGAATCATATTGATCTTGTTATTGAAAGAAGCAATCAAGGCAATTTTTTTGTGAGCGGAATCCAGGATAAAAACGCTCGAGGAACTCGCATGGATGAACTGACACAAAAGCCGGGTCAAGCGCAGCGAAAGCTCACGCACGTTGTAGGTGGAATTGACGAGCCGGTACACCATGTGCACGGCGGATAAGACCCGCTTATACCTTTTCATAGGGATTAAAGAGTTTCTTGTGCTCATCGAGGGCAAACCGGTCGGTCATGGAAGCGATGTGATTACAAATGAGAGCGTAAAGCTGCCTTTGGTTGTATCGTTTGCCTTCCTGATAAACCTCCGGCGGCAGTTGGGTGGGCCCCGTGTGATAGACGCGAAACAAGGCTTCAATGATCCGTTTGGCTTTATTCGTCATTCGCTCCACGCGAAAGTGATGATAAAGCTTCTTGTTAATCAGTTCTTGGAGAAAATTGCGTTCCTTCTCCATTTTTGCGCTAAAGCCGATCGTTTCTTTTTGACTTCGTTTGACGTCCTTGGAAGAACGAAAATTCTGTTTCGTCAACCTCAGGTTAGAATTGCACAACAAATCCTTGACCTGCATATCAATCAGCTCTTTCACGATTTGGTATTTGCGTATCTCCGGCGTTTGGTCTTTGAGAGGCGCCTCGAGGTGTTTGATGGCCTTCTGCCAGAGTTCACTTTCGACCAAATCACTCTCTTCGATACAACCGGAGGTCAAACCGTCATCGATATCATGGTTAAGATACGCCAAAGAGTCCGCCATGTCAACCACCTGGGCTTCCAGCGTCGGAAATTCATCCAAGAATTCCCGGACCTTGCCCGGCGAATCGTAAGGGGATTTGTGTTTGAGGATTCCCACCAAAACCTCTTTGGTCAGATTTAAACCCGGGAAATGCGGATACCGTTTTTCGTATTGAGTAACAATCTCATAGCTGCGCTCATTGTGATTAAAGCCCCGCAAATTCGCCTGACGCATGATCTGATTAAGCGCCGCCTCACCGGCATGGCCAAAGGGAGGATGCCCCAGATCGTGGGCGAGGGCGATCGCCTCAATCAAATCTTCATTGAGCCGAAGATTGCGGCCGATGGTTCGGGAAATTTGGGAGACCTCCAGGGTGTGCGTCAATCGAGTCCGGTAATAATCCCCCTCGAAGATCACAAAGACCTGGGTCTTGTATTCCAATTTGCGAAACGCTTCACAATGAACAATCCGGTCGCGGTCGCGCTGGTAACAGGTGCGGCTCTCGTGATCCGGTTCCTGATAATAGCGCCCGGCCGAATCCCGGCTTTTCATGGCATAAGGCGCCAGGATTTTTTCTTCTAACTCTTCAATGTCTTTTCTTGTTCGCATCGTTGAGGCGTTTGAACAGGGTTCGCAGAGACTGGGAAATGATTTTTGTATTCGTCAAAACCGGCATAAAGTTGACGTCCCCGCCCCAGCGCGGAACGACATGGATATGCAGATGCCCGGGGAAACCGGCCCCGGCAATCTTGCCAAGATTGATTCCAATGTTATAGCCGCCCGGTTTGAGGGCCTTGTCAATCAATTCTTTCGTGGACTGTAACAAATTCAGGAGATCCTCTCGCTCTTGCTTGTTTAGCTCGCCTAAATCCCTGACATGCCGATTGGGAACGACCAGGACATGACCATTGTTGTAAGGATAAATGTTCAAGACCGTGAAGGAATGCTCTGAGCGCAGGACAATCAGATTTTTTTTGTCTTTCCCTTCGGCCAGCATGTTGCAGAAGATGCATCCCTTGGGTTTGGTTTTTAACAAGGAAATATATCTCAGCCGCCAGGGCGCCCAGAGATTATCCATTGCCTTCCCTTTCATCCTTTGACCTTGATGATCGCTCCTTTGATTCCATTCTCATCGACGGTGAGAATTCCGTACGAACAAAATGGTGCCGTCACCTGATCCGTGGCGCTGCCCGGATTAAAAAATAAGATTCCCGATCGGACCGCATTCATCGGTTGATGGGAATGGCCGAAGATGATGACGTCCACGTGGCTTTTTTGAAATTCCGCCCGGACTTTTTCCAGCAATGTCGCTGGCGGTCCTTCTCCGTGAAAAAGCCCCACCGCAAACCGGCCCACGGCGAATATTTGACTTCGCGGCAACAGTTTTCGCAAAGACGATCCGTCCATATTGCCATGAACGGCGCGGACTTCGCCCAATTTTTTTAGCTCTTCGAGAATATCCCGCGTGCAAAAATCTCCGGCGTGAACGATCAGATCCACTTTCTGGAAATCTTGAAGCATCTGGGCGGGCAACGGGAAGGAGTGGGTATCCGAAACAACTCCAATTTTCATTTAACAATGTAGGGCTGATCGAAGATATTCATTAAGGTATTGAGCTCCCCTTCATTCCAAATCCACATCCGCTCTTCCAAGGCCTTCAAACGCGCGTTGGGATCAATGTCCGTCAGAGAGATGATCAAGCGCTGCGACGGTCTCTTGCTGATTTTTTTGGATTCGGATAAAAACACACTGAGGTCACCTTCACCTAGACTTTGGTCATCCAAGACAATGAACCAATCTCCCTCGGAGGTCGTGCCCTTGATCATTTCGATAGGCCGGCTGCTGCTGGGATCGAGTTTGACCGGAACAATATTGCGGAAAAAGGGCAGCTTGTATTTGCGGCCATTGATGGAGAGCGCCTCATTGTCAAAACACTGCAAAAGTCCAATCACCCGCGCCATGAATCCCTGGCCGGCGGCCAGATTGAAATTCTCATAAGAATGTTCGACCTCCGCGCGGAATTCCAGACGCAATTTTTCAAAAGACAATTCCATCGCCTTCAGACGCCGGTGATAAACGTATTTGATCCAATAACGCAATAATTTATCGTCGAGGTGATAGAAGAGGCCGTTTTTCACAATGAGCCCCGTTTCTTGCAGCCGGACGAGTCGTTGCAGCAAGAGTTTCTGCGAACCCCCGACATACAAACTGATGTCTCGGAGCTTGTGACGGCCGCTGGCAATGGCCAGGAAAATCAAGGCTGAGATTCGGTTGCCCTTGCCTTCGCACAAATGCTGCAGCATAAATTCAAAATGACGGCTGATCACTCCCCAAGGGCCAAAAACCGTATTCTCGATCGCTTGCGTCACCAAAGACAAAAACACCTCAGTCTGACGATGAAAAGCACTCAAAGCAATCATCTCCTGACAAATCAAATGCAGGTAGAGAGGATAACCGCCGGTGAAATCGGTCAGGAAGTTGCGCAGGCTCACGCTGATTTTGACCTCGCCCAGATGGTGTTCGATGAATTCTTGACTGGTGGTCAAATCAAAAGGGCCCAGATAGATCGTCTCAAAATTCCCGAATAAAAGCGACAATTTCTCGGAAAGGATTTTCTTGGCGGCAAAGGGCAGCGAGCTCGTCACAATATAAAGGCATTTCTTTTGGGTCATAATTTTCTTGCCGAGTTCAACAAAAACATCCGCAATCCCCAACTCTTCGAGATGATGAAACTCATCCAAAATGATGACACAGAAAAGGCCGGTCTCCGCCGTGAACACCTCGGGCAACGATAAAAGTCCACGGTAGCTTTCCGACAATTTGCCTTTGGCGAGCTCGGTTCGAATCTTTTTGATCTCTTCAATCGTTTGGGGAATGAACTTTTGGGTGCTTTCGATGAGAAGTTTCAAATCCTCCTGCAGCGGCAGTTTTTTAAATCCGGCATAACTGTGCAGAAGGCTGCCCATGAACTTGGCAAAAAGATATTCAACATCTTTGTTTCCCAGATCCAAATAGATTTCCGCGACGGAATCATCATCCAAATCGGCTAAAAATTTATAAATGACGGAAGATTTGCCGATGAAACGATTCCCCAGGATCGCCACATTCTGGCGATAACCTTCTTTGAGGCCGGCCACTCGGCGCGACAGAAGATTGAGAACATTTTTTCGGCCAAAGAAATCTTTTTTCAAATCAATCGTGTTCATGGCAAATAGTAAAGCGGATTGTCGGCAACGGAATTTTTTCTTATCTCAAAATGCAAAAATGAAACCTCCCCCTGTTTTCCCAGCAAGGCTAAGGGCTGATTCTGGCTCACCATCTCGCCCAGCTTGACCAAGAGACGAGAATTCTGCCCATAAACGGAAAAAAATCCATCGCCGTGATCAAGGATCACGGTGTATGCATATCCGTTGAGATAATCGGCAAAGACCACCTTTCCGCTGCGGGAGGCCTTGACGCTTTCTCCTTCCGGGGCTTGGATGGCGATTCCACGATTGGCGCGGGACTGATAACGTTCGCCGAAATAAGACAGGATTCTTCCTTTCACCGGCCAGATGAATTCTCCGGGATCGGAAACATTCACGCGTTCGGCCACCGGACCCACGTCCTTGACGGCTAAGGCTCCCGGAATAAAGACCAACTGATCTTTCTCGATCAACGCAACGTTGGGGATATTATTGCTTTTGACAATCGCCTCGACATCCACTCCATAGGTTTTGGCAATGCGCCAGATGGTTTCTCCTGCCTTCACCTTATGGTAAATGCCGTTTTGGGCTGAGAGTTTCTTGGCGGGTGGGGGAATTTCTCGACGGTGTTCGACCGTAGCACAGCCGCCGACAAGCATGAAGACCAAAAGAACTCCCAGCGCTGACCCCGAATCCATGGCGGGTCGAACGACTGCGGTTTGGGCCGGGATTCTTGAGCGAGGGACGGGAATTGAACCCGCGACGTTCAGCTTGGGAAGCTGACATTCTACCACTGAATTACCCTCGCAAAGACAAGCGGTTTTTGTCATAAAGATCAAATGGGTTAAGGCGAATTCAAAATCTGCTGAAATTTTTTAGCGGCTAAAAAATCGTCATCGGCCAAACAAATGGCCCGGCACACAGCGATGCGTTTGACTCCGGCCGCTTTAACCAATCCTAAATTCTCTAAAGTAATCCCGCCGATCGCAAATAGCGGAATGCTTGAACGCGCCGCCGCTTTTTTTAAGAGATTCAAATCCATTTCCGAACGCTCCGGCTTCGTCGCGGTTTTAAATACCGAACCGAAACCGATATAATCAGCGCCAGCTTTGTTGGCCTCATCCACAGCCTTTAAATCCTGGCAAGAGACCCCAATGATCGCACGAGGACCCAGCATTTGCCGAGCCGTAGCGACGGGCAAATCCTCCTGACCTAAGTGCACGCCATCACAGCGCGAAGCCAAAGCCAAATCCACCCGGTCATTGATTAGGAAAGGACAACGGCCTTTGATCGTCCTTAATGCCTTTCGAATAAAATCAATGATCGATCGATCTGAACCTTTTTTATCCCTTAACTGAAATACATCCACACCGCCGGCCAAACCTTGCCGAACGATCCGTAACAATCGCCCGTAATCATGGACGGCTGTGTCGAGAATGAGGTAAAGCCGGCAATTGGAGCGCAGCTTGCTTTTCCAGATCATAAACAGAATAGCGGAGTTTCTTAACGCCCATGGCCGCTCGCCGGTCGCGCAATTTTAGAAATTCTTCCAAGACGCGGATGGATTCTTTGACCCTCTGGCAATTGGCGTAAAAAACATCCGTTAGGTTTTGACGCTTGAGTTCAGGCGCACTGGTCCGGCGTCCCACGTCTTGCGCGATGGCCCGGCCTTGTAAAAAACGCTGCAGGTACGGCGGGCCGATCAAGCGCGTCAACTCATGCCGCACGGCCTTAAATCGTTGCGTTAACCGACGCTCATTAAGAAAGAACCGGCAGACATCTTCGCAGACTCTTAGACCTTCTTTGGTGCGATTAAAATTCGCATCCAGAATGCGATCGAGCTTTTGATCAACTCTCTTATCCACATTGTTTCTTGAGCGCATCAATTAAACCCGTTGATGAAAATCCTTCTATAAAAGGAACAAATTCTATTTTACCTCCGGTCGATCGCACGAGGTCGCTGCCCGCAACCGCTTTTCCTTTCCAGTCAGCACCTTTGATCAAAATATCGGGTTTGATCGCGGCAATCAATCGGGTCGGTGTCGATTCCGAAAAAATAGTGACATAATCGACGCATTCCAACGCGGCCAAGACCGCAGCGCGCGCGTGTTGGGGATTGACGGGTCGCTGCGCTCCCTTGAGCTCCTTGACGGAAGAATCCGAATTCACACCCACGATGAGGATCCGATCGGCGCGCTTGGCTTTTTGCAGGTAACGGATGTGGCCGTAATGCAAAATATCGAAGCATCCGTTGGTGAAGGCAATCCGGCGGCCATTTTTGCGCCCAAGCCGAACTATCTTTTTTAAAGCCGCCAATCCAACAATTTTTTGTTTATTTCTCACTTCTGACTAAATTCGGATTCAACCAATTCACAAATCGTATGATACAAACACATATGCGCTTCCTGAATCCGCGCGGTGATCTTCGAAGCGGCGATCAAATTGATATCGCACAAAGGAGCGAGTTTTCCTCCGGCGCCACCGCTAAGACCAATGACCTTTAGTCCCATCTTCCTGGCTTGTTTTGCACCCTCGAGGACATTACGGGAATTGCCGCTGGTGGAAATCGCAAAGGCCACGTCGACCTTTTTTCCTAACCCTGCGATCTGCCGGGCAAAAACGGTCTCGAACCCATAATCGTTTCCCAACGCGGTCAAAATCGAACTGTCGGTCGTCAAGGCAATCGCCGGTAAGGATGGACGCTCCTTCTGGAAACGACCGATGAATTCCGCGGCGATGTGCTGGCTGTCCGCGGCCGAACCCCCGTTGCCGAAGATGAGGAGTTTGCCGCCCTGGCGCAGGCATTCACGGATCGTTTGAACCGCATTCTGAATCGCTTCCAGATTATCTTTGAGGGTGGCTTCCTGGACAAGGGATGATTCTTTGAAAATGGATTGAATTCGTTCTTTCATAAGAGCGGGAATTGACCTCAAGCAAAAAAAACTTTCGCCATTTCGTAAAGATCCATATCGACTTTCTTGCGTTCACGCACGGCTTCTTCAATATCCACGCTATGCAGTTTGTTGTCTTGCAAGCTGACCATCTTTCCGAATTTCCCCTCGATGACAAGCTCAACGGCCTTCACGCCGAAACGCGTTCCAATCAGACGATCATACGCCGTCGGAGTTCCTCCCCGCTGAATATATCCCAGAACACTCACCCGGGTTTCATAACCGGTTTCCTGTTCAATGATTTTAGCCACGATTTCCCCAATGCCGGTTTTCCGAATGAGTCCGAAATCATCCACGTGCTCACGATTGCGAGAATAACCGCGGACCTCTGTGCCTTCGGAAATGACAATGATGGTAAACGTTTTTCCCCTTTTATGGCGGTTTTTGACCGCATCGCAGATTTCCTGCATGTTGACCGGAATCTCCGGAATCAGAATAATGTCTGCACCTCCGGCAATGCCGGCCTCCAAGGCAATCCATCCGGTATATAATCCCATGACTTCGACGACCATGATCCGGTGATGCGATTCGGCCGTCGTATGCAAACGATCAATGCATTCGGTGGCGATATTAACCGCCGTGTCAAAACCGAAAGCGTAATCGGTACCGGAGAGGGCATTGTCAATGGATTTGGGAACGGCGACCGCTTTGATAATCCCCTCTTTATGCAATTCGAGGGTGACCTTGAGAGTTTCTTCCCCACCGACGGCAATAAGCCCGTCCATGCCGCTACGCTTGTAATTCTCTTTGATCTTTTTAATTTGTTCATGATGAGGATCCTTCAGTGGATTGATCCGGCTGGTTCCAAGGATCGTGCCGCCCCGGTCCAAAATTCCCGAGATGGATCTGAGGTCTAAAATTTTCATATCATTATCAATGAGCCCCCTCCATCCGTTCTTGACACCGGTCACGACGATCCCTTCGAGCATGGCCTTTCGCACAATCGCACGGATGACGGAGTTCAACCCCGGACAATCCGCACCGCCGGTCAATACGCCAATTTTTTTCATAGAAATCCTTTAAACCGTTAGGCTCGGTAACCTTGAAAGGGAAGCGTTTGTCGGTCTTCCGGCTGCTCGCCCTTGACCTTTTTGGGCTTGTATTCTTCCGTCGATATCTTGATCACGTGCACTTTAACAACAACGGATTCCTCGATTCCGATCGTATCTTGAATCTTATTCTTCACCGTTTCCTGTAACGAAGCGGTCATTTCCGGAATGTGCATGTCGCCTTTCAAAATCAGACGAATTTCTACCTCCAATCCTTTTTTTGTGGCAATGATCCCGCTTTTGACTTCCTTGATATCGGGAACGCGCAAAACCACCCGACGGACCATATCCTCGAGGGCGGACAAGGACACCGTGACTCGACCAGAGGGATTGTCGAAGGCAATCGTCCGTTCCTTCTGATAACTTCCATAAATAATCCGGGCGGAAAGAAAACTCAAAAGAATAATCCCGGCACTGACAAGTCCCAGGATCGTACGGGCATCCGTGTCATGATAGGCGATTTCAAGGATTCTATAGAGATCATTTAAAGAAATGATATGAGTCACAAACAACCCAACCGTGCCGCAGAGAACGGATAAAACGAGCACATAAAATAAGACCGATATCCGCGTAAAAAGTCTCATTCTTTCCCCCTCTCTATGCCTTGTACATTGACATTGATATCTTTGAGGCTCAGGTCGATCGTCCGCTCGACGGCGGTGCGAACAATTTCCTGAACTTGGCGCGCGATATCAGGGATATTGATCCCGTAGCGAACGATTACCTTGATTTCCATGGATACCTGATTATTTTTGTCAACCGTCACGCCGATTCCGGGATGGCCTTTGTAACCCAACATCTCTCGCGTTTTATGCCACAGGTCTCCGGGAAAAAGCCGAATGCCTTCGATATCCGTGAGCGCTGAGACCGCAAGATCAGCGATGGCCTTTTTATGGACTTGGATGGAACCCAGATCCACCCGGCTGGAATCAATCATTTGTGGGCCTCCCCGTCGGTTTTCAAAATTTTCTCTAAGAAATGCGTCGAGATCGTTCCCTTCACGAACTGCGGATGATTCAAAATCTTCTGATGCAGACCAATGGTATTTTTGATGGGGGCAATATAAAATTCATCCAAAGCACGCAGCATAATCCGGATCGATTCCTCCCGATTTCGACCATGCACAATGAGTTTGGCCATGAGCGAATCATAATTCGGTCCGATCGTATATCCCGGATAAATATGGGTATCGACACGAACGCCGAACCCTCCCGGCAGGTTAAGCTCCTCAATCTTGCCGGGGCAGGGCATAAAATTATTTTCCGGGTCCTCCGCATTGATCCGGCATTCCAGAGAATGGCCGCGCAAGCGCACATCTTCCTGCCGCATTTTGAGTTTGCCGCCGTAGGCGAGGCGCATCTGCTCCTTGACGATATCAATTCCCGTCACCATTTCGGTCACCGGGTGCTCGACCTGGATCCGGGTATTCATCTCCATAAAATAAAAATGGCCATTATTATCGAGAAGGAATTCGATCGTTCCCACGCCCCGATAATTCGCGGCCTTGGCCGCCTTAACGGCTATTTCTCCCATTTTTTTTCGTAATTTTTCTTCCAAAGCCGGCGACGGTGATTCCTCAATGAGTTTTTGGTGGCGTCTTTGGACCGTGCAGTCACGCTCTCCTAAATGAAGGATATGCCCATGGTGGTCGGCCACGATCTGAAACTCAATATGCCGGGGGTCGGAGATATATTTTTCGATGTAGACATCCGGATTTCCGAAATTGGTCTCGGCTTCATTCTGTGCGATGGAGAACTGGGTGCGCAGCGTCGCATCATTATGACAGACGCGCATGCCTTTGCCCCCACCACCGGCCGCCGCCTTGATAATGACCGGATAGCGGATTTTCTTGGCGATCTCCAGCGCCTCATTTTGGGACTTCACCACCCCTTCACAACCCGGCGTTACCGGAACACCGATCTTGCGCATGGTCTCGCGCGCCACCACCTTATCGCCCATGTGACGGATAGTGGCGGAGCTGGGCCCAATAAAGGTGATATGACAGGATTCGCAGATGTCCGCGAAGTGCGCATTCTCAGCCAAGAATCCGTAGCCCGGATGGATGGCTTCGACGTCGGTGATCTCCGCCGCTGAAATAATTGCCGGAATATTCAGATAGCTATCGCGACTCGGAGGGTTCCCAATGCAAACCGCTTCATCAGCAAACCGCACATGGGCTGATTCGCGGTCCGCCTGAGAGTATACCGCCACCGTGCGGATACCCATTTCTTTACAAGCCCGAATAATGCGTAGCGCAATCTCGCCCCGGTTCGCAATTAATATTTTGGAAAACATAAATCCTTAGCGTTTTAGCGGTCATCATCCAAAAGCCATTGTTAAAAAAAAAATTCGAATCTTAGATCGGCTCCACGACGAACAGGGTCTGTCCGAATTCCACGGGTTCCGCATTCTGAACGGCGACCTCGACGATTTTTCCGCGAACCTCGGACTTGATTTCATTCATCAATTTCATCGCTTCGACGATGCAAACAACCTGACCAATTTCTACGGTTTGGCCGACATCGACGAAAGACGCCGCTTCTGGGGAAGGCGCTCGATAAAAGGTTCCGACCATCGGGGAGGTGATGAGTTTGCCGGTCTTCCCATTATTCTCTTTAATCGCGGCAGATTCTTCATTTGATTTTGGCGAGGGGATCGCCTCTATTCGGTATTGGGAAGGATGCGCAGGGAAGCTTTCTGGATATTCGGAGGAGGATTTTTTCAGTTTGATCTTCGAACCTTCTTTCTCAATCTCCAATTCGGTCAGATCATTCTCGTTCATAAGATTGATCAAATCCTTGATTTCCTTCAAATTCATTTTTGCACCCTTTCGACGTAAGAACCATCCCGGGTATCGATCTTAACCCAATCTCCGACATTGATGAACAAAGGCACCTGCACGTGGGCGCCGGTAACAATTTTCGCGGGCTTGGTTCCGGCTTTTGAGGAATCACCCTTAAAGCCTGGTTCGGTTTCGCTAATCTGGGTGACAATGAAGGTGGGAAGATAAATCTTCTGAATCTTGTGATTAAAAACGACGGCTGTCACTTCCATGTTGTCCGCAAGAAAGTGAATCGACTCCCCCATCTGTTCTCTGGTGATGGTCAACTCTTCGTAAGTCTCCTGATCCATGAAATGGTAAAAATCTCCGGCATTGTATTGATACAAGAGACGCTTTTCTTCGAGGAAGGCCTCTTCGATCCGGTCGGCGTTGCGGAATGTCTTCTCCAAGACCAAATCGGTCTTAAGATTCTTGAGCTTGGCGCGGACAAAGGCAGCGCCTTTACCCGGCTTCACATGCTGAACGTCCACGACAATCCAAACCTCACCGTTTAAAACCAGCCCGATGCCGTTCTTAATCTCGGTGATTCCGATTTCCACTCAACACCTCACAACCGCCGGCGGTAACCAAAACCATATCTTCGATCCGGATACCAAATTTTTGGGGGAGGTAAACGGCTGGTTCAACCGTAACGACCATATTCTCCTTGAGAATGGAGGAACTTTGGGAGGACAACCGCGGACCTTCATGGATTTCCAAACCCACGCCGTGTCCCAAGGAATGGCCAAAGAATTGACCTAACTTTTGACTATTCAGATAGCGCCGCGCCTGGGCATCGATGTCCGCAACCCTGACGCCGGGTTGGATCTTTGTGATGGCTTTTTCCTGAGCCAGCGCAACGGCAGAATAAATTTTCCTCACAAGATGCGGTATTGTACCTAAAAAGAAAATTCGTGTCAAGTCGGACTTATAGCCATCGACCTCGATCCCGATGTCGACGAGAACTGGCTCATGAGGTTGAATTTTCCGGTCTGTGATTTTGGCGTGCGGAAGGCAGGAATTTGGCCCCGAGGCAATGATCGGGTCAAAGGCAAAACCAACCTTGCGATCGCGGACAAAACGCTCCAATTGAAGCAGAACTTCGCTTTCCCTGACCCCCGGTTTAATGACACCTTTGAGAAACCGGTAGGCTTCCAAATGCAATTTGAGCGCCTGCCGGATAAGGTTGATCTCCCCGGCATCTTTGATTTCTCGCAATTCTTCAACCAAACCGTTGACCGCAATCAATTTGATGGAGGCAGGACGCTCATTTTTCAAACGCTTAAAGGCATGGAACGACAAATGACGGTCATCGAAGCCGATTCGCTCTAAACGCAGCGCGCGCGCCAGACTCCCAAAAGCCTTGGAGAGCGAAGACCGATATCGATGGACCGCGATCCCCGGCAAACCTTGCCGAGCTTCCAGGACGTAGCGAAAATCGGTCATGTAATAACTTTTTTTGGGGGAAACGAGTAACCAAGATTCGGAAGCGGGAAATCCCGTCAGATAACGGATATTGATATCGCTGGTGATCAAATAGCCGTCCAGGTGATGAGCCGCAAGCTTAGAAAAAAAATTTTTCCGGCGGGAAATAAGGTAAGGATTGACCAAAGTCATGAGGCCAATAACGAAAGAGCCGCATCCAGTCCAAGATAGTAGCTGTTCGCGCCAAAGCCGCTGACTTGCCCCTTGGCCACCGGCGCGATGAGCGAGGTGTGGCGAAAATCTTCCCGGGAATGAATGTTGGAGAGGTGCACCTCCACGGTCGGAATCCCCACGGCGAGGATGGCATCACGGATGGCGACACTCGTGTGAGTATAACCGGCCGGATTAATCAAGATCGCACCCACCTGATTATTTTTGGCCTTCTGAATGATATCAACAATTTCCCCCTCATGATTGGATTGAAAAATTTCCAATTCCACCTCTTGGGTTCGCGCCTTTTTTTGTAATTGTTGATTGATTTCGGCAAGAGTGATCTGACCGTAGATATCTTTTTCCCGTGTTCCCAAAAGATTAAGGTTAGGTCCGTGGATGACCAGAATCTTCTTCATCTTTTAGAGCCTCATCGATGAGCATAATGGGAATACCGTTTTTGATGGGATATCGACGGCCGCACTTCGTGCAAATAATTCTTTCGCCTTTTAACTGCACATCGGCTTGACAGGCTGGGCAAGCCAAAATGGCCAATAGTTCTTTGTCAATCATGAAGACCCTCTTTGTTCCTGACGCATCGTTTCAACAAACCGCATTTGCAACTCATAAAGGGCGGCATTGAGCGTGTTTTCTTCCGAACGGGTGAGATTCCCTTTGGTTTTCGTCCGCAAAACCAGCAAGGTGTCGATGAGCATCTTGGCTTGCTGCAAATCCTTTTCCGTCAAATTGGTCACCGGGTGGGGAACTTCCCCTAAGAAAACCATGGCCTGATAAGCAAGACTGGTCAAGTATTCCAGAAAATTCATTCCGCCTTCGGAAGCGGTGTCTTCACTGGCAGACGATTCTTCTGGTTTTTTTTCGGAGGAAACACGAGGCTCCTCTGGTTCAGGGGATTTGGGTTGGGACTGGACTTTGGTCTTATTGGCTAGATCTTTCTCTTTTTCATCCGCGACGGATTCTTTCCAGGCCTCATCAACATATTTTTCATCGTTATTCGTATTCATATCGTTAACCCTAAAAATATTGAAAAGTGATGGACTAGAATACCATCGGGGTTTGAGCTTGTCAATCGAGGCGAGAAATTACAAAAAAATCGAAGGGGGCACCAAGCAACCAGCCCCCAGTAGCTAAAATAATGCGAGGAGCTAGACGCTGGGGACGAGGAACCCTTCAATCATTATTTTTTAAATGGAAATCTAAAACCCCGGAAGGATGCGGAAACTCGCTTCTTGAGATTGAGCGGGACTAAGACTCTTGGGACGAATGACGATGGTCCATTGCCCCTGGGAATTCAGGCTTTGATTGATGGTGGGGATTCCAAATTTATCCAGTGAAAACGTCGTCTGCCCAGGAAGCAAATTTTCCGCCGTGGTTTCGAGCTCTTTATATAGCTGATCATTGTGATAAAGCTTGATATTAAAAACCTCGCTCAAAGGCTCGGAATAATGATTCTCCACGGTGATGTTCCCTCTGACTCGCTCATTGGATACAAAGGATGGTTTGACATCGATTCTAAAATTGAGGTACCGGTGATGGCTCGTGTCTGGGGAAGGCGGAGCTTCATTGTAAACGGTTGTGGTCGTGGTCGTCGTGGTTCGCCGGTATTCCGCATCAACAGACCGTGCATTGGCGAAGACCAAAAAGAGAACTCCTACCAATAAACCCCGTAAAGCGGTGTTTTCGACGGTGGCTTTATACCACCCTCGAAAACTTCTAGAAAAACCGCCGACTTCGCTGGCGGCTTTCTCTCTACGGGGTAAACCAATTCTCACATCGTTTTTCATAGCTTCATTGTATGGAAAGAAACATTAAAAACCGATGAAAATAAAATTAAAAAGACTACTTTTCTTTCACCTCAAAGGAAATGACGACATTAAAGGAGAGTTCCGGATATCGCAAGTCGGCCGGAAAGGGAGGAAAGGGATTAGATTCTTTGATGCTTTTTAACCCTACGGTCCTTAGGCTGGAATTGGCATTGGTCTTCTCTTCGATGAGCTTAAGTTGTTTGAGCGATCCGTCTGAAAGGAGAACAAAGGTCAGATAGACCTCTCCAGAGGTATAGTCCGTATAATTGCGGTAGGCCTGTTCCTTGATCCGCATTCTAACGCTTTGATAATAATTAAGGTAAATGGGATTGTTGATCTTCTCGGATTTGATCGGTGGAACCGAAATCCGTCGTTCGACAGGCATCCGATCCATTTGGGCTGGCTTCTGTGCCAGTTTGGTTGCGCCCAAACCCAGTTTGTTCATATCTTTAATAAGGGGTGAACCGCCTGAATCTTTTTTTAACAGCACTTTCGAATCCACCAACTTTTCTTGCTTGATGCTCTTTAACTCGCGAACATTTTTTTTGTCCTGAGGCTTTTCCGTCTTTTTTTCCACCTTGGGTTTGAAGTATACAATATCGACTGGCTTTAAAATCTTCTGCGCTCGAAACAGGCGCAAGCTCGAGACGTTGAGCAAAAAAAGACTATGCACAACAATCGAGATGATGAGTGTTACGGTCAGGATTTTTTGTTCAGGCAAAGAGATAGTTTCGATTCGATTCATCATTCCTTTATTCTTAAGCCAAATTTTCCCACACCCCGGGCAAAAACACAACGGCAGATTTGTCTACCGGATTTTGGACGTCCATAACTCGCGGATCAAATAGGCAAAGAAACGGTAGGTGTCTAATAGCGGATTGATTTTGCTCGCTTCATTGCGGTAGATGGTTTTGATCGGGATAGAATAAATCCTAAAACCCTTTTTTGCCGCCTTAATGAGGATTTCGCTTTCAATTTCGTAATCCGACGACGTGAGTTGAATCTGCCGAAGGATCGCGAGGCTAATCAAACGAAATCCACATTGAGTGTCTGGGATGGACTGTTGGCACACCCTGGAAATGAGGGCTGAGGTGAATCGATTGGTCCAATAGCGCACCCATGGCATTCCTTTGGGGTTATTCATCCGGCTTCCGGCGATTATGCTGTTGGGAAACTGTTGGGCGCTGGCAAAAAATTTCGGCAGGTCTTCCACAGCGTGCTGACCATCGCCGTCCATGATGACCACATTGTCAAAATTCTGTTGCCGAAGATAAGCAAACCCAGTTTGCAAGGCCTGACCCTTCCCTTTTTTGCTTTCGTGACGGATCACGTAAGCTCCATTTTTTTGTGCGATGAGGCCGGACTCATCCAACGATCCGTCATCGACGACCACTACCGGCAAATTCTGGGCCTTGAGCTGGGCCACAAGATTTCCAATCATGGCCGCTTCATTGTGCACGGGGATTAAGATGCAATTGTTCATTTGATCCAAAACTCCCGAAACATGAGCCACTGGCTGGGATAGGCCTTGATCTTTTCTTCCATAACATCCGTATACCGGCGCATCAATTGCAAGTAGCGATCTTCTTCATCGGCATGGGTGCCTTCGGGCGGCTGAATCGGTTCCTCAAAAATCAGGACAAAGCGGTCATTGGCTTGCCGAATGAAAAAGGTTGGCAGAATCGGCGCCAGGGTCTTAACGGAAAAAACCGCAGCCCCCTTGGGGATCAGGGCCTTGCGGTTAAGGAAGTTCATGACCTCGCCATTCAAACTAAAATCCCGGTCAGCCAAAAGCGCAATCAATCCATTGTCTTTGAGCATCTCCAGACAACGGCGCACGGCAATGTTGGTTTGAACAACGGTAATTCCCTGCGACTGACGCTGCTGATTAAAAAGATCATTGACCGGCCGCTCTTTATGCGGCAGCGCGATGCCCATGAGGCAATAGCCTAATTTGCTTAAAACCATTCCACCCATTTCCCAATTGCCAATGTGGGCCGTGAGGATGATGCCGCCCTTGCCTTTTTTGAGCACATTTTCTAAACGGTCCAGGTTTTTGATCTCCACGTTGCGCTGAATATAATCTCCGTTCAGATTTTTGGCCATGCAAAAGAATTCGACGAGGTATTTGCCAAAATTCCGGAAGACTTCCCGCGCGACAAAACTCACATCAGCCTCCGGGCCCATGATCACTTTCAAATTATTTTTGACCGCGCGGCGGTCCCGGAAAGAAAACCAGTAATGCAAATCCGACAGAAACGAAGCGATCGAATAAGCCACGGGCAAAGGCAGGCGATTGACACAAAATTGGCCGAACTTATAGATGAAAAACTTAAACATGCGTTCACGAAGTGGCGGCTTATAACGCCGCCAGATTCGCATCCGGGGACATCGGTTGGTCGGTTGGCGATTTCAAGATCAGACGCGCAATATCAAGTCCGGCATGCGGCCTTCCGTGGGCCAAGGCCGCCTGGCGCATATCGTCCAGTTTGCGGGGATTGCGCAAAAGCAGCTCAATCTCTTCCGCCATATCGCTGGTTTTATCGATGCGGATCGCAATCCCATTCTGTAGAAGAAAATCCGTATTGCGCATCTCCTGTCCGGGCAAGGGATTTATGATGACCATGGGTAACCCTTTGGCGAGGCATTCTGAGGTCGTCATTCCGCCGGGCTTGGTGATAATGAGGGTCGCAACCTCCATGAATTCATCGACATTATCGACATATTCATAAATTTTCATGCGTTTATCCGAAGGGAGCGAAAACCTTTTGAGCCAGCGGATCAATCTCTGATTGACTCCGGCCACAACCACTAATTGCAAGGGAGTTTTGACCCCGGCAAGAGCATTAACCACTTCTTTGATGGGTCCTAGTCCCTGCCCGCCTCCCATAATGAGGATTGTGGGAAATTGTAAATCAATCCCGATCTTCTTGGCGATATCCGCTTTATCTTTGCTCACAGAAAAATTGGCGTGGATCGGGATTCCAAATAATTTAATCCGTTGTTCATCGACGCCTTTGAGGAGAAACTTCCAGCGGGCATCCTCGGAAGGAACAATATAATAGTCAACCCCTTCGTGAAGCCAAAAGGAATGCGGCGCATAATCGGTGAGAACCCCCATAATGGTCAGAGGTTGACGTTGCGCCAATTTGTAGTCAGCCACCATGCCACAGGGAAAGGCTTGCGTGCAAACCACGGTGTCTGGCTGGAATTGTTCAAAAAGGATCGAAAGTTTTTCGTGGCTGGTCTTATGAAGAAAATTTTTAAGTTTTTGAGTGCGTTTGAGGACATCGGGATTATCGTAGAGATAGTCCCACACTTTCGGAGTGCGCTTGATGATTCCCATATAGGCTCGATTGACGACCTTTTCCAAAATAGGATAGGTGTAACCGAAACCGTTAATGCTCATGACCTCGGCGGTCGGATCCAAGGTCTTGATGGCCTTTTCAATGGCGATGGTCGCCGTCCGATGGCCAGAGACCCTGGTGATATACATGAGAAGAATCCGCCGGGGTTGGGTGAGCTCGTAGACCATTATGATCCGATGATCCCTAATACCTCGCCAATTGTTGCTTCTTCTCCGGCTGCGATGAGGATATTTTGCAGCCGTCCAGTTTTGGGCGCAGGAATGCAAAAGCTGGCTTTATCGGTCACGACTTCCACCAAATCTTCGTCGAGAGTAACCATCTCGCCGGGTTTCACATGCCAGCAGGCCACCGTGGCTTTTTTGATCCCCTCTCCTAATTCCGGCAAAAAGACTTCATTCATGGATTGGACTTGGGAAAAAATGTTTTTGGAATTTGTGCAGGAAAGATGTTTTGACCTCGTCCATGTCGATTGCTCCGCATTTTTCTTGAGCCATGGAAGTCATCTCGACCAAAAGACCGCAGGGTCGAATGACTTGAAATAAGGCCAAATCCGTATTGACGTTGATCGCCAGGCCATGGAAAGAGACCCACTTCTTGACGCCGATCCCAATGGAAACAATTTTTCTGGAACCTACCCAAACGCCGCGTTGTCCGGGAAAACCCCCAGCCACTATACCAAAATCATTTAATAAATCAATGGCAACTTGTTCCAATCGTTCCAGATAAATTCTTAGATCTTGTCCGTGACCAGCGAGCCTTAGAATAGGGTAAACAACGAGCTGACCCGGTGCATGCAAAGTCACCTCTCCACCGCGATCGATCCGAATGATTCGAATTCCTTTTTCTTTAAGTTCGTTTTCCGAAGCGAGGATGTATTCTGGTTTGGCGAGTCGGCCCAGCGTCAGAACCGCCGGATGTTCGCATAAAATGAGGGTCGCAGGACCTCCGGCCGCGACCGCTTGGACAATTTTTTTTTGAAATTCCCAGGCGGAGGAATACTCCACAAACCCCAAATCCTCGATCCGTAATTTGGAATCAATCATCGTCGGTATGAAAAGAATTCAATTGGCAAAGGATAAAAGAAACAAGGCGAGAACCTTTAAGCAAAAATGCAAAAGCTGAGGATCAATGAATTCTGCGGCAAATAGCCTCGGCCATTTCCTGCGTGCCGACGGCGGTGGGGTCATTACGGTCGGCTTTGAGATCATAGGTGACGAATTTTCCTTCCTTGATCACATCGCGGACAGCCATTTCCAAACGTTCGGCAGCCTTTTCCTCTTTTAAGTGCCGAAGCATCAAAACTCCAGAAAGAATCGAGGCGGTGGGATTAACCTTGTTTTTTCCGGCGTATTTGGGGGCAGAGCCGTGCACCGGTTCAAATAAGGCGATCGTGTCCCCGATATTCGCCCCGGGGGCAATTCCCAATCCACCGATCAGCCCCGCGCATAAATCGGACACAATGTCCCCATAAAGATTGGGCAGAACCAGCACATCAAAAAACTCCGGCCGCTGCACCAGCTGCATACACATATTGTCCACGATCACATCCTCAAATTCGACCCTGCCTTGATATTCCTGGGCGACCTCACGGGCGGTTTTCAAAAAAAGGCCGTCGGTGAATTTCATGATATTAGCCTTGTGGATCGCCGTCACCTTGCGGCGATTGTTTTTCACCGCATAATCAAAAGCGAATTTGATGATCCGCCGTGAGGCAAAAACCGAAATGGGTTTAATCGAAATGGCGGAATCATCGCGGATTTTTCTGGTGGAGAGGGCATTGATTTCCTGTATCAGATGTTTAGCATCGCTTGTGCCCAGATCAAATTCGATCCCCGCATACAAATCTTCCGTATTCTCCCGAAAGATCACGAGGTCCACACCTTTGGCGATGGATTTGGTTCCCTCCATATACTGGCAGGGACGCACACAGGCAAATAAATCCAGCGCCTGGCGCAAGGCCACATTGACGGAACGAAAGCCCTTGCCCACGGGAGTGACAATGGGGCCTTTGATGGCAACCTTATTTTTGCGAATGGAATCAAGGACATGATCCGGCAGGGGTGTTCCATACTTCTTAATGGCGAATTCTCCGACGGGCTGTTCATCCCAGGCTATCGCAACGCCAGTTGCCTCGACACATTTTTTCATGGCCTGGGCAACTTCTGGTCCGATGCCATCACCCGGCAGCAAGGTGACTGGGTAAGCCATTGGTAATATTATCTCCGCAAAGGGGTTTTTTGTTGCTGCTGAACGGCCAAAAGCTGTTTGAATTCTTCGACGTTCTTGACCTTCACGATCGCGGTCTCGTAGGAAATCACACCTTCCATATAAAGATCACGCAAAGAACGATCCATGGTGCGCATGCCATACTGACTGCCGGTTTGAATGGCCGTGGGAATTTGTTCAATGGCCTGTTCACGAATCAAATTTCGGATGCCAGGAGTAGCAATCATGACCTCGATGGCAACGACCCTCCCGTCTCCTTTGGCCCTGGGAAGAAGCAGCTGAGAAATCACTCCTTGCAAACACGAGGCCAATTGCAGCTTGACCTGTTGTTGTTGATGCGGAGGAAAAACGTCAATGATGCGCTCAACGGTCTGGGGGGCATCGGGGGTATGCAAGGTGGCCAAAACCAGGTGACCGGTTTCCGCCGCGGTTAGCGCCGTCGAAATTGTTTCCAGGTCCCGCATTTCTCCGACGACAATGACATTGGGGTCCTGACGCAAGCAGCGCTTGAGGGCATCGGCAAACGAATGAGTGTCGCTGTAGACCTCCCTTTGTTTGATGAGGGATTTTTTGTTGGTATGGATGTATTCAATGGGGTCTTCAATACAAACGATCAAGGCCGAGCGTTCTTGATTAATGAGATTGATCATCGCTGCGAGGGTCGTTGTTTTACCGGTTCCCGTCGGGCCAGTCACTAAAACCAAACCGCTAGGTTTGCGCGCCATGTCGCAGACAATGTCCGGAAGGCCTAAGTCAGCGATGTCAGGAACAAACAGCGGAATGCGTCGAAACGCCGCCTCCACCGCCCCTCTCTGGATGTGCACATTGACCCGAAAACGGTCCAAACCCGAAATCGCCAGGGAAAAATCCAGCTCCTTGTCTTTCTCAAATTTTTCTTTTTGTTCGTCGGTGAGGATCCCATAAACAATTTTTTTCATATGCTCGCGGTTCATGGGTTCCAGTTTGGTCCCGACCAGCCGCCCATCCACACGCAAAACCGGTGGCGTTCCTTCGGTCAAATGCAAGTCGGAGGCTCGTTCCTGAATCGCCAAAAGCAGTAGGTCCCTTAATTCCATAAATTCTCCTCCGACATCTTCTCGAAATTCTTCTTTATTCCCCGATTCCTTTCAAGAAAGGACCGGCTTAACCGAACATTGTTGGGCCCACTGCCCGATGCGTCGGACTCCCTCCCGAATTCTTTCTTGGGATGTGGTAAAGCTCAAGCGAATAAAACCCGGCGCGCCAAATCCCTCACCGGGGATAACCGCAACATTGACTTCATTGAGGATCCGCTGGGCTACCGTGGACGCATCCAGACCCCATTGAGAAATATCACAAAACACATAAAACGCGCCCTGCGGACGAACGTAGGTTAATTGGGAAACTTGGTCCAGACACTTTAGCATCAGGTCCCGCCTCGCTTCAAATTCCTGACACATCTTCTTCACCAAACTCTCCGGCGCCTTGAGCGCGGCCAAGGCGGCCATCTGACTGATGGACGTCGGGTTCGATGTGGAATGGTCCTGAAACTTATTCACATAGTCGATGATCGTCGCCGGGCCACCGCAATACCCAATCCGCCAACCGGTCATCGAATAGGCCTTGGAGACTCCATTGACGGTGATGGTCAAAGTATATATCTGTTGTCCTAAAGATGCAATCGAACTGTAAACCATTTGATCATACACCAATTTTTCGTAGATCTCATCGCTAATGACATAAATTTGATTCGCGACACAGAGGTCGGCAATTTTTTGCAACTCCTGTTTCGAATAGACCGAACCCGCAGGATTGGATGGCGAGCACAGAATAAAAATTTTTGTTCGGGGAGTAATGGCGGCCTTAAGCGCCCCGGGAGTCACCTTAAAATCGTCGGCGGCACTGGTAGGCAGGATTTTCACTTGAGCGCCGGAAATCTTCACCATCTCCGGATAACTCACCCAATAGGGAGAAGGGATAATGACTTCTTCACCTTCATCAGCCAGGACTTGAATAATGTTATAAATGGAATGTTTAGCGCCGCAGGAAACAGCAATCTCGTTCGGTTTGTAAGACAGACCGTTATCTTTTTGAAATTTATTGGCAATCGCTTCGCGCAGCTGCGGGATTCCGATCGTAGGCGTGTATTTGGTGAAACCATCCCGAATGGCCTTGATGCCGGCTTCCTTAATATCGGCAGGCGTATCGAAGTCCGGCTCCCCGGCGGCAAAATTGACAACATCCTTTCCCTGGCTTAAAAGCTCTTTGGCCCTGGCAGTGATGGCCAGGGTGCTCGAACCAACCAAACCCTGTATGCGCCGGTTGATTTTCATGGGATCAGGATGAGCGAACTATTTTCCTCCGGGAGGTCTTTTGGTGAACATCTTTTTTAAACCGCTGATAAACGTGGACGGTTTGGGTTTTTCTTTGAGAGGAGGTTTTGGTAGAGCCTTCGATGGTTCAGGCTTATGGAGTTTTTCCTTTGGTTGCGCTGCCAATGTTATTTCGGACTTGGGAATTTTTTCACCTTGGGGCTTGGTCGTTTTGCCCGGTTTTTTGCCCTCGGCTTTGACCACGGTCACGGGCTTGGCAACGGCATCGGATTTTGGTTTGGAAACAATGACCTCTGTCTTTTCCGTCAATTCCAAAAAGGCGAGCTGCGCATTGTCCCCTCGGCGTAAGGATAAGGGGATGATGCGGGTGTATCCGCCTAGCCGGCTATGGAAGCGTTTGCTGGTTGTCTTAAAAAGTTCGCTCACAAGCGCGTGATCGCTCAAAATAGAAAATGCCTTTCGGCGATGCGCGAGCGTGCCCTTTTTTCCCAAGGTGATCAAACGGTCGACGAGTTTTCTGGCTTCTTTGGCCTTGGCCTTGGTGGTGAGGATCCTTTGGTGAACCAAGGTGGCTTTGGCCAAGTCCCTCACCGTTGCTTTACGTAGAGATTGATTTCTCCCTAATCGATTTCCGGCCAATCCGTGTCGCATGAGTTCCTCTTTGTTTCTTGCCTCTTTTATTCTTTTTTCTTTAACTTCTTTACATCCACCTTCATCCCCAAATTCAATCCCATGGCCTTTAACAGATCGTTGATTTCAGAGAGGGATTTTTTGCCAAAATTCCGGTAGCTCAGCAACTCCGATTCCTGTTTGCGCACGAGATCCGCGATCGTTTTGATATTGGCGTCTTTCAAACAATTGGAGCTGCGAACGGATAACTCTAGCTCGGAAATGGGCAGACGCAATTTTTCATAAAGCGCCTGCTCCTCGGCGGTGATCTCTTCTTCCTCTTCCTCTTCTTCCGGCAACTGGCCGTAACTGACAAAAACATCCAAATGCCTCTGCAGGATATTGGCCCCGTAAAGAAGCGCTTCTTTGGGATTGATGCTGCCGTTGGTCCAAATCTCCACGATCAGCTTGTCATAATCCGTGCGCTGGCCAACGCGGGTGTTCTCCACAAAAAAATTGGTTTTGACAATCGGCGTGAAGATGGAATCAATCGGAATTGTTCCGACACTGGCCGAATCTTTTTTGTTGGATTCCGCCGGAACGTAACCGCGACCCCGCGAAACCTCCAGTTCCATATTGAACTGCGTGTCGCGGGTCAACGTGGCGATGTGCAGATCCGGATTGATGATCTCGATCGTTTCATCGCTAATGATATCCTTGGCCTTGATCTCGCCTTTTTTTTCCGCCTTGACATAAATGGTCTTCGGCGCCTTTGAATGCGAACGCAAAATCAGATTCTTGATGTTCAAAACAACATCGGTGACCTGTTCCAAAACTCCCGGAACGGTAGAAAATTCATGTTGCACCCCATCAATGCGAATGGCCGTGATGGCTGCCCCTTCGATGGAAGACAAAAGGATCCGGCGCAAGGAATTGCCCAGGGTTACTCCGTATCCGCGCTCGAAGGGCTCGGCAATAAATTTCCCGTAGGTGCTCGTATAGGACTGCTCGTCGCAATCTAGCCTTTTGGGCATTTGGAAATCACGCCACTTAACTCCCATGTTCTCCTCCCTAATTGGTGATGACTTAAAGTAAGTTGCTTTCTGGCCAAGCCTTGACTTTTGGGATTATTATCTGGAATAAAGCTCGACGATCAATTGCTCATTGACCGGATAAACGATATCTTCCCGCTGCGGAAGTCTGAGAATTTTTCCTTTAAAGTGATCCTTATCCACACTCAGCCACGCGGGCAGCGTACGGCCTTGCGTGGCTTCCAGGTTCTCTTTGACATTCTTTAAACCGGTATTCTGAAATTTCAGTTCAATCTCATCGTTGGGCCGAACCAGATAAGAAGCAATGTTGACCCGGTGGCCGTTCACGTGAACAAATCCATGCGAAACCATCTGGCGAGCTTCCGCTCGCGAGGTTCCGAATCCCATCTGATAAAGCACGCTATCGAGGCGCCGCTCCAACGACTGAAGTAGGATGGTTCCCGTAACACCCTTGGTTTTGGCCGCGTTGTTGAAATAATTGCGGAACTGCCGTTCCAGGAGGCCATAAATCCTTTTCACTTTTTGCTTTTCCCGCAGCTGCAGACCAAAGTTGGATAACTTGGGTCTTTTAGCCCCATGTTGTCCCGGAGCGTACTCGCGGCGGTCCACGGCGCATTTATGAGTAAAACAGCGCGTCCCTTTCAAAAAAAGCTTTTCGCCTTCGCGGCGGCACTGGCGACAGCTTGAACCTAAATTTCGTCCCATAGTTTCCTTTCTTTAAACCCGACGCTTTTTCCGCGGCCGGCATCCATTGTGCGGCATGGGAGTCACATCTTTGATCGAGGTGACCGTCAAGCCTGCGGCTTGAATGGCTCGGATCGCTGACTCTCGCCCTGACCCGGGACCCTTGACTTGAACATCGACGGTCAAAATCCCCAGGTCTTTGGCCCGACGGGCAGCATCCGAGCCCGCGACCTGGGCGGCAAAGGGTGTGGACTTTTTTGATCCGCTAAAACCGACGATCCCCGGAGAGGCCCAAACCAGGGTATTTCCCTGTTTGTCGGCTACGGTGATGATGGTGTTGTTAAAGGTCGCTTGAATGTGGACGATGCCACTGGTTACGCCTTTTAACGCCTTCTTCTTTGATTTTTCCGGTTTGGTCGCCATAGATTTCCCTTATCAATGATTCTCCGGTTCATTTTTCGGCCGCAGGTTTCAACATGACGGCCAGATTCTTCCTTTTGCCTTTGCGCGTGCGCGCATTCGTTCTGGTTCGCTGTCCCCGGGCGGGCAAACCCTTTTTATGCCGAAGTCCCCGGTAAGTCCCAATATCAATCAAACGTTTGATGTTTTGGTTCACCTCTCGGCGCAAATCGCCTTCGGTTCGATATTTTTTTTGAATGATGGAGGTAATGCGAGCCACCTCCTCATCGGAAAGATCCTTGGCGCGGCGGTTGCCATCAATCTGGGCTTCCGATAAAATCCGTTGAGAACTCGGAAGGCCAATGCCATAAATATAAGGCAAGGAGGCCTCGATCCGTTTTTCTTTTGGTAAATCAATACCCAAAATCCTTGGCATAGGGTTTATCCTTGTCTTTGCTTATGTTTTGGATTAGAACAAATCACCCGGACGACGTTTTTCCGACGGATAATCTTGCATTTGTTGCAAATTCTTCTAACCGATGATTTGACTTTCATAGTTTTTTCATTCGAAACGATTTTTATTTATTGCGATAGGTGATCCGCCCCCGGGTCAAATCGTAAGGAGAAAGCTCGACCTTCACCTTGTCCCCGGGCAGGATTCGGATAAAATGCATTCGGATCTTACCGGAGATATGCGCTAAGACCTTATGGCCATTGTCCAATTCCACCCGAAACATGGCGTTGGGCAGGGCCTCAGCGACGGTTCCTTCGACTTCGATCAGGTCTTCTTTCGCCATGAGTTTATGCGGTTAAAATCTCCGGGCCTTGGGCGGTGATCGCCACCGTATGTTCAAAATGCGCCGAGGGTTTTCCGTCGGCGGTTACGACCGTCCAGCCATCTTCCAAAATCCGCGTCTGCCATGAACCCAGATTCACCATCGGTTCGATGGCGAGCACCATGCCTTCCTTAAGGATTGGTCCTTGATGCGGCGGACCAAAATTGGGAATCTCCGGGTCCTCATGCAACGATCGGCCGATCCCGTGACCGACAAAATCCCGCACGATCGAAAAATGTTCAGATTCCACAAAATCCTGGACAGCGTGGGAAATATCCGAGAGATGATGCTCGACTCTTGCCTGGGCGATTCCTTTATAAAGAGCCTGCTCGGTGACCTCCAGCAATTTTGCGAGCCGGGGCGCAAGCCGCCCCAAGCCCACGCTAAAGGCCGTATCCGAAAAAAACCCGTCGAGAATAACGCCGACGTCAATGCTCACGATATCCCCTTCTTGAACCACCCGTTGGCCGGGGATGCCGTGGACGACTTCTTGATTGACAGAAACGCAAGCCACACCGGGAAATCCCCGGTACCCCTTAAAGGCTGGCACAACCCTGTGCGCTGCCATGAGCTCACCGGCGCGCTCATCAATCTGGGCGGTCGTCATTCCCACTTTTAAAGAACGTTTTAATTCCCGAACAATGGCGGTCAGAATCTTACCGGCTTTCCTTAAACTTTCAATTTCTTGAGGGCTTTTGATCGTGATCAACTTTTCCGTCCTCGATGAACTTCTTTAAGAGGACCTGCTGCACATCTTCTGAATCCTGGTCCGCATCAATCTTGATCAATTTTCCCTGCTGTTCATAGTAGCGGGCAATAGGAGCCGTATTCGCCATGTATTCCTTCATGCGGGTCCGGATGGTCGACTCCACGTCATCGGCCCGCGTCATCAAAGGGCCTGCGCATTGATCGCAAATATCCTTTTTTTGGGGCGGCCGATTGACGGCATGGTACACGGCGCCGCATTGCTTGCAGACCCTCCTCCCAGTGAGGCGCTGAATAATAACCGGCAAGGACGCTTCCATATTGATGCAATAATCTAAGGGCTGGCGGACTTGAGCAAGGATCTGGTCCAAATCTTGAGCCTGATGAACCGTCCGGGGAAAACCATCCAGCAAGTAACCTTCTTTGGGATCCATCCCTTTAAGCCGATTGGCAACGATCTGGGTTACTACCTCGTCGGGAACGAGTTTCCCCTGATCTACATATTGCTTCAGATCTTGACCCAAGGAGGTATTTTTTTTCATCTCTTCCCTAAAAATATCACCGGTGGAAATATGCACCAGTTGAAATTCCTTTTTAAGAAGTTGGGCCTGGGTTCCTTTGCCGGCGCCCGGCGGACCCAAGAGAACAATTCTCATCGTCGTGCCTTTAATTGTCCGGACTTCATAAAACCTTCATAGTGGCGCGTCAAAAGATGCGATTCAATTTGCTTCATGGTGTCGAGCATAACCCCAACGACAATGAGAACCCCGGTGCCGCCAAAAAATGAGGCCACCAAATACGGAACTTTAAAAGCTGCCATAATGGCATCCGGCATAATGGCGATGACGCAAACAAAAACAGCGCCGGCCAACGTGATGCGGGTTAAAACAAAATCCAAATACTCTGCTGTGGGTGATCCGGGTCGAACCCCGGGAATGAATCCTCCGTGCTTCTTCATATTCTCGGCCACATCGACGGGATTAAAAACAATCGCCGTGTAAAAATAACAAAAGAAGATGATCAAAATCCCATAGGTGATGTAATAAGGCAGATGGCCGCGCACGATCACCTCCGAGAAATGCCGAAAGGCGGCATTGGGAATAAAACTGGCCACCGTCGCCGGGAAAAGGATAATCGACTGCGCAAAAATAATGGCAATGACGCCGGAGGTGTCCACCTTCAAAGGGAGATAGGTGCTCTGTCCGCCGTAAACCTTGCGTCCCACAATCCGCCGGGCATACTGCACAGGGATCTTCCTTTGCCCTTGCGTGATGAGAGTGATGGCAAGGATCACGCCGACCAGCAGCACACACATGATAACGAGCGTCAAGGGCTGGATTTGCTGGACGGTCGCAGTTTTGGGTGATAAGAGCAAAACCAACTGATGGATTGCGGAAGGGGCTGCCGAAATGATTCCCGCGGCGATGACGAGGGATATTCCGTTACCGATCCCTTTTTCTTGAATCTGTTCACCCAGCCACATGAGAAAGATCGTTCCCGTCGTTAACGTCAAAACCGTCATCAACCGGAAACCCCATCCGGGATTACTCACGATCTGTAATCCGTGAAAGGCCTGTGGGTTTTCTAACCAAAGCGCAATAAAAAAAGATTGAACTGCCGACAAGAAGAGCGTTCCATAACGGGTGTACTGATTGATCTTCATGTATCCCGCGTGACCTTCCTTGGCCAATTTCTCCAAGGCCGGAAAGACCGCCGTCAAAAGCTGCATGATGATGGAACTCGAGATGTACGGCATAATTCCTAAGGCGAAGATGGTCAATTTTTGCAAAGCCCCGCCGGAAAACATATTCATAATGCCAAAGATCGTTCCCTGCCCGGAGGTCTGCATCCGCCGGAAAAATTCCGCCAGGACCGCTCCATTAACGCCGGGGGTGGGCAAGAAGCAGCCAATCCGGTAAACAATGATGATCCCCAGAGTGAAAAGGATCTTCTTTTTGAGTTCGGGGATTTTGAAACAATTGGCGAATGCGGCTAACATGATTTTGATCCCTGAAGATACCTTGATTAAGCCGGATGTTCCAAGGGAACAATGGACTGCATGGTTTCGGCTGTTCCGCCGGCGGCCAAAATTTTTTCCTGAGCGGATTTGGAAAAACTGTGGGCCTTGATGGTGAGGGCCCTGGTGATCTCCCCATTGCCCAGGATTTTAAAAGGCTTTGCCGGGCTTTTGATAAGACCATGGCTTTTTAGATAAGCGGCATCCACCACCGTCCCCTCTTTGATGCGCTGTAAGCTTTCTAAATTAACCACTTGATAAATGACCGGGCGCTTGCTGCGAAAACCCACTTTCGGTAAACGCCGGATGAGCGGCATTTGCCCGCCTTCCGACGACAATAGCGGTCCGCGCCCCGGGCGTTGACCTTGTCCATCGTGACCGCGACAAGACGTTTTGCCATGGCCAGAGCCTTGTCCTCGTCCGACAATCTTCCGGCGCTTACGTGAGCCGAGGGGGGATTTCAGTTCGTGCAGCTGCATTTTGTATTTCTCCGGATTCTTGAGGAGCGTTGGCCTCCGGCACAAGGAATTCCTGTTTTCTCGCCTTGAGCTTGGTCAATCCATCGAAGGTGGCCTTGACCACATTGATGGGATTATTCGAGCGATGGCATTTGGTCAAAATATTACGAATCCCGACGGAGTCACAAACCGCCCGCACCGGTCCCGCGGCAATGACACCGGTTCCTTCGGAAGCGGGTTTGAGCATGACGGCGGAAGCGCCGCAAACCCCGATCACTTCATGAGGAATGGTCGACTCCGCCAAGTGCACGCGGATCATACTTTTTTTAGCGACGGATAAAGATTTCTTAATCGCGTAAGCAACCTCGCTCGCTTTCTGCAAACCATAACCCACTCGGCCTTTGGTATCTCCAACGACGACAAGGGCGCTAAAAGCCAGGCGCTTGCCGCCTTTGGTAACCTTGGTGACACGGTTGATGGCAATGACTTTTTCCACAAATTCCGATGCCACGCCTTCGCGTTTCCTGGCGAATGGCTTTTTAGGACCCTTTTCCCGCTTTGGGCCGGGGGCGGAAGTTTCCGTCTCCGGTTGGGTTGCGGGAACGGCGTTGACCGGCAAATTCTCCTTATTGGGTTCTTTATTTTTCTTTTCTTTATTCATCTGGCTTCTCTCGAATATATCGCTCGGTTCAAAATTCCAAGCCGGCTTGACGGGCCGCTTCCGCGAAGGCCTTTACCCGACCATGATACAAATATCCTCCCCGGTCAAAGCATACCTTGGTAATCCCCTTTTTTTTGGCCACCTCCGCCAATCTTTCTCCCAGAGCCGTGGCGGCCTGGATATTGCCTCCGCTTTTTAACGTCGAACGCAAATTCTTATCCAGGGTGGAAATCCCAAAAAGCACTTTACCGGTTATGTCATCAATCATTTGAGCTTGCAGATGATTAAGACTGCGGTGGATGCAAATTCTTGGTCGGTCGCTGGTGCCCTGAACGCTTTTACGGATCCGACGGTGACGCAGATATCTTCTCAATCCTTTGGGATTAGCCATGACATCTTATTTAGTGACCGACTTGCCTTGTTTGCGACGAACATACTCGCCGGCGTAACGGATCCCTTTTCCTTTATAAGGCTCCGGCGGTTTGAGCCCGCGGATATTGGCGGCTACTTCTCCGACGAGGGCGTTGTCCACACCTTCAATGGAAATCTCGGTCGGTTTGGGGGTCAAGACCTTGACGCCTTCCGGAACCGGAAATTCCACCGGATGGCTAAAACCTAAGTTCAATGATAATTTTTGACCCTGGACCTGGGCGCGGAAACCAACGCCTTGAATCTCCAGATCAATGCGATGCCCTTGCGTAACCCCTTTCATCATGTTGACCAAAATCGCCCGCACGGTTCCATGATTGGCGCGATCCTGCTTTTGATCGCTGCGACGGTTGACCAAAAGTTTATCCTCTTTCTGTTCCAGGACGATGCCGGCGGCAAGACTCAAATGAATCTTTCCTTTTGGTCCAGTCACTAAGACCGCTCCATTATTGATCGCAATTTTAACGTCCTTGGGCACGGTTACTGGAATTTTTCCAATTCTGGACATCTTTTAACCTTTTGGTGTTTGCAATCTACCAAATATAACAAAGGACCTCGCCGCCGACTTTATTCTTTCGGGCCTCCCGATCGGTCATGATTCCTCGCGAGGTGGTCAGAACCGCTGTCCCTAATCCATTAATGACTCGGGGCACGCGATCCCGACGGCAATAAACCCGCAAACCCGGTTTCGATACACGCTTGATCCCGATAATGGCCGGTTCTTTATCCTGACCGTATTTCAAATAAATTTTGAAGAGCCCCTGCTTATCATCTTTCAACAAACGAAAATCCTCGATGTACCCGTCATTCTTAAAAATCTCGAGAATCTTCCCTCCCAAGCGAGAGGCAGGGATATCAACGGTTTCTTTCTTCGCATGCATGGCATTGCGAATATTGGTCAATAGATTGCTAATGGGATCCGTCACGGACATAAGGCTTATCTCTTTCTATAATTTTACCAACTGGCTTTTCGAACGCCGGGGATTTCGCCCTTCCAGGCGAGTTCCCGAAAACAAATCCGGCAGGCGCCAAAGCGGCGCAAGAATCCCCGCGCCCGGCCGCACAAAGGACAACGGTTGTACTTGCGGCTGGAAAACTTGGGTTTTGCTGCTGCCTTATTGCGTAAACATTTTCTCGCCATTGAACTTTCTTTCTCTTGACTCTGGAATTGTTTTAAATGAAATTTCCCATGAACCTATTCTTTGAAAAAAACAAATTGTATCAATGCGGGGCAAAGGGCATTCCCAACAATCGCAGCAATTCAAAGGTTTCCTCTTTAGAACTTTTATTGAAAACAAAGGTGATATCCATCCCCTGGGTATGTTGAATGCGGCCGGCTTCAATTTCGGGAAAGACGGCCTGTTCCTTAAGTCCTAGGGTGTAGTTGCCCTCGCGGTCAAAGGAGCGGCGCGAAACCCCGTTAAAATCCCGGATGCGCGGCAAGGTCACGTTCAAAAGTTTATCCAAAAATTCATACATTTTGGTGCGGCGCAGCGTCACCTTGCAGCCAATAGGGATACCCAGCCTCAATTTGAAATTGGAAATTGCCTTGGTCGCTTTGCGGATCATGGGCTTTTGCCCAGTGATCGTCGCCAAATCCTCGGCGGCCTTATCAATGATTTTGTGGTCATTGATGGCCTCGCCGACCCCCATATTCACGACGATCTTCTCTAAGCGTGGCACAGCATAAATATTCTTGATTCCAAATTTTTGCTGCATTTGGGGCACGACTTCTTTTTGATATTTTTCGAATAACCGAGGTTTCATATCACGCGGGAACTCCGCTCATTTTGGTTTTCCGAACCTTTTCGCTATTTTTCAAAACCTCTGTTCCAAAACGGGAAGGTTTGTTGGCCTGTTTATCGATCAGGCTCAAATTCGACAGGTGAATGGGCGATTCGATCGTGCGGATTCCTCCCTGCGGATCCTGCTGAGTTTTGCGTTTGGCCTTTTTAACCACGTTGATATTCTCAACCAGGGCTCGCTGCCGGGCCGGAAAAACCCTCATCACCTTGCCGGTTTTCCCTTTATCCTTGCCCGCAATGACCATCACGATATCATTTTTCTTAATGCGCAACATCAAATGACCTCCGGTGCCAAAGAAACGATTTTCATATATTCAAGATTGCGCAATTCCCGCGCGACCGGTCCAAAGACGCGGGTGCCGCGGGGATTGCCGGTATCGTCAATGATGACGACCGCATTCGAATCAAAACGAACATAAGTCCCGTCTGACCGGCGGATGGGGAACTTGGTGCGAACGATGATGGCCTTGGCCATATCGCCTTTTTTAACCGCCGCATCCGGGGCCGACTCCTTGATATTGACCCGGACGATATCGCCCACATGAGCGGTCAAGCGGCCCTTGCTGTTTAAAACGCCGATAAAAGAGGCCTTACGGGCACCGGTATTATCCGCAACATCCAATATCGATCGTAAAAAAATCATATGCCGTTTAAGGCCTAACCTTTTGTCTTGATCACTTCGCTGATGATCCAACGCTTATCCTTGGACAAGGGCCGCGTTTCCATGATCCGCACCGAGTCCCCGCTTTTCGAGGCGTTTTTCTCATCGTGCGCCTTGAACTTATTGGCGCGGCGGGTGGTCTTATTATAATGAGGATGCTTGGAAGACCAGCGGACCTGCACAACGCGGGTCTTATTCATCTTGTCGCTGACCACAATCCCTGACAAAAACTTGCGCTTATTGCTTCTTGGCTGTTCCATCGCGTTCTCTTTCCTTCATGAGCGTCAAGATCCGCGCAATATCCCGACGCAGAACCTTGAACCGTCCGGGTTTCTCCACCCGGCCCATTTTTCTCTGGAAATGCAGATCGAATAATTCTTTTTTTAATTCTTTCTCTTTAAGAACCAATTCTTCCACGCCCAGATTTTGGAGTTCTTTCAATTTCATGGCTTCCTTAATGCATGATATCCCGAGTGATAAAACGGGTCCTCACCGGAAGTTTAAAGGCAACCAGACGAAAGAGCTCTTTGGCGAAGGCCACGGGGACACCGGATAATTCAAACAAAACCTTTCCGCGCTTGATCACGCAGCCCCAATGGTTCAAATCGCCTTTTCCTTTTCCCATGCGGGTTTCCGGAGGTTTCTTGGTCACGGGTTTATTCGGAAAAATATTGATCCAGAGCTTTCCGGCCCCTCGGGATTTCCGGGCGACAACGACGCGCGCCGCCTCGATATGATTGCTTTTCACAAAACCATTTTCGAGCGCCTTTAATCCGAATTCTCCGTAGAGGAGTGTGTTGCCGCGGGTGGCGATGCCACGGGTTTTTCCCCGTTGGGATTTTCGGTATTTGACTCGTCGGGGCATTAACACCATGATTTATTCCTCTTTAACGCTGGCGGGTTTGGTCTTATTGAAATCTTCCAACAGTTGTGCGTCGGATTTAGGCATTCCATCCTGGATGATATCACCTTTGTACACCCAGCATTTGACTCCCAGAATTCCGTAGGTGGTCAGGGCCTCGGCAAAACCATAATCCACATCCGCACGAAAGGTTTGCAAAGGGAGCTTCCCTTCTTTATAGGTTTCCCGCCGGGACATCTCTGCCCCGCCCAACCGGCCGGCGCAGCTGATTTTAATCCCCTTGGCGCCGGAGGTCATGGCCTGGTCAATGGCTCTTTTCATGGCGCGTCGGAATGCAACCCTTTTCTCCAGCTGAAAGGCCACGCTTTGCGCCACCAATTGGGCGTCGATCGCCGGATTTTTGATTTCGTGGGTTTCGACTTGAATTTGTTTCGGGCTCAATTTTCCCAGCTCCGTCCGCAATTTATCGATGTCCGCGCCGCGACGGCCGATGATCACACCCGGACGGGCAGAATAAATTTTCACTTTGACTTGTTCGGAAAGCCGTTCGATCTCAATCCGGGAAATCGCCGCCTGAATGAATCGTTTTTTAATATAGTGGCGAATTTTAAAATCTTCGGCAATGTTTTTAGAAAATTCTTTTTTGTCGGCATACCAAAGGCTTCGCCAGTTCTTGATATAGCCGATGCGGATAATGAGCGGGCTGACTTTTTGTCCCACGGTTTTCTCCTATTTGGTGATGAGGTCCAATTCAATGGTGACATGCGACGTGCGTTTCAAAATGGGTGTGGCCCGGCCGAACGCCGCCGCTCGATATCGTTTCCATGAAGGTCCTTGATCCGCGATGATGCGCGAAATATAAAGCTGTTCCTCGCTCAAACCCTTTTGCTTGGCAGAGCTGATGGCCGAGTTCAAAATCTTCGTCAATGGCCGGCAGGCACCCTTGTGGGTATGAAGCAAAACGGCTAACGAGGTCATGACATCCTTGCCGCGGATAAGATCAATGACCTGGCGAATTTTCATCGGCGAGATTCGAATAAATTGTCCTTTGGCTTTCGCGATCATCTTATTGAGAAATAAAAACTGTATGTTTTATAACACATTACGTTTTATCCGGCGACTTCTTAGCCTTGACACCGCCGTGCTTGCGGAAAATCCGCGTCGGGGCAAATTCTCCTAATTTGTATCCAACCATATTTTCCGTAATAAAAACCGGGACATGCTTGCGGCCATCATGAATGGCAATCGTCATCCCGACGAAATCCGGGGTAATGGTGGACCGCCGTGACCAGGTTCGGATCGGCTGTTTCTGGCCCAGACGGTTTATCCTTTCAATTTTTTTCACCAAATCGTCGGCGACGTAGGGTCCTTTTTTAATGGAACGGCTCATCTTATTTTGTCCTTCGTTTCACAATGAATGGATCCGAATATTTCCGGCGACGGCGGGTGCGGAATCCCTTGGTCGGTTTGCCCCAGGGAGTGACGGGATGCGGATTGCCCTGCGGCGCCTTGCCTTCTCCCCCACCGTGCGGATGGTCATGCGGATTCATGACCACGCCGCGGGATTGGGGCTTGCGGCCCAGCCACCGCGATCGGCCAGCCTTACCGATCGACAAGGATTCATTTTCCACATTGCCGATCTGGCCGATCGTCGCCCGGCATTCCAATCTGATCTTTCGAACTTCGTTAGAAGGCAATCGGACCTGGCCAAATCCACCTTCCTTCGCCATCAATTGTGCCGATGAGCCCGCGGCCCGAACAATCTGTCCTCCCTTACCGGGCTGTAATTCGATATTATGAATCGCTGTCCCCAAAGGGATCCGGGCCAGAGGCAGGCAATTGCCCGCCCGCATCTCGACCTCTTTATCATTGGTGCTCATGATCTCATCGCCGACCCTCAATTCTAAAGGCGCAATGATGTAGGATTTTTTTTTGTCCACGTATTCAATGAGCGCGATGCGGCTGGTCCGGTTTGGATCATACTCTATCGCCAAAACCTTTGCCGGACTATCAATGCGGTCACGTTTAAAATCAATGAGCCGGTATAACCGTTTATGTCCGCGTCCCCGATGACGCGAGGTGATCCGTCCCCGGTTATTGCGTCCCCCGGATTGCTTCAGAGGCCGCAATAAGGATTTTTCCGGATAGGATTTCGTAATTTCCTTAAAATCCGAGATGACCGAATGCCGCAAACCGGGTGTCGTTGGTTTAAAACTTCGTAATCCCATGTTCTACGCTTTCGCTTTGTGTTATGTGTCAAATGTTATGTGTTAGGATGTATTTCACCGTCGGGCACCGAGGGCATCATACCACTTGACACCTGACACTTATCACATGACACTATATTAAGTGACCTCGATCTTTTCGCCTTCTTTGAGCGTTACAATCGCCTTTTTCCAATCGTCGGTAAATCCAAATTCCTGCCGGACCCGTTTGCGTTTCCCCGGCATGATGATGGTATGCACATCCTGGACCTTCACTTTGTAGATATCCTCGACGGCCTTTTTGATTTCCACCTTGTTGGCCCGTTTGGCCACTTGAAAAAGGTACTGCCGGTTGGGCTCCATGGTCGTGCCTTTTTCGGTGCGGATGAGGGTTTTGATGATATCGAAGCTCGTAATCATTTGATTCTTTTTAAAAGTGTTTGAAAGGCCGATTTGGTGATGAGGACCTTCTTGGTCCGTAAAATATCGTAGGCGTTGACATCCCTGGAACGCATCAGACTAAAATGCGGGATATTGCGGGAAACTCGCAGCACGTTATCATCTTTTTCATCCCAGAGGGCCAAGGTCTTGGCACCCGCCAATTTCAAGGTATTGAGCACCTTGACGAAATCTTTGGTCTTCTTCGATTGGATACTCAAATCCAAAACAAACATCAAATCCTCATCCTGAAATTTTGCGTTAAGACTTTCCCGCAATGCGGCCACTTTGATTTGTTTCGGAATGGCATAACGAAAATCCCTAGGCGTCGGCCCAAAAACCACCCCGCCTCCCATCCAGAGAGGCGAGCGTATCGAACCCGCGCGGGCCCGTCCCGTCCCTTTTTGCCGGAACGGTTTTTTCCCACCGCCCGAAACCTCGGCGCGGCCTTTGGTCTTGACCGTGCCTTGACGCAAACAAGCTCGATACATGACGATCGCCTGATGAATAATATTGGTATTGACCTTGGGGCCAAAGATTGTCTCCGGCAGTTCGAGCGTTTCCTTTTTTTCACCTTCGATATTGAAAACCGGAACTTCCAACATCTTATTTTCCTTTGCCGGCGGCCTTTGCCTTGGCCTGTTTCATGGGATTCTTTTTTTTCACCACTATGGCCTTTTGTTCGTCGAGAGATTTGAAGGACTTTTTGCGGGAACGAAGGATGGTGATATAACCGTTTTTGTGCCCGGGAACCGCACCTTTAATTAAGAGAAGATTGTGATCGGTATCCACCTGGATCACCCGGAGGCTCTGGACGGTCGTTGTCGCTTGCCCCATGTGACCGGGCATATGATGGCCTTTGACAACGCGCGAAGGATCGGAACTGGCGCCAATCGATCCAACCCGCCGGTGATGCATGGAGCCGTGGCCCGCAGGTCCGCCAGACCAATGCCACCTTTTCATTCCACCTTGGAACCCTTTGCCAATGGAGGTGCCGGTCACATCAACAAAATCCCCAGCCCTAAAAAAATCGGCCTTGATTTCCTGACCGACTTTGTATTCTTTATTGTCCGTGGAACGGAATTCCTTGATCATCCCTAAAGGAGAAACGCCAATCTTTTTAAAAAAGCCCATTTTCGGTTTATTGAGCCTCGTCTCTTTGACGGGGTCATAACCGAGCATCACCTTCAAAGGCGAAGCGATGGTTTGAAGGACATAACAAGGACCGGCCTCAATGACGGTCACCGGAATACAATTGCCATCCCGATCAAAGACCTGAGTCATGCCCAACTTTTTACCGATCAGACCGCTGATCATATGCCCTTCAAAGAATTATTGCTTGATTTCGACGTCCACGCCTGCGGGGAGATTGAGTTTCTTTAAGGCCTCGACGGTTTTGGCCGTCGGCTCAATCAATTCAATCAACCGCTTATGCGTGGCCAAACGGAACTGTTCCCGGGATTTCTTGTCGATGAAGGGAGAACGCAAAACCGTGTACAATTCTTTTTTTGTCGGCAAAGGCACCGGCCCGCAGACCCGGGCACCGGTCCGAATCGCCGTATCCACAATTTCCTGAGTGGATTGATCGATGAGGCGGTGATCGTAGGCCTTGAGTTTTATTCTGATCTTCTGCATGAACGAAACGTTCCTTACTTGATGACCTCGGAAATAACCCCGGCGCCGACGGTCTTGCCGCCTTCGCGGATGGCGAAGCGCAGTTCCTTTTCCATCGCCACCGGAGTGATGAGTTCAATTTCCAATTCCACATTATCGCCCGGCATGCACATCTCAACGCCTTTGGGAAGCTCTGCGCTTCCGGTCACATCCGTCGTGCGGAAATAAAACTGCGGGCGATACCCTTTGAAGAACGGCGTATGACGGCCGCCTTCTTCTTTCGTCAAGACATAAATCTGCGCTTTGAAATGAGTGTGCGGGGTGATCGAACCCGGCTTCGCCAAAACCATGCCGCGTTCAATCGAATTTTTATCCATGCCTCGCAACAACAACCCGACATTGTCTCCGGCCTGACCTTCGTCGAGTTCCTTGCGGAACATTTCAATACCGGTGATGACGCTTTTTTGCACCTGCGGGCGAAGGCCAACCACATCAACCTCTTCCCCCACCTTGCAAATGCCGCGCTCGATCCGGCCGGTCGCAACCGTACCACGACCCGAGATGGAAAAGACGTCTTCCACCGCCATCGAGAACGGTTTTTCCAAATCTCTTTTGGGAGTAGGAATAAATTCATCGACCGCCTTCATCAAATCCAGGATCGGTTTGGTTTTGCCCGGATCGGTCGGATTATTCAAGGCATCGAGGGCGCTTCCCCTAATAATAGGGGTCTTGTCGCCCTGGAATTTGTACTTCGTCAAAAGATCGCGAATTTCCAATTCGACCAGATCCAAAAGTTCCTTATCTTCGACCTGATCGCATTTATTCATAAAGACCACGATTTCCGGAACGTTGACCTGACGGGCGAGGAGGATGTGCTCACGCGTCTGCGGCATCGGGCCGTCGGTGGCGGAGACAACCAAAATGGCGCCGTCCATCTGGGCTGCGCCGGTGATCATGTTTTTGATGTAGTCCGCGTGTCCGGGGCAATCGATATGAGCGTAATGGCGGCTGGGGGTTTCGTATTCCAAGTGGGAGATATTGATCGTAACCCCGCGCTCTTTCTCTTCCGGCGCATTGTCAATGGAATCGTAAGATCGGGCCTGGGCCAAACCCTGTTTCGCCAGGACCGTTGTAATGGCCGCGCTCAGGGTCGTCTTGCCGTGATCGACGTGGCCGATCGTACCGATGTTCAAATGCGGTTTATTTCTTACGAATTTTTCCTTAGCCATGCCATTACCTCCCGTGTTTGGATTACTCTCCTTTAAATTCCTGGTAGCGTTGATTTATTTTTTTTGCGCCGTTTCCGTCTTCATGCCAATAATTTTTTCCGCAATATGATTCGGGACATCGGCATAGAACGCCGGCTCCATGGAAAATGTGGCGCGCCCTTGCGAAAGCGATCGCAGGGCGTTTACATAATTGAACATCTCAGCCAAAGGAACCTCCAACCGGGCGGTCTTGAGCTTGCCGCGCTGCCCGGTCGAAATCATTTTGGCCCGACGGGTGTTTAAGTCCCCAATGACCTGACCCCAGTAATCATCCGGGGTGACAATCTCGATGTCCATGATGGGTTCCATAAATTTGGATTTGCCCATGCGCAGGGCATCATGCAAGGCATATTTGGCCGCCAGTTTGAAAGCCAGCTCGCTTGAATCAACCTCGTGATAGGACCCGTCAATCAACGTGACCGTCAAATCCGTGACCGGATATCCAGCGAGGATTCCATTCTGGCTTGCCGTAATCACCCCTTCTTCACAGGGTTTAATAAATTCCCGCGGAATGGAGCCGCCTTTGATTTTATTCACAAAGACAACCCCTTTCCCCTTTTCTTCGGCCGGTTCAACGTCAATAACCACGTGGCCATACTGACCGCGGCCGCCGGTCTGCGAAATAAATTTCCCGACCACTCCGGAGACCCGGTTGCAAATAGTTTCCTTATAAGCGACCTGAGGACGACCGATATTGGTTTCCAGGTTATTCTCGCGCTTCATCCGGTCAATGATGATTTCCAGGTGCAATTCGCCCATGCCCGATATGATCGTTTCGGCGGTTTCGTGGTCGTATTTGACCTTGAGCGACGGGTCTTCGTCCAAAAATTTCTTTAAAATGAGACCCATCTTGTCTTGATCCGCCTTGGATTTTGGTTCAATGGCCATGGACACAACCGGTTCAGGAAGCCGCATGCTTTCAATCACAATCGGATTCGCCTCATCGCAGAGGGTGTCGCCGGTCTTACTTTCCTTCAAACCGACCAACGCGACGATCTCGCCGGCGGATGCCGAATCCACAATCTCCTGCTTATTCGCATGCATGACGACGACTTTGGAAATTTTTTCTTTGAGCTTTTTGGTGGAATTGTAAGCCTGGGTGCCGGAATTGAGTTTTCCGGAATAAATACGGGTAAAAAATAATTTTCCCACATAAGGATCAGACATGATTTTGAAAACAAGCGCACTAAAAGGAGCCTCCGCGGAGGCGGGCCGTTCGGCTGGTTCGTTATTCTTATTTTGGGGATTAATCCCTTTAATGGGAGGGACATCGAGAGGGGAAGGCAGAAAATCCGTGACGGCATCCAATACCATCTGGACGCCCTTATTCCTTAACGACGAACCGCAAAGAACCGGAACAAATTTATTGGCGAGAACTGCTCGTCGGATGGCCGCCATAATCTCGGGAATGGCTGGTTCTCTCTCGCCTAAAAAAATCTCCATCATCTGGTCGTCGACTTCGGCCAGACGCTCAATCAACTGATGCCGATACGTTTTGGCCTGCTCTTTAAATTCCTCGGGGACCTGCGAACGGACCAAATCCACGCCTTCGGCGTCACTATAAGTGATTTGTTTTTCGTTAATGACATCAATGATCGCGCGAAAACTGTCCTCAGCTCCGACGGGCATTTGAATGGCAACCGCATTGGCACCCAGACGTTCATGCATTTCGCCGATCACCCGATCAAAGTTGGCGCCCATGCGGTCCATTTTATTGATGAAAGCGATGCGCGGGACATGGTAACGGTCCGCCTGTCTCCAGACGGTCTCCGTTTGGGGCTGAACCCCGCTACAACCGCATAAAACGACGACAGCTCCGTCGAGCACCTTTAACGAACGTTCGACCTCAACGGTGAAATCCACGTGGCCGGGGGTATCGATGATATTGATCTTACAATCTTTCCAGAAGCACGTCGTATTGGCGGCGGTGATCGTGATCCCGCGTTCTTTCTCCTGGGGCATCCAGTCGGTTGTGGTGTTGCCTTCGTCGACGGTTCCCATTTTATGGATGACGCCGGTGTAAAAAAGAATCCGCTCGGTCGTGGTGGTTTTACCCGCGTCGATATGCGCGATGATCCCGATATTGCGATATTTTTCTAAGGGTGCGGCTTTGGCCATTGTCCTGTTACCATCTTAAGTGGCTGAAGGCCTTATTGGCTTCCGCCATTTTGTGCGTTTCATCCCGTTTCTTAATCGCTGAACCTTCTCCCTTGTAAGCCATCATCAGTTCATCCGCCAACTTGACCTTCATGGGTTTTCCTTTTTTGGTCCGGGCGAAATCCCTCAGCCAACGCATGGCTAAGGAATTCCCCCGCGGAACGCTGACCTCGACGGGGACCTGATAGGTTGCACCGCCGACCCGACGGGGTTTGACCTCAAGCCGGGGCCGGACATTATCCATCACTTTATTCAAAACCTTGATCGGGCTGTCTTCCGAAGTTTTTTGCACGAGGATATCCAAAGCCCCATAAACGATTCTTTCCGCGACCGCCTTCTGACCGTGCGTCATGACGATGTTGACAAAACGGGTGACCATGGGGCTACTGTATTTAGGGTCCAGACGGACGATTCTTTTATCGGCAGTTCGTCGACGCATTACTCTTCTCTCTTGGCTCCGTATTTGGATCGGGATTTTTTCCGCTTGGCCACGCCAGCGGTGTCCAGGGTGCCACGCACAATATGATAACGTACACCCGGAAGATCCTTGACCCTGCCACCGCGCACCAGCACAATCGAGTGTTCCTGCAAATTGTGTCCTTCTCCGGGGATGTAAGAGGTAACCTCGACGCCGTTTGACAAACGGACGCGCGCGATTTTACGCAAGGCCGAGTTTGGTTTTTTCGGCGTCATGGTCCTGACCTGCAGACAAACGCCGCGGCGCTGAGGACAATTGGTCAAGGCCGGCGATTTACTTTTCTTCTTCTTGAGATTTCTTTGGATTCTAATGAGTTGTTGGATTGTCGGCATATTTTACCAAGTCGATTTTTTCCATATTTTGCAAACCCGTCCCGGCGGGGATCAAATGCCCCACAATAACGTTTTCTTTGAGTCCGCGTAAAAAGTCGATTTTACCCGAGGCCGCTGCTTCTGTCAAGACTCTTGTCGTTTCTTGAAAGCTCGCCGCAGAGATAAAACTTTCGGTCGTTAGAGAAACCTTGGTGATTCCCAATAATTGGGGAGTCGCCTTGGCCGGTTTTCCCTTTTTCTTGAGCACTTCCTGGTTTGCCTTACGAAAGGCCACCTTATCAATCTGTTCTCCAATCAAGAATTCCGTATCGCCGGATTCATCGATTTTGACCTTCTTGAGCATCTGGGAAATGATGAGCTCGATGTGCTTGTCATTGATCCGCACACCCTGCAAACGGTAGACTTCCTGGATTTCATTGAGAAGATACTCTTGCAAAACCTTATCCCCGCAAACCCGCAGAATGTCCTGAGGCACGACGGGACCTTCGGTCAACTGTTGTCCGGCAAAGACGCGATCCCCTTTATAAACATTGGGGTGTTTGCCATGTGGAATCGTATATTCCTTGGTCATCTCCGTCGCCGTATTCTTGACAACGATCGTCCGCAAACCCTTGCGGTCTTCGCCGAATTCAACAAAACCATCGATTTCACTAATAACCGCCGGATCCTTGGGCCGGCGGGCTTCAAATAATTCGGCCACGCGCGGAAGACCACCGGTGATGTCGCGGGTCTTGCCGGCGCCGCGAGGGATCTTGGCAACGAGCTCTCCCGCGCTCACCATTTGCCGGTCGCGCACGAGGATGTGAGCCCCGACGGGAATGGAATAAATTCCCACCACTTCCTGTTTATCATCGGTGATGATGATTTGCGGGTGAAATTCCTGTTTATGCTCGACCACAACGCGTTCGGTGATTCCCGTCACGGGATTTTGTTCTTCCCGGACGGTGACGTCCTCTTTGAGGTCTTCAAAATTGACGGTTCCCTTAACTTCGGTGATGATGGGAATCGTGTAAGGATCCCAGGTCACAAAGATTTCGTCTTTGTCCACATTGCCTGCGTCGGCAGTCTTGATCGTGGCGCCCTGCGGAAGCTGGTAACGTTCGAATTCCCGGCCGAACTCATTGTTGATGCTGATCGAGCCATTGCGGTTGAGGACAATAAACTGCTTGTCTTTTTCCACCACGCGCAGCTGGTGATACTTGAGCGTCCCTTTATTTTTGGCGCGCAAATAGGATTGCTCGATGGTACGGCTGGCCGTACCCCCGATATGAAATGTCCGCATGGTCAGTTGAGTTCCGGGTTCGCCAATAGACTGGGCGGCGATCGTCCCTACCGCTTCGCCGATCTCGACCATTCGCTGGGTGGCGAGATTACGGCCATAACAGCGGATGCAGACTCCCCGGTTGGATTCGCAGGTCAAAACGCTGCGAATCCGGACTTTCTCAATCCCTAACTGCTCAATGACGTCCGCTTTTTCTTCCGTAATTTGCTCTCCTGCCTCGACGACCTGTTGATCGGTGACGACATCCACAATGCTGTCTAGCGCAACCCGCCCAACGATCCGCTCCTTTAAACTGACGACGACCTCATCTCCTTCGACAATCGCGGAGACCGTAATGCCATTGAGGGTCCCGCAATCGGGTTCATTGATGACGATTTCCTGAGCGACGTCGACCAGACGCCGGGTCAGGTAACCGGCATCCGCGGTTTTGAGCGCGGTGTCCGCCAGACCCTTACGCGCGCCGTGGGTGGAGATAAAGTACTCCAAAACGGTCAAGCCTTCGCGAAAACTCGCCGTGATGGGACTCTCAATGATTTCACCGGAAGGTTTGGCCATGAGGCCCCGCATCCCCGAAAGCTGGCGAATCTGCAGACGCGAACCACGTGCGCCCGAATCGGCCATGATAAAAACCGGATTAAAACTGTCCATCTGTTTGAACACCATATCGGACAGGGCTTCCGTCGTATGAGTCCACACGTCGATGATTTTGTTATAGCGCTCGCGGCCAGTGATGATCCCTTTGCGGTATTGGTCTTCCACCTTGGCCACTTCTTGCTTGGCCACCTTAATCGCGCCTTCTTTTTCTTGCGGGATCGTCAAATCGGCGATGGAAATGGAGATCCCGGCGAGTGTCGCCGAATTAAAACCCAATTCCTTTAAGGCATCCAAAAGCAGAACGGTTTGGTGCTGGCCAAATCGTTTGTAACAATCTGAAATGACAGCGCCGACCTTCTTCTTGTCCATCGTTTCATTCACATAACCGAAATTGGGGGGAAGGATTTCATTGAGCATGACCCGGCCCACCGTGGTTTCGATGACCGGTCCGGATTCGGCCTTTGATTCCGCCGAAGAAATGGCCTGTTTGGAAATGACGAGCGAAGGCTTTTCTTCTCCCCAGACACCTTGACTCTGCTTCAATTTGATCCGGCTATGAAGTTCCAATAATCCATCGTAAAACGCAATCAAGACCTCCTTGCGACTGCCAAAGAGCATGCCCTGACCCTTTCCATCGGGCCGATCTTTGGTCAAATAATAAAGACCCAGAACAATATCCTGGGTCGGCGCGATGAGCGGACGGCCATCCGCCGGCGAGAAAATGTTATTGATCGACAATAACTGCAGACGACATTCGATTTGGGCTTCCAAGGACAAAGGCACATGAACGGCCATCTGATCACCGTCGAAGTCAGCGTTAAAGGCCGCGCAAACCAATGGATGGAGTTTGATGGCCTTGCCTTCGATGAGAACCGGCTGGAAGGCCTGAATACTTAACCGGTGCAGCGTCGGGGCGCGGTTGAGCATGATGGGATGATCCTGAATCACTTCGTCCAGGATATCCCAAACCTCGATCTTGGCGCGCTCCACCATTCGTTTGGCGCCCTTGATCGTGTGGACGAATCCTTTTTCCCGGAGTTTTCGGATGATGAAGGGTTCGAAAAGTTCCAGGGCCATCTTTTTGGGCAGACCGCATTGATGCAATTTCAAATCCGGCCCGACGACAATGACCGACCGTCCGGAATAATCCACGCGTTTTCCCAAAAGATTCATACGGAAGCGCCCCTGTTTACCCTTGAGCATGTCGGACAAGGATTTGAGTGGGCGATTTCCCGACCCCAAGACCGGGCGGCCGTGCCGGCCGTTATCCAGCAAGGCATCCACGGCTTCCTGCAGCATCCTTTTTTCGTTACGGATGATGATCTCAGGGGCTTTCAAATCCAAAAGCTTTTTCAAACGGTTGTTGCGATTAATCACCCGACGGTAAAGATCATTCAAGTCCGAGGTGGCAAAACGGCCGCCTTCCAGCGGAACGAGCGGTCTTAAATCCGGCGGAATGACCGGCAGAACCTCCAGGACCATCCACTCCGCCGAATTTCCGGAATTGCGAAAATCCTCGGCGATCTTGAGCGTCTTGGCAATTTTTTTCGCGTTGGTGCCGGCGGGGTTGGCTTTTTCCAAGTCCTTGCGCAGCCGCTTGCACAAGGACGGCAGTTCAATTTCTTTTAAAAATTCGCGTACCGCATCGGCGCCGATCTTGGCCTTGAAAGCGCCCCCATATTTGATCATCGCTTCCTGATATTTGTCTTCGGAAAGAAATTCCTTCTTTTTGAAAGGGGTCTCACCGGGATCGATGACGACATACTCTTCGTAATAAATCAATTTTTCCAAATCCCGCAGAGTCACCTGCAGCAGCGCCGACAAACGGCTGGGAACCGCTTTATAGAACCAGATATGAGTCACGGGACAGGCCAGTTCAATATGCCCCATCCGCTCTCTTCGCACCGACGAGCGAGTGACCAAAACCCCGCAGCGATCACACGTGATCCCTTTAAACTTAATTCCCTTATATTTCCCGCAATTGCATTCCCAATCCCGGACCGGTCCGAAAATCTTTTCGCAAAACAGACCGTCCTTTTCCGGTTTTAAGGTGCGGTAGTTGAGGGTTTCGGCTTTTTTCACCACGCCGTGCGACCAGGAACGGATGACCTGCGGGGAAGCAATCTTGATCGTGATTCTGTCTTGTCCTTTAGGAATTTCATTCATAGGCTTTTAAGATTTCTTTTCCTTTTTGGCATCTTCAAAAATTTTCAACTCTCCGCCTTCAACCGGGCCTTTTTCCGAATGACCGGCGCCTTTGTCACCTTTTTCCAGTTTGATATCCAGACAAAGCCCTTGCAACTCCTTGACCAAAACATTGAATGACTCGGGAGTTCCGGGCGAAAGTTTTTGTTCGCCTTTGACAATGGCTTCGTAAATCCGGCTGCGCCCAGTCACGTCATCGCTTTTAACCGTTAGCATTTCCTGCAGCGTATAGGCAGCCCCGTATGCCTCCAGGGCCCAGACCTCCATTTCGCCAAATCGCTGTCCGCCGAAATGAGCTTTACCACCCAGAGGCTGCTGGGTCACTAAAGAATAAGGTCCAATCGAACGGGCATGAATTTTTTCGTCGACCAAATGGATCAACTTCAACATGTAGATATATCCCACCGTCACTTTTTGATCAAAGGGAATTCCGGTGTGTCCGTCGTAGACGACCGCCTTGCCCTCTTCTGGTAATTGCGCCTCCTTCAACAAATCGCGGATCTCGGCTTCGGTGGCGCCGTTAAAGACCGGGGTCTCGGCGTAAAAGCCCAGGGTCTTCACCGCCCAACCCAAATGAGTTTCCAGGAGTTGACCAACATTCATACGGGAAGGAACACCCAGGGGATTCAAAACCACCTCGACGGAAGTGCCATCCGCCAAAAAGGGCATGTCCTCTTCCGGCAGGATGCGCGCGACCACGCCCTTATTTCCATGTCGACCGGCCATTTTGTCGCCTTCGGATAGCTTTCGTTTCGTGGCAACGTAAACGACCACACGCTTTAGAACGCCCGCGGGCAATTCATCCCCGCGCTTGAGCCGGTCAATCTCCTGCTCTTCTTCTTCGACGAGTTCTTTGATTTTGTCATTAAAGAATTCCAGAGTCTCGCGAACGGTTTCATTGCCGGAATACTCATCGGGTCCCATCTTCGCGAATTTTTTTCGATCGACACCGAGGAGCTTGGAAAGTTTTCGTTCCTTCTCGGTTTCAATGAACTCGATCTCCTGCTTGTAATATTCTTTGATCTTATGGATCGTTTGCAATTCTTTGGTTTTATCTTCCTTCGACTTGCGGCCCCGCTCAATGCGCTGAAAGACCTCGACATTGACGACCACGCCTTCGATTCCGGGAGGCAGAGTCAGCGAAGTATCGCGGATGTCCGCCGCTTTTTCGCCGAAGATGGCGCGCAGGAGCCGCTCTTCCGGTGAAAGTTCTTTTTCGCTCTTGGGCGTTACTTTGCCGACGAGGATATCACCGGATTTGACCTCCGCCCCGATTCTGACAATCCCATCCTCGGTCAGATCCTTTAAGGCATCTTCACTGACATTGGGAATATCGCGGGTGATTTCTTCGTTCCCCAGACGGGTTTCGCGGGCCTCGACTTCAAACTTCTCGATATGAATCGAAGTGAATTTATCTTCGCGGACAATCCTCTCGCTAATGAGAATAGCATCTTCAAAGTTATATCCGCGCCAGGGCATAAACGCGACCAGCACATTTCGTCCCAGGGATAACCGGCCATCCTTGGTCCCAATCCCGTCGGCAATGATCTGCCCGGCTTCCACGTAATCGCCGCCATTCACCAGCGGTTTCTGATTGACACAGGTATTGGCATTCGATCTCAAAAAATTCTTTAACGGATAAACCTTTTTGCCAATCATAATCTCGCGGGCGTCGACTTTATTCACGCGGCCGGATTCGGTGGCCACAACCACCACTCCGGAATCCTTGGCCACCTTGCCCTCCATACCGGTTCCAACAAAGGGAACCTCCGTCACCATTAAGGGCACGGCCTGGCGCTGCATGTTGGATCCCATGAGGGCGCGATTGGCATCGTCGTGCTCGAGGAATGGAATCAAGGACGCCGCGACCGAAACCAGCTGTTTGGGCGAAACATCCATATACTCAACTTTATCCGGCTTCATCTTCGGGAAGTCCGTCCGAAAACGGCAGGCAATTTCTTTTTCCTGGAAATATCCTTCCTTATCGAGAGTGGCGTTCGCCTGGGCAATGTACTTATCCTGATCAACATCCGCGGTCAGGTATTCGGTTTTCCGGGAGACCTTGCCATCGACGACCTTTCGATAGGGCGTTTCGATAAACCCTAATTCATTGACCCGCGCACAGGTCGTCAATGACGCAATCAGGCCAATGTTCGGACCCTCCGGTGTTTCAATCGGACAAACCCGGCCATAATGGGTCGGATGAACGTCGCGGACTTCAAAGCCGGCCCTTTCTCTGGACAGCCCACCGGGACCTAACGCACTCAACCGGCGTTTGTGAGTCATCTCTGCCAAAGGATTGACTTGATCCATGAATTGCGATAATTGGCTGCGAGCGAAGAAATCTTGAATCTGATTACTAAAAAGACGAGAATTGATGAGGTGATGAGCGGTGAGATTTTCGAATGAACTCATGACGACCAAACGTTCCTTGATCGAGCGTTCCAATCTCGCCAGGCCAATGCGCACCTGATTTTGAACCAATTCTCCGACGGTCTTGATGCGGCGGTTCCCTAAGTGATCAATATCATCGGTTTCTCCGCGGCCCTCCCGCAAACCCACGAGGTAACGGATAACCGCAATAACGGTCTTGATATCAAGCACGCGGTTATCCATCGAAACATCCGTATTCAGCTTCCGATTGATGATGTGCCGGCCCACTTTGCTCAAATCGTAACGCTTGGGATCAAAAAATAAACGGAAAAAGAGATTATCGGCCACCTCGACGGTTGCGGGTTCGGTCGGCCGCATCTTGCGATAAAAATCGAGCAAGGCTTCTTCTTTGTTATTCGTGTGGTCTTTATCGAGAGTTGGCTTTAATTTGGCAAAGTCATCGCCAAGCATCTTCTGCATGTCTTCATGATTGGAAAGACCCATGATACGCAGGATTTGGGTGGCGGGAAAATTGCGGCGGCGGTCAATATAAGCGAGCAGGATGTCGTTCAAATCATATTTGATTTCAAACCACGCCCCGCGCGAAGGGATGATCCGCCCGTGGTAAATGCTTTTTCCCGTCGGATGAAGCTCTTCTTCGAAAGACACGCCCGGAGGACGCTGGATTTGCGAGACCACGACCCGTTCATCGCCGTTGATGATGAAGGTGCCGGTTTCGGTCATGAGCGGAAAATCCCCAAAATACACTTCCTGCTCTTTGATATCGACCGGCGTGATCAAACGCAGCTTGACCTTCAAGGGGGCGGAATAAGTCATTCCCCGGCGCTGGCATTCATAGCAGGAATATTTCTCCTTGCCAAGATTGAAACTGATGTATTCCATACGGATCTGGCCATCGTAGCTTTCCAAAGGAAAGACTTCCCGAAAAACCTCTTCGAGTCCGACATCCGCGCGTTTCTCCGGAGGGACCTTGCGCTGAAGAAAATTCACATAGGATTCGACCTGGATATCCAACAGCTGCGGCAATTCGAAATTGTCGGGAAATTTGCTGAAGTCTCTAAACGTCTTTTTGGTCATGGAAAGGATTTCTCCTTAGAAAAAAGCTTGATGGATTGAAATTTCGCTAAAATGAGAAAATGAACATTACTTCAATTCAACCTTGGCGCCAGCCGCTTCGAGTTTCTTTTTCAATTCTTCGGCTTCCGCTTTCGGGACCGCTTCTTTGACGGTTTTAGGTGCAGCCTCGACGAGATCTTTGGCTTCTTTGAGACCAAGATTCGTGACCGCGCGAACTTCTTTAATGACGGCGATTTTATTCGCTCCGGCTTCCTTGAGGACGACGTCAAAATTTTCTTTCTGTTCCGCAGCGGCAGGGGCAGATCCACCAGCAGCGGGACCCGCCGCCATCATCATGCCAGCCATGGGTGCGGCGGCTTTAATACCAAAACGATCTTCCAGGCCCTTCACGAGTTCGGACAACTCTAAAGCGGTCAGGCCTTCGATGGCCTTGGCCACTTCTTCCAATTTGGGCGCAAGTTCTTTTTTTTCGGTTACGGTTGCTTCTGACATGGTTACTACCTCCTTGAATGACGACCCAAATTTTGGATGCGGTCGTTGTTAGCTTTTTTCCTTTTGTTCACTCAACTGCGTTAATATTGATAAAAGCTCCTGAGTCTTGGCATTGAGTGCTCCGGCCAGCCGAGACAACGGAGCCTGCATGGTTCCCAAAAGCTGGGATAACAGCACAGCCCGAGAAGGCAGATCGGAGAGTTTCTGCACATCGGCCTTCTCTAATAGAGAGCCCTCAAGAATACCTCCGAGAATATGGATGCCTTTGCATTCTTTGGCAAATTTGACGAGGGTCTTGCTGACTTCCGTAGAATCGCCATCGGCCCAGATAAAAGCGGTCTGACCATCCAACCGACTGGCCAGTTGATCAAACTGCAATTCTTTCAAGGCGATTCCGGCAATTGTTTTTCTCGAGACATAAACCTTGGCCCCTTTTTGTTTCAACTCCTTGCGCAAGGAATTCATCTGCGGCGCCGAAACTCCGGTATAGCTCATGACCAACGTGGTGTTGCGATTTTTTACTCCGTCCTCTATTCGGGAAGCCAATCCATCGCGATAAATTTTTCCAACTTTGGTCATAATCCCACCTTTAATCCTGGCCCCATCGAGGTGCTGACAAAAATGCTTTTGACGAGATTCCCTTTAACCGATGCGGGCTTGGAGGCATTGATGGCATCGATCACCAGTCTGGCATTTTCCAAAATTTGGTCCCGCGCAAAGGACCGTTTGCCGATTCCGACGTGAATTCCGGCCTGCTTATCGGATTTGAATTCGATCTTTCCGGCCTTGACTTCTTTCACCGCCCGCTCGACATCCGTCGTCACAGTCCCGGCTTTGGGAGATGGCATGAGTCCGCGTGGACCCAAAATCTTTCCCAGCTTACTCAATTCCCGCATCATGTCGGGGCTGGCCACCACACAATCAAAATCCATAAAGCCTTTATTGATTTTTTCAATCAATTCTTCGGCACCCACATGATCCGCTCCTGCGCTTTTGGCTTTGTCCTGTTGGGGGCCTTTACAAACAACGGCCACGCGAACTTTCTTGCCGGTCCCATGCGGCAAAACAACGGTGCCGCGGATTCCCTGCTCGGAAAGTTTGGTGTCAATATTTAAATGCAGATGCAATTCCACGGTTTCGTCAAATTTTACCTTTGGAAATCTTTCCAGATTGGCAATGGCCTCTTCGAGCGTGTAGACCTTCGTCGGATCAAAGGTTTCGCTGGCCTGCTTCATGCGCTTGTTGATTCGGTTCATGATCTTAATCCTTGATTTCAATACCCATACTGCGCGCGGTGCCCTCGACGATTTTGAGAGCGGCGGCCATGTCCGCGGTATTCAAATCTTCCATCTTTTGTTTGGCAATCTCCTGAACTTGCCTACGGGTAATGGAACCGATTTTCTCTTTTCCTGCGGTTCCGGACGCCTTTGCCAAATTGGCCGCTTTTTTGATGAGGACGGAACTGGGCGGCGACTTGACGATGAACTCAAAAGACTTATCTTTATAAACGGTGATGACCGCCGGCAGAATGAGCCCCTCTCTGCCTTTCGTTCTTTCGTTGAATTGCTTGCAAAACATCATGATATTGACGCCATGCTGGCCCAAGGCTGGACCGACGGGCGGCGCCGGATTCGCTTGTCCGGCGGGGACGTACAATTTGATTTGAGCGATCACTTCCTTTGCCATAGGAGTTTAAACCTTTTCAACTTGCGAGTAATCAAATTCAACTAACGCTTCCGATACCGGAAGACCTGTAATTGCAACGTGAAGTTTCTTTTTCTTTAAATCTATTTCTTTGATGATGCCCGTGAAATCTTTAAACGCTCCGGTCTTTACTTTTATATTATCTTCAACGTTAAAAACTTGTGACGTGGAATTATTCCCTCGGCTTCTAAATAATCGAGTTAAGATTCCCATCATTACACCTTTTCGACCTGCCAGTATTCCATCTCGACGAGCGTAGCCCTGCCAAAAATGGAGACACTGACCTTGAGTTTGCCGCGGTCCGGATAGACTTCCATGACCGTTCCGTTAAAATTGGCGAACGGCCCCTGGGAAATTCGCACCGCCTCTCCCAATTCAAAAACGATCTTGGGACTTGGTTTCGTTTCAGTTTCCTGAGTCCTTTTCAAGATCCTATTGACTTCATCTTCGGTTAAAGGCGATGGAATGTTCCCATGACCAATAAAACCGGTAATGCCCGGAGTGCTTTTGACCAAATACCAGCTCTCTTTGTTCATCTCCATCTTTAACAGGATATAACCGGGAAAAAACTTGCGCGCGGATATTCGTTTTTTGCCTCCCCGGATCTCGGAGACCTGTTCGGTGGGAACAACAATCTCCCCGATATAATTTTTTAAAGCGGTTTTCTGAATCCGGCTTTCTAAGCCGGCCCTGGCTTTTTCTTCGGCCCCGGTTTGGGTGTGAATCACATACCATTTCATGGACATAGACTAACGAATGATCAGTCCTAATAATTTAGAAAAAATAAAATCGGCGATGGCGATAAAAACTCCCAAAATGCTGGAGCTGATGAGAATGACCCAGGTCGAGTCGATTAATTCTCGACGGGTGGACCAGGAAACCTTTTTTAATTCCACTGCGACTTCGGAAAAAAATTTTCGGATTTTTGCGATCATCGGCTGCGATTCATGCAGGCCATGAACCTTTTTGGTTCATGGCAGGCCTGGCAGGAGTCGAACCTGCAACCTTCGGTTTTGGAGACCGTCGCTCTGCCAATTAGAGCTACAGGCCTATACCTTTTATAGGATTATCTTCGTGACACCTTGGTGATATGGTTGACCCAGGGTCGAACGGGCAAGACTCCAATTACTTCTTCAATTCCCTATGAAGAACGTGTTTTCGGCAAAACCGGCAGTATTTCTTTAGCTCAAGCCTTTCGGGCTTCTGTTTCTTATCTTTGGTCGTGCTGTAGTTGATCCGGCGACACTCGGTGCATTCTAACTGAATTTGTTCGCGCATGGCTTTAAAAATCTCGATGCTGCATTAGAAAAGCCCCCGACCGGTCTTGAACCGGTGACCTCGTCCTTACCAAGGACGTGCTCTACCGGCTGAGCTACAGGGGCATGCTTCCATAATATTTTTTAAAGAGAGGCATGCCCCGGTCCTTGCTTCAATAAATCTTTACTAGACAGCAAGGGCAGGGGCAAACGACCATAAACAATCAAAATATATTCCCGGACAGTTTGCCCCGGCACCAACGACCGCAATAACCTTTGAGGAGAGCCGGGACAGGGGCAGATGACCATAATCTTTGTTCCAGATGATGATCCCCAAAAAGCATGCTCCATGTTTTAATCTCTATAGGAGTTCTATAAATTTTTCTACCGAAATCTCCGCTTGTTTCAGAATATGCGCTAAGGTGGAACGTTTAATCGGGCGATGCGCAGGGACAGTTAACTTCAGCACGCGTTCTGTTGTCTCTTTTTGCAATCTGATATGACTTCCTCTCTGTCGAACCACGACCCAGCCATTTCTTCTTAACGCCTTGATGACTTTTTCATAATTGACGCTCGGCACTTTGGTCATACATTAATTTCTAAATTTTCGCTTTTGGGACTAAAAACTTGGTCGTCTTCAACGAGTTCAAGATATAACGCAATCGCTTCTTTAATATTGGTGAGAGCCTCTTCTTTTGTGTCTCCTTCACTAATACAGCCTGGCAAGGAGGGAACGATAACGGTATATCCGCCTTCGTCGCTTGGTTCGAGAATAATTCGTAGTCTCATAACCTTTTCCTTTCGAGAATCAATCCACTAAACATCTGAAAATTTGTGCCATTTTGTCAACCGGGAGATCCAAATCCACGTCCCAGGCCAAGGTTAACAAATTTTCTCCCTCGTTCGATTCTTGATAACGTTGTTTACTTTTTAACTTCAATCGATCCAGAAAAAACATCCGTCGCTGTCGCTAAGAGCACAGAAAAAACCAGCATCGCTAAAAGATGTCGAGATTTCATGGCAAGATTTTTTGGGGAAGCTCCAAGGCTTAAGAAGGTAAAGCAGAAGTATAATGGAAACGATTTTTTATGTCAAGAACTTTGTTCTCTTTTAAAGACTTAATTATAGATATTTATTTAACTTATGATTCTGTCTGTCTCAGGCCTGGACCAGTTTGAGAAATCTTCGTTTACCCACCTTGAGCACACCTTCTTGGATCGGCCAGTCCTCTCGTTCGATTTTTTGGCCCTCGTGACTGATGGCCCCCTGTTTAAGAAGGCGCCGCACTTCATTGCGGGATTCGACCAAATGGTTTTGCAAAAGAATATCACTCAGACTCAAAGAAACCCCCGGTTGAAATTTGAACTCGATGACATCGTCCGGAGTTTGCCTCCGGCTAAAGGTTTTCTCAAAATCTTCCCGGGATTGCCGGGCTTGCCGGATCGAATAAAATTGAGAAACGACTTCCTGGGCCAAATCCATCTTGGCGGCGCGCGGATGCATCCGGTGAACCTCTTTGAGGTCGCGGGACGTCAGGAGTTCAAAATACCGCATCATCGACTCATCGCTCACGGACATGATCTTCCCGAAAATTTCTTTGGGCGGCTCCTCAATGCCAATATAATTATTGAGGGATTTACTCATCTTTTGCACACCGTCGGTCCCTTCCAATAAAGGCATCATGATCACAACCTGCGCCGGCACACGATAGGCTTCTTGCAATTGCCGTCCCATCAATAAATTAAATTTCTGATCCGAACCACCCAATTCCACGTCGGCCTTCAAGTGAATCGAATCATATCCCTGCAGAAGGGGATAAAGAAATTCCAGGAGGCTGATTTCCTTATTTTCTTCAAAACGTTTCTTGAAGTCGGCGCGTGCGAGCATCTGTGCCACCGTACAATGCTGGGTTAATTCGAGGAGTTCGGAAGTATCCATTTTACTCAGCCAAGAACTATTAAAAACCACCTTTGTTTTTTTCTCATCGAGGATTTTAAAAACCTGCGCTTTATAAGTGCGGGCGTTTGCCTTGATCTGCGCGCTATCCATTTTCGGCCGCAACTGGTCTCGGCCTGTCGGGTCGCCAATCTGAGCGGTAAAATCGCCAATTAAAAAATAAACCTCATGCCCCAGATTCTGGAATTGTCTCAACTTGCGCAGAAGGACGACATGCCCCAGATGGATGTCTGGTGCGGTCGGATCAAAACCCGCCTTGACGCGCAATTTTTTTTTGGATTGGCTGCTCTCATGCAGTTTTTTAGTCAAAGCCTCGAGGCTGATGATCTCGGAGGTTCCCCGAGATATCGTTTGGAGCTGTTCTTCGATCTGCATAACGAGGATGTTGCAGCTGATTAACTAAGGCGAGTACTCACACCGATCTTCATCTGCTCGACGTCAACCTTAATGACCCGGACTCTCAACTTGTCTCCGGGTTTGAGGGCGGCGGCTTGCGCCTTGTCGATTTCGGAGGAGTAAACCAAGGCTTCCAAATCATTTTCTAGTTTAACAAAAACACCGAAGTTCGAATTAAGAACGACTTCCGCATCTACTTCCGTACCGACCGGATAACGGGAGGCGATCTCATTCCAGGGATTAGGAGTCAATTGCTTGAGCCCTAAGGTGATCTTGCGATTGTCGGCATCGACGGCGAGGATCATGACTTCAACCGTTTGCCCTTTTTTGAGGATTTCTTGCGGATGATTGACCTTCTTGGTCCAGGACATATCCGAGACGTGGATCATGCCTTCCAAACCGGATTCAAGTTCAACGAAGGCCCCGTAATCCGTAAACCCCCGGACTTTGCCCTCGACCTTCGTATTGACGGGAAATTTTTTCGGAGCCTCGAGCCAGGGGTTCGCCTCGAGCTGTTTCATGCTGAGCGAAATGCGCTTGGAATCCTTATCCACATTGATGATCTGGACTTCGATCTGATCGCCAATCGTGAAAACTTCCTGCGGATTGACCATCTTTTTTTGCCAGGAGATTTCGGAGGAATGCAATAACCCTTCGATGCCTTTGTCAATCTCGACAAAAACACCGTAGGGCATGATGTTCACGACCTTGCCTTTGACGCGAGTTCCCGGTGGATATTTTTCGTAGACTTCATTCCAAGGATTGGCCTGGATCTGCTTGAGCCCTAAAGAAACTTTGGAATTGGCACGATCAAAATCCAGAATCAGAACTTCAATCTTATCCCCGATCGCAACGATTTCGGAAGGGTGACTGATCCGCGACCAGCTCATGTCGGTGATATGCAAAAGCCCGTCGACGCCGCCCAAATCAACGAAGGCGCCAAAATCCGTAATCCCCTTAATCGTCCCGGCGCGGCGCTGCCCTTTGGCCAACTCATCCCACAATTTGGCCTTGACCTCCTCGCGTTCCTTCTGCACCACATCCCGTCGCGAAAGGATCAAATTGCGGCGCTGTTTGTTCATCTTCGCCACTTGGAATCGATATTTATTAGCCATGATTTCTTCATTGGAGATGCCGCGGAAGGAAGATAAGGATAAAGGCAAAAAGGCCTCGACGCCCTGAACATCGATGATGTATCCGCCTTTGACCTGCTTCATGACCCGGCCTTCGACGATGTCGCCTTCGTTGACATCATCAATGATCTGTTGCCAGCCTTTCATTTTTTCGGCCTTGACCCTTGAAAGTACCAAACGTCCGTCTTCGTCTTCAATGGATTCAATAAGGACATCAATTTGCTGACCCGGGCGTAGCTCGTCACGATCACGGAATTCTTCAATCGCCACAAATCCTTCGGATTTGAAGCCGATATCAACGACCACTTCTTTGGGATTAATCGAAACAATGGTTCCCTTGACGATCTCTCCTTCCTTAATATCTTTAAGGGTGCTGTGATACAGCTGGGCCATCAAGGTTTTTCTGTCTTCGGGCATAAAAAATAACCTCTCTTTAGGATGGATTCTTCGGAAGTGAAGCGATGCAGAGGAAATCCAAAGTACCCTATTATTGCAAGGAAAGTTTTTTTGTCAAATAAAATATTAAAACGCATATTGAGCGGCGCCGATGACTTGATTCTCATCCGTCCCTCCAAGGACATTCTTATGAATATAATTAAGTTGTAACTTCGTTTTCTTATCAATCAGAAAATAGTTTAATCCGACCGTGGTGTCATATTCCCGGTCGTCGTCCTTTCTTTCATTAGGATCAAATCCCTCATACTTGGCAATGGCCTGCCATTGGGGATGGAAAAAATATCCTGTCTGAACATACCAGCCATTTTCCGGCACAGCGGCATCCTGTCCTTTCATAAATTCTGATTTTAATGAAAAAGGTCCATTTTCATAACGCGCCTCAGCGCCGATGCGTTTCTTTTCGCTCGCTGTTTTATTGGTTGGTCGAACATAAAAGGAAGAACCAACCTGAAACCCTTTTAGTGAAGCGTTATCAGGGAATGGTTTCAAAACAAATCGCCCTGCTAAATCTTTTTGATCGTTGGTATCGCTTTTGTTGGGTCCTTCGCCGTTAAATACACCGAGCTGATAGTCCGCGTACTTCCAAGTACCGAGAGCCATTACACCGATATCACGTTTATCGCCGAAAGTTCGTCCGATAAAGGAACGTTCAATCGTATCAATCTTGGCTGAAGATCGAAATCCCTCTTCCGTAATCGGAATTTTATACTGACCCAATTGAATAACGTGATGCGGAATATCGTCATAACCCACATAAGCATCTTTAAGGATACTGCGGGTTGTGTTGTCTTCTTGCACCAACGAAGGATCAATCTGAACTTTCCAAAGAAGATGATCTTCGAGCTTACCGCCTAAACCTACTTCTAGTCGACGATGTTTAAAATTATCTTTCGCATGATCGTCGTGAACGTACCATTCCTGAAGAAGGATGCTCAAATCTACCTTGCCCATTCCGGCCAAAACTGGTGATTTTTCTTCTTTGGGCTTCTCTTGAACAGCAGCGATACTTTCTGTTTTGGGTTCTTCAGCTTTACTGCTCAACTTATTGATGATCTCATTTTGCTGCTGAATAATCTTTTTCAAATCTTGGACTTCTTTCTCAAGCCCGATCACATGCGTTGATAATTCTTCCTGTGACAAGACTCTATTTTCTGTTTGAGCATATGCCGTATGTGATAAACTCACTAAGACAATTATGCCAATAACAAAAAAATAAATTCTCCCCCCCTCTCTTTTAATCAAAGTCATTTTTCCTCCTCCATTTTTATTCCCCGGCCAAATAAATCTCGGTTGTTTTGCCATCCTCAATAGTTGCGCCGATGATTTCCTTTTTTGTTGTCCAGACATCCGGCTCTATCACATATTTTCCCGGTACTAATTCCACCACCTCTGGATATTCATCCGTACTCGACCAGCTATTTTTTACCCATTTTATTTTCTTCCCTTCCGGTGAATAAATTGTGTAGGGCAAATGCGGATAACGGTGAACATCGGCATCATTGGTATCGGTAGTTTCTGTATAAACTTTCAGATACCCATGCGGCTCGGGAACTTTAGGTCCAACCTCTTTGTTGATATCCTGCCACGTATAACTTTTTGTGGTGCTCGCACAGCCGACGATGCCTGCCAAGCTCAAAACCATACTTAATATTATTACTTTTCTCATGGTTGCTCCTCCTTCACTCTGTCTTGTTGAAACTTGTTTTATTTGGAATTTCTTCTGCACTCATAATCAACAACTGATAAAAGGAAAGCCGATAATTCATTTCTGATTTCAATTTTTCCTGGGCGGATTGATTAAAAGATGATTCCGCATCGCGAAATTCACTGAAAGTTCCCTGCTTCTGGCGATAACGGTCAATCGCGAGCCTGTAGGCTTCGCTTGTTAATCCATATTGTTTTTCCAAAGCCTCGTCGGATTTCCTAGCCTGTTCCCATTGGACATACGCGCTGGTCACTTCTTGTTTTATCCGGTTTTTCCATTCATCAACTTTGGCCTGAGCCTGGATTTCCCGCTCTTTGGCTTTCCATGTTTCTCCTTCAGTCCGCAATCCATCAAAAAAAGGAACCTTAACGCCGATGCCCGCTGACCAATCACGTTTTCTGGCCAAACTCACATCTTCAAGAAATGCCGTACTGCCTACTGCCAGAATCTGAGGTGAATGCTGTGACGCTGCGGCCTTTCGTGCCGCCTGGGCGGACTGATAACGCTTTTGCGCCGCCATTAATTCAGGACGCTTCTTAAGTGCATTATCAAGCATGGCTGACATCGGATCAGCATCCGGAATAATCTTCCACGGATCCTCGCATACAAAGGGTTCCATCTCCGGATCTCCGATCTGTTCCTTGAGCTGCTCCATTGATTGCGTTAACATTCCTTGAGCATTAGCCTGAAGGGAGTGGGTTTGTTCCAATGACGCCTTAGCTAAATTAAGTTCGAGCGGCGAACTCAAACCTGATTTAACATATTTTTCAATCTCCTTAATCAAGTCTGATTGCCGATTTTCCCGTTCCTCCAATTCTCGATGAAGCTGCGTATAGAAAACACAGCCCATATAACTTCGGGCAACGACCAGTTTCATTTCAGCCAAATTCTGCAAGTAATCCTCTTCCTGAGCCCCTGCTTCTTCTTTAGCTGCCTTCACCTTATATCCTGTCTGACCAAAATCATAAATGAGCCATGAAGTGTCGATACCGGTGCCATATCCTTTTCGATAAGGAGAATTAACCATTCCCGTAATGCCAATGGCAGAAGAAGAACCGCCTAGGCCAAAGCTATCCATCGCCGATAAATTCAAACGCGGCCAGAAAGGCGATTGGCTGATCTGAACGTCGGCTTGGGCTTCTTCTTTCTTCGACTTGGCAATGATGACTTTCGGATTTTGTTTGAGCGCGGTTTCCATTGCCTCTTCCAGTGTCAAGATTCTTTGCTTTGGAGGTGACAATTCTTCGCCCAGGGTAACTTTTGCCATTGAAACAAAGACAAAAAGAATAAGGATAATTTTCCCAACTGATGCTTTAGCAAACCTTACTTTCTCGACGACCACATAAAGTAAAGGCAGAACGATCAGTGTCAAAATCGCAGAAACCGAAAGCCCTCCAACGACAGCGCGTCCTAATGGAACATTCGCTTCGGCACCATGTCCTAATCCAATCGCCATGGGAAGTAAACTAAACAACGCGGCACACGTCGTCATAAGAATCGGGCGTAAACGGATTCCGGCCGCATTGACCACCGCTTCCTCTGCGCTCTGTCCTTCACCTTTTAAACGGTTCGCAAATTCGATGAGTAGAATGCCGTTTAAAACAGCAATTCCAACCATGAAGATGACACCGATAAAGGATTGAACATTGAGCGTTGTCTTCGTTAACCACAGTGTCAACAAAACTCCGATTAATCCCATTGGAACAGCGATGAGAATCAACAACGGATCGCGGAAAGAACGAAATTGGCCGACGAGGACGAGATAAACTAAAATAACAGCCAAAATTAAACCACCACCGAGGTTCTGAAATGATTCCTGCATCGACTGAACTTCTCCGCGTTCATTGATGCGATACCCTTCGGGTAATTTGATGTCCTTAATTCTTTGAGTGATCTCGGAAGCGACCGACCCTACATCCCGACCGCTGGTATTGACAAAGACGTTAATGACTCTTTGAATATTTCTATGCCGGATTTCCGATGGAGCCGTAGTTTCTTTGAACTTGGCGATTTCCTTTAAAAGAACGATTTGCTTCTGGTTTTTGCCCGTTAACGGAAGATTTTCCAGCGTCTCAATACTTTTAATCAACTCCTCCGGGTACTGTGCGCCAAGAAGATAATGATTGCCGTTTTTAGGATCAATCCAAAATGAGGCCTTGAAATTGACGCTGGAATTAAGGGCGGTTACAATATTTTTCACAACCTCCTCCACGGTCATTCGCTTCGCAGAAATTACAGCGCGGTCTAATTCAATTTCGATCTGCGGATAATCAAGATGTTCCTGAATCCTCACATCAACCGCTCCTTTGACTTCTTTGGCTCGTTTGACAATCTCCTCGGCAATAGGCATCAAAGTTTTCAAGTCTTTGCCTTCCACCTGAATATTAATCGGTGAACTAAGCCCCATGTTAAGAGCAGCTGTAATGAGTCCGCCGGTATTAATCGCAACTTGAATATCCGGATATTTCCTCATAAACAGCTCCCGAATTTTGGTCGCATATTGTTCGGTTGAGAATTTTCTTTTATGTGATAATTCCAGTTCGATAAAGGCATCCCCCGGGCCTGAATTGGGCGTATAAGCCGCTGGCCAATCATACAAAACGCCGATATTTGTAATCATTGTTTCAATATTGTTGGGACCGATTAGATCATTTAAACTCTGCTCGACCTTTTTCATACTTTCTTCCGTCTTTTCAATACGTGTACCCGTCGGTAAATGTAGATAAAGCGTCAGATATCCAACATCCGCTTTGGGAAAAAGCTCCTTACCGATGAAAGGATAAAGAAAGAGGCTGACAACGAAAAGTCCGATGACTGTGAATATGGCAACACCTTTCATTTTCATTAACGAAGAAAGGAGTTTTTGATAGCGATGAGCGAACCGGTCAAATCTTCCTTCATGTCCCTTTTCTGATGATTTCTGGTGATACTTTTTAGTAATAAATTTCACGCAATACAACGGAATGATCGTCATAGAAATGGCATAAGAAGCCAGAACGGAAAAAGTCACACTTTTCGCTAAAGGCGTAAAAAGGAATTTACCGATGCCGGGAAGAAACACGATGGGAATAAATACAATGACAATACAGATCGTTCCGGCCAGAACCGGCATGGCGACCTCCCCCGTCGCATCCAAAACCGCCTGCCGAATCGGTTTGCCCATTTCAAAATGACGAATAGAATTTTCCAAGACAACGACGGAATTATCGATCAGGATTCCGACAGCCAAAGCCAGCCCGCCTAACGTCATCGCATTAATGGTTTCTCCCGTCGCATAAAGGGCCGTAAAGCATGTCAAAATGGACAGCGGAATGGAAAGGAAAACAGCGAAAGAAGCCCGCCAGCTTCCCAAGAAAATCAAAACTACCAGAGAAGCCAGAATGCCTCCCAAGCCGACCTCACTATAAATACTTTTAATCGACTGACGAACAAACTGAGATTGATCCGCAACAATTTTTAAAATCATCCCCTTGGGAAGACGCTCCAAAAGAGATTTAATCGCGGCTTTGGTGCTATCAACGATCTGAATGGTATTGGCGCCCGGTTGTCTGTATATAGGAATATAGACTTGGCGTTTGCCTCCGATATGAACAACGTTTGTCTGGATTTGATGACTGTCCTCAACCTTTCCCACATCGCCAATCGTTATCGGAACACCGTTTTCTCCACGAATTAAAAATTGATTCATGTCATCGACCTTTTCCGGCAGAGCATTGGTAATAATTTGATAATCTTTGTCTCCAAACTTGGCGTTGCCGGTTGGGATCATGACATTTGATTCGAGAAGAGATTGGACAACATCTAAGCCGGAAACATTGACCTGTGCCATCTTATAAGGATCAACATAAGCCAAGATACGCCGGAGCTTGCCACCGTAAACGGCCGGGGCGATGACGCCGGGAATCCCTTGCAACATATTTCTCAGATTAAAATAAGCCACATCATAAAGCTGGGTTTCATTCATCTCGGGATTTTCAACGGTTAAAAGCGCCAAAGGAATACTCGCCGTCGGGTCAAAGGGCATGACCATCGGAGGAATCGTCCCCGGAGGCAGATAATAAAGATCAGACATGGCAAAGGATGTGACCTGTGACATCGCCGTATTAGGATCAATGTCGGGTCGAAAAAAATCTTTTAAAATGCTCACGCCAATCATGGACTTGGATTCCTGCATGGCAATACCATTTGATTGCCCCGTCCAACGCTCAAGACGCGTTGTCATATCTTTCTCAACGACTTCCGCGGGCATCCCGGGATAAAAAGTAATGACTTGAACAGCCGGTGTTTTAAAAATCGGCAAGATATCTTTCGGAAGTCTGGTAATGCAGACCACTCCAATAATAATCACCAAAAGGGCTCCGACAATAACCCAATGTGGTTGTTTGAGCGAAAATTCTTCAAGTTTCATATTTAATACACCTCATTTTTCAAAACCTATAATTGATTGGGGGAAAAGATGACACAAAAAAGACAGAATCAGCCCATGACAGAGCCTTATCTGCCTTATTTGTTAGAAAAGATTAAATACGGAGATTACAGTGCAACTCGTAGAGGGGAGTTTCTGAAGAGGAAAAGGCAACTAGCGGTGGCGAATGATTATTAAGAATAAACCCGATGTGAATAACTGGAGATGAGGAAACAATGGCGGCAAGGACGGAAATACTTTTTAAATATTTAGGCGCCGGTTCGGAAACCGCTGTTGAAAATTCGTAACTATCTTTGAGCGACGTGCAGGGATGGTGGGGATTTTTAAAATAAATTCCTTGAGCCTGCGCAACGGAAGGAATATTTTTATGCCCAGGCTTTGGCGGACAATAATCCCAAGCCGTCATCACTAAGATGAAAATAAAAGCGCTGGATACTATGGCGGCTATTACTTTTCTCAGCATGGTAGAATCTTAATCCAATCTTAATAAACGTTCAATATTTTTCTACTATGGAATAAACTACCCCGCAGCAAGCTGACGGGGTATTAGAAAAGCGTTAATTGTTGTTGATATATTTTTTGATATTCTTTCTCTTTCCCTTGCTCCTGAATATACTTTTGAACCGTAGACTCG
>JAHFFW010000010.1 GCA_023247725.1 Candidatus Omnitrophota bacterium | reverse complement strand
ATTGAAAATCGTCGCTTCGCTCCGGGGTGGTAAATCTTGAGCGATCTGAGTGGTAAAGGCTGAGCGAATCTCCTGGTAATTTTAAACCGAAATCACTGGTAATTTTCCCCGCGCCCCGCACCACGTTCCCAACACGACGGGTGATTGATGAATAATCCTCAAGAGGTGGGCGATCGCGACCAGGGCAAATATGAAACCGGAGATCCGAGCATACATCCTTTGTGTCATACCATGAACTCCATTGACTAACAGGATAAATGAACCAACAATGAACCACCCCGCAGCAAGCTGACGGGGTATCCACAGCAAACTGCCAAAAGGAAGCGCAGCAAGCTGCGGGGAATTATACCCAAAGAGAATTAAACGATGACTAAAATAAAATTAGGAAGTTTTAATTTTATTTTCATTCTGGCTTAATGACGTCATTGTATACTACACTTAGTTCTTTGATCCCTGATGGCAACGGCACACGTTTCCCAAAAGAGACGTGGATTGAAAGGAATACCCTCAAGGTAAAACTTTCAATCAAGTTGCCAAAAGGGATCAAAGATTAAAATAAAAAACCCTGCTGCCCAACTTATCAGCAGGGTTTTCTTTTTGGCTAGGTTCCACCCTACGCCCACTTACGAGGTGCCCACTTACGAAGTGGGTGAGTTGCCTCAGGCAAAGCGGCGTGGTTGCGCAGCCCGCGGGGCACTCATTTTCTTTTTGATGGATGCTCCAATCAAGGCGTCAATTTCGCTGGCATGGGCTCCGAATGCCTCGGCCTTCCCAATCAGTTCTTGGCACAGTTCATACTCTTCTTTCAAAAGGGCCTCTTCCAAATAAAGTAAGGCCGTCGCTTTGAGAATATCGTTCGGTTCAGTGGTTCCCATGTTCTTTGCTTTTACTGGCCTTTTCCTATCCAAAAGCAGAGTGGAAGCCAGTATTAGACCTTTCTTCTCCTCGGGAAAAGGCAGTATTGACTTCCACAGCAATGCTTTTAATGGAAGAAAGGTCAATAAAATGATCTGATTTTCCATTTGATTACCTGCCTTTTAATTATTTTAATACAACAAAAAAGCCACCGCTTCAGATCTAAGGGTCGGTGGCTTGAGATTTCCAAAACTATTTCGTTTAATGAATCAAAAGACACCTCTCCTCATGCACTTTCTCCATACTGGAAAAAGCATGGTACAAATGGCATAGTGTTTTTGATTCATTGATCTATTCATAACGTTCGAAGTGTAGCACACGGTTTCGGGTCTGTCAAATAGGGCTATTCCCGAGAAGGAACGAAATGTTTTCTTAAGATTTATTCTTCAAGCTGGACATGGTGTTCCACGAGCGTCCGACGAATTTCTTCGTACCAATATCGGTAACCCGCCCCGCTGGGATGTAACCGATCGACGGAATAATATTTGTTAATATCGGTAAGGAAAAGATCGCCCTTCCTTTCCCTGAATAAGTCCACGTACATAACGTTCTTTTCTTTGGCCACCTTCAGATAAATTTCCCTCAATGCCCGAGTACGGGCGGAAAACAGCCGGTTCAAAGGCCAGGAAAAAATGGGGGCTAATCCAACATCCCCTGAATGCATGAGAACCACCTGCTGCCCCACGGTTTTCGCTCTGTCAACGACGGCAGTGACGTTTCTTTTAATATGTTTTAATCTGGTCAGATGTATCACATCATTCGCGCCGATTTGCAGGACAACAAGATCAAACTTTTCTTCCTCGCTGAACGATGGAAAATTCTTTAAAAGGTCGGCCAAGCGCTGTCCGTTTCGGCCGAAATTGCGGATATGCGCTTTTGGAAAATCCCGTCCGAACCATCCGGCCACACTCTCCGTATTATCTTTAGCGCCGGTCCCGACGGCCGTGCTGTCACCGAGGATCAAAATTTTTAATTTCGCGTCGCGTCTGATTTGTTCAAAGGGAACGAGCTCTAAAGAAACTTCTCGTGAGGCTTGGGTCAGGCGCAAGACCTGGCAGCCAGATAAAAAGCTCAACAAGCATAGAAAGCAAAAGGCACTGATTGCCACCGTCGTTATTACGACTAAGCTCCTTCTACCAAACATAATTCAGCGATGCTACTACTCCTCCAAACGAGTTCCTACTCTCACCCCCGGGGTGAGAGTAGGCTATTTTCTTTGAAATATTCGCTTTTTCATTTCGGCAAAAATGACCATATTCCTGATGTTAAAAAAATAATTCAGGTCCACCAAAGAACTGGAGATTTGATCGCTAATTGCTCTCCAAGTCCATAGATCGGTTCCTCTACCGGATCATTTTTATCCCGGGCAAGTTCTCTAAGAACGCATGTCCTCTTAAGAAACCAAAGCAGGAATACCATTTCAATCATAGGAACAAAATATTGTGCTGCCGTCAAATGTGGATCAACGTCAAAATCTGCCCTCGCCCCAAAAGGAAATGAACAAATCGCCAATAATGAAATCCAAAGATAAACTCGTCCAACTTTGATAAGAATATTGTTTCTGAAATATAGTCCGAGGCCAAAAATAAAATTTAGAACATCCAGAAAAATTAATTCAAATGGTTCAATTCCAAATACTTTCACTAGCAAAGATCCTATGCCATATAAGAACCAGCCGCCCCCGACGCACTTAATCTGTTCAGAAACTTTCATAACTACTTTATATCTTGATTCAAATTCCTACTTTCACCCCGGGGGTGAGAGTAGGCTATTATCTCCGTGAAAACAGTGGACGATAGACCCGGGCGTAGTGTGCCATGGCCACCACCTGCAAAAATGTTAAGACCAGCGCCAACCACAGATTCTGCAATCCTGGAGTTAAGAACAGATGAAAAAGAAGAATATTCAAGGTCACGGGCGCCAGAATGACCAGGGCAAATGGCGCGGCCAAACCGGTCAAAAGCAAGAATCCCCCGACGACCTGCGTGCCGCTTAATAATGGCATGAAATAACCGCTTTGCATGAGTCCTCCCACAAAGGCCATGGCTGCTTGCGGCAGGGGTGGAGGTTTCATCGGAAGGAATTGAAAAAAACCGTTCAAACCAAATGCAAAATAGATTAATCCTAAGAGTAAACGGGAAGCGAAGCCCAACTTTTCCATAGCATCCTCCTTATCGTTTGGATACGGCAAGCGGTGAAACTTTAACGCAAAAGAAATTTCTGGTCAAACGATTTCTTTCGGGTGAGTGAATTCTCGTTCTTTCCACAACAAATAAATCGCTGGATAGACTAAAAGTTCCAACACAAAAGAAGTGAATAATCCTCCAACCATCGGCGCGGCAATGCGCTTCATGACATCGGCCCCGGCGCCGGTTGACCACATGATGGGCAAAAGACCCATGAAGGCGGCCATGACGGTCATCATCTTGGGACGCACCCGTTTGACCGCTCCCTGCACAATGGCCTCTTTCAAATCATTTTGGTTTTTCAATTGCTGATTTTGCCGGGCGGCTTTATAGGCCAGATCCAGAAACAGCAACATGAGAACGCCGGTTTCCGCGTCGAGTCCTAAAAGGGCAATCATCCCCACCCAAACCGCAATGGAAATGTTGTAACCCAACATCCACAAAAGCCAAACGGCCCCGACGAGAGAAAACGGCACGGCCAAAAGCACAATTCCCGTCTGAACCATGGATTTGGTATTCATATACAACAAGAGGGCAATGATAAAGAGAGTTAAAGGCACAACCACTTTTAACCGTTCGCGGACACGCAACATATTTTCATATTGCCCGCTCCAAATCAATCCGTAACCTTCCGGTAATTTTAATTCTTGGGCCACCTTGCGTTTGGCTTCATCGACATAAGTCCCGATGTCACGGCCCGCGACATCGACATACACATAACCGGCTAACAAACCGTTTTCATTACGAATCATTCCCGGGCCTGACCGTATCACAATATCAGCGATTTGTGCCAGGGGGATTTGCTGACCGGATGGCGTTGGCACAAGCACGCGTTTTAATGTTTCAACATTACGGCGCAAATCGCGGGGATAACGGACATTGACCGGATAACGCTCACGGCCTTCGATCGTCGTGGTCACATTTTCTCCGCCGATCGCCGAAAGAATGGTCATCTGGGCATCATGAATCGAAAGGCCATAACGGGGCAATTCTTCCCGCTTGAGATCAAAATCCAAGAAGTATCCACCGGCCGTGCGTTCGGCAAAAATACTACGAGAACCCGGAACATCTTTAAGAATCTTTTCCAACCGCGTTCCAATCTCTTCAATCGTCTTTAAGTCCGATCCCAGGATTTTGATACCGATGGGCGTGCGCACACCCGTCGAGAGCATATCAATACGGTTTTTGATCGGCATGGTCCAGGCATTTTTTGTCCCCGGAATTTTCAGGGCCTTGTCCACTTCATCGATCAAGGCCTCAGGGGAAATATGTTCCGGCCAAAAGACATGAAACGGTCCCTTCATAAAATCAGGTAGAAACGAATACCATCGTTTGATTTTTCGCCACTCCTTCTCGGGTTTCAATTGAACCACGGTTTCCATCATAGAGAAAGGCGCAGGATCAGTGGAGCTTTCGATACGACCGGCCTTGCCAAAAACCATCTCGACTTCCGGAAAACTTTTTAAGATCTGGTCCTGAGTTTGTAAAAGATTCTGGGCTTCAGCAACCGAAATCCCCGGCAGCGTCGTCGGCATATACAAAATCTGCCCTTCCCATAACGGCGGCATAAACTCCGAACCCAACTTGAGATAAACTGGAACTGTCGCCAGCATCACAATGACGGCGGCTAAAATAATCCTTTTGGGAAATTTTAAGACATAGCGACAGACCGGTTCGTAGATACGGAACAGTTTGCGACTAACGGGATGCCGCTCTTCTGGATAATATTCTCCGACGAACAAGATATTGGCGATCTTGTTGAGTGGCCGCGAACGAAGCCGGAAAGGTTCCACTCGCAACCACAACATGCGAATGGCGGGATTGAGCGTAACCACCAAAAGCGCCGATAAGGCCATGACAAAGGTTTTAGACCAGGCCAAAGGTTTGAATAAACGCCCTTCCTGATCGACGAGGGTAAAGATCGGTAAAAACGAAACGGCAATCACCAAAAGTGCAAAGAAGACGGATGGCCCTACCTCTTTAAGTGCCTTGACACAAATTAACCGATGATCTTCTTTACGTCCTTCTTTATTCCAAATCTCCAAATGTTTATACACATTTTCCATCTGGACAATAGCGCCGTCGACCAAAACGCCGATGGAAATCGCAATGCCTGACAAGGACATGATGTTGGACGTCAATTTCATTGCCATTAAAGGAATAAAAGACAATAAAACCGCAATGGGGATCGTGACAATGGGAATAAAAGCCGATGGAAAATGCCACAAAAATATCAAAATCACCAAGCTGACAATCAGGATTTCTTCCGTCAATTGATGGCGCAGATGATCGATGGCTCTTAAGATCAAATCGGAACGGTCATAGGTGATCTTAATTTTGACCCCTTCGGGTAAAGATGGCTCAACTTCTTTAAGCTTGGCTTTAACCCGGTTGATGACATTAAGCGCATTTTCACCGGAGCGCATGACCACCGTCCCGCCCACGGCATCCCCAATACCGTCTAAATCCATAATCCCCCGACGGATCTCTGGCCCGATCGCCACGTTTGCGACATTCTTAACTAAAATGGGCGTGCCGTTTTTATCGCCGCTGACAAGAATATTTTCTAAATCTGCAACGGACCTGGCATAGCCGTGGCCGCGCACCATGTACTCTGCGCCGGAGAATTCAACCAGCCGACCTCCGACTTCCTCATTGCCCTCCCGTACGGCTTGAATAACCTTTGAAATAGGGATGTTGTAGGCGAGGAGTTTCGCAGGATCGACGGTGATTTGGTATTGTTTGACAAATCCGCCGATGGACGCGACCTCGGCCACGCCCGGAACACTTTGTAAATGATAACGCAGATACCAATCCTGAAAACTGCGCAGCTCCTGAAGATTGTGTTTGCCGGTTTCATCCACCAGCGCATACTGGAAAACCCAACCGACGCCGGTTGCATCCGGGCCTAATTCGGTTTGAACTCCTTCCGGAAGCCGGGGCAGGATTTTACTTAAATATTCCAGGACTCGGCTGCGCGCCCAATAAAGGTCAGTTCCATCTTTGAAAATGACATAGACGTAGGAAAATCCGAAATCCGAAAAACCCCGAATCGCTTTGATTCCGGGGACCCCCAACAACGAAGAGACAATGGGGTACGTCACTTGGTCTTCAATGATATCCGGACTGCGATCCCAGCGAGAATACACAATCACCTGAGTATCCGATAAATCCGGAATCGCATCCAGGGGAATATTTTTAGCCGACCATACCGCGGCCACAATGGCCACGACCACAAAGATCAGCACCAAGAATTTATTATGGACCGAAAAATCAATGAGCTTTTCAATCCAGGTTTCCCGGGGAGAATTATGATTCATTGGGCCGGCCCTCCTTCAATCGCGGCCTTTAAACGGCTTTCGGAATCGAGGAGAAAATTGCCGTTGGTTACCACCACCTCATCTTCTTTTAGTCCCGATTTAATTTCGTCATATCCTTCGGCTTCGGTCCCAAGCGTCACTGGCCGGGGCTCAAAAACACCTTTGCCAGAATCGACAAAGACAATGTCCCTTTCCCCGGTATGAAAGACGGCCTCCTGCGGCACCGCCAGAACAACGCCCAGATCAATATCCATACAGGCATTAACAAACATATCCGGCTTTAAAACACCTTTGGCATCTTTAATCTGAATGCGGATACGGACCGTGCGGGTCATCATATCGACCATCGGATCGACGGCGCGGACCATGCCTTCAAAGGTTTCCTGGGGAAATGAGGGGAGCGTTACCTGGACCGGGGTTCCCACCTCCACGTAAGGAAGTTCATATTGATAAATTTGGGCATAGACCCACACTGGCCCGGTTTCCACGATCAGCAAACTTTCATCGGGTTGGTTTTTCTGTTCTAATTCCTCAATCAATCCTTCGTGAAATCCCATGTGAATCAAACGCAGACGAATGGCATCGACCACGGCCCTGGATTGCTCAATGATTTCCGAGAAGCCGCTGGCCTCGGCATGTTTGAATGCCGCAATAGCCTGTAGATATTCCGACTGGGTCTGATAAAGTTCCGTGTCATGGGCTACAGTACCGACGGCACGGATGGCTTTCGTCAAGCGTCGAACACTGACCTTTTCCGTTTTAATGCCGATCAGATGTTGCTTGGGATAAGTCAACGATACGGAGGCATGCCCTTCCACGGATGTTCCCGCGGCTTCGTTTTCTTCCTCCTCATAGACGGGAATCAAATCCATTCCCATCGGCGATTTGCCCGGACCGGAGGCCTTGTATCCCGGGATCATGGGATCCGTCCAATAAAGAATTTTTCTCTCTTTTCCTTTGGTTCCGGGACCCGTTGGTGAAGTCCTTTGCGTTGACTCTGTCGGAGTTTCTCTTTTTTCTAATTTCATCTGACAAATCGGACATATTCCCGGCTTATCGCTGGTATAAGTCGGATGCATGGGACAAAAATAAATATCCTTGTGCGCAACCTTTTGAGATGTGTTCTGACCCTTGGGCCAAAAGACTACGGCTCCGGCGAGGAGGAGGATGATGCCGACCGCAATCCATAGTTTTTTTCTTTCGGTTTTCATGTTAATCTTCTCCTTCAATCAAATCTGCGCCAACTTCTTTTTCTAAAGACGCCAATTCTTTGAGGGCATTGGCAACGGCCTCGGAATAGGCGGCCTGCAGGTTAAAAAAATTGATCTGGCTGGCCACATAATTGACCGCGTCTTGTTCGCCCGCGCCGTAACCGGCTTGTTGGGATCGCAGCATCAAGCGGGCCTGCGGCAGGAGGGTATTTTCGTACAACAAAACGGTTTTTTGGGCAGTCACAAAACGATAATAAGCGGCCTTGACCTCATAGTCCGTCGAGTTTTCCGATCCTTTGAGTCGAGCCTGGGCCGCTTTCCAATTCGCGCGCGCTTCGTCAATCGCCGAACCAATCCGATTTTGCCATAAGGGAATCGTCACTTTGATCGGGATCATCCAGGCATCTTGTCCGGCATTGGCCGAGGTGCTCTCTCCAGCATCGATGCGGCTGTATTCAAATCCGATACTAAAATCCGGCGCGTTTTCTAGTTTCGCCAAATTCAAATCATGCTGGCTTTTTTTAAGCATGGCCCGAGATTCTTTCAATCCGGGACGATTTTGGCGGGCCTTCGCTTCAATGTCTTCCCAGGACAAAGGCAGCGTCGGCACTGGAAGCTCCTTGGCTTCCACCTCCGGCGGCGATGAGCGGTTCAAAAGCGACTGCAATAAAATCTTTAACGTATCGCGCCTTTGTTCCAGTTCAAAAATTCTCTGGGAATTTTGCGCAATCTCCATTTGGCTTTTCAGTAACTCGCTCTGGGTGACTTTACTGGTAGAATACTGCGCCTGGAGCGCGGCCTCCGCTTGCCTTAACGCGCTTTTGATTTCATCGACGAGCGCCAAGGTCCTTTGCGTGACCACAAGATCATAATACGCTTGCGAAACCTTGAACATGATGTCCCGTTCCACCATACGCAATCGAGCCTCTTGCGCCGCGGCTTCGGCCTTGGCGGCATTGCGCCGGCCGGCTAATTTTCCTGGAAAAGGAATCATTTGCTCAAATTCATAACGATCCTTTTCCGGACCATTGAGCGTATCCGGCGTGGGGCCCATATAGGTGTAACCCGCGGTCGGATCCGGCAAGGCCGCGGCTTGGGGGATTCGCTTCTTCGCCGCCTGCCACTGGGCCTGAGCCGTCATAATTTCTGGGTTGTTATTTAAAGCTTCATGAAGGAGGGAAAATAATTCGGCAGACCGATTGAATGAAGATAATTCCGATAATTCCTCTGCGCTGGCCCAAGGTGATCCACTCAACCATGTCAAGAAACTACCAATCACAAGTAAATTGATGAAAGCTGATTTTTTGGAAATGCTCATAGTGTCCTCAATTTAGTGGAATATAAAAACTCGCACGCACTTTTCCTGAAGAATAAGGGAAAAGGTGATCCGCCAATTCTGGGACTATGAGATTAGATGCGCAGGGCGCGATCGAAAAGATAAATCGGAACAGATTCTGGCAGGAACTGCGGTGGAGAAAAAGAGGCAACACGAATCAGAGAATGCGGAGTTCCTTCACCAATGAGGGGAAAAAGCAGAGTTAATTGAGAAACCTGAGTGAGAATTTTGTGGCCAAGGTCATTGAATTTTTCCAATTGCAAAAGGGGTGAAGAATTGAGCTCTTGGCATTTCCTTTGGGAATGCGAGGCTTTATTGTCCGTCGGGCAGCAAGAATGCTGCATCTTGGCTAACGTGCCGGACAAAACCGATGGGGTCGGTCTTTGCGCGTCAGTCCTCGCCTCGGCCAGGCGACAGAAGGAACAGCAAAACAAAGCAGAGATAAAGAAGAAGACGGAAACTCCGCTCACAAAGGCTTGCCGCGACTTGTTCATAGGGGAACCTTTCTGGGTTTAAGGATAACAAATTCCCCGGTCAAAAGCAAGGGGCCGGATCGATTTCTATATATTAAGGGAAGATAACATCAGCCATTCCATTTTCTGCAAGATTAGGACCGGTTAATACCCAGCGTTCGTACCCGATGGCAAACGAGCAACAATCCCAATAATGCCCCCAGATAAACACCTATGTGAATTAGCCATACCGTTGCAAACAGACGCGAATGGTCTTCTCCCAAAAAAGAAACCTGATCTAAGAAAACGATATTGGTTGCATATTGAATTGCTCCCAAAAGAAATCCTAGAAGAACACTGATCAATAAAGGTATTGAAATAAAACGGTATAGGTGGATGACATGCTGCTTTAATGGATTAGCCATAATAAGGAAGCACCCCGCAAAAACTCCTGCAGAGAATCCAGCCTTGGCTCCCAGGGCTAATATATCTCGCTTCAACATTGAACCGGCCAATAAACCTTTTCCGTAAATAAAATAATCAATTGAGATCCTTGAAGTGATGGAATCGATCGCCATACCCAATAATGCCCCAACTCCACCAAGGGATAAAATGAACCAGTATGTCTTGAATCTAAATCGTTTATCCGGAGGATTTCTTAAATCAAAAATCAACATGATCGCTATAAACACAAAAAGCGCTAATATTCTAAATTCGTAGGACATAGAATTGAGGAAGCGATCTATGGGACTCCTTGATAATTTGGTTGATTAGGCTAAATCTATTAAACCGGGATCATAGGACTCCAAAGCATTCTCATCATAAAAAACTGTTTTGGCCTCTTCAAAAAAGTGTCATGCCTGCTTTTCTTCCATTGGCTTAATTTTCTGGAATCCCTGGTAAAGCAAAAAATCGTAAGCAAGTTTTAATCCTCCCGCTGCAAAAAAGGCAATCCTTAAGGTGACCGCAGAACCAAATAATGGAGCAATCAATAATGGAGAAATAGAAGCCCCTAAAGTACGCGCCACATTGGTTATTCCCGAAGCGGCAGAGCGTTCGTCAGGTGAGACCACGGCCATCGTATAGGATTGCCGCGTCGGGACATCCATCTGAGAGACACCAAAACGTAAAAGAAGAACCGCCACAGCCAGAAATACATTCGGCATGAGCGGAACTAATATCAGAAGAACGTTGGAAGGAACATGAGTAAAAACCATCGTCTTAATCAATCCAATGCGTGCCGCCATCTTCGCCGCAATCAATCCGGAAAAACCAGCCAGCATATTCGCGCCCCAAAAGATACCGCCGAGGAACAAAGGTTCTGCGCCGAAACGAATATGAAACCAATAGGAAACGATGCTTTGCATAACAAACCCGCCGCCAAGAGCATCCAAGGCGAACAAAAGGGATAACTTAACAACCATTCCCGTTGAATGACGCAATCCTAACCAACGACAGAGTCTGGGGAAAGGGTTGGCTGGCGGATTATTCTTTCGAACTTCAATGTTAGAAGATAAAAAATAAAATACACTAAGGAGAATGAATCCAAAAACCGCATAGCTAACCACAGCAACTCGACAACTGGATAATAAAGTAAAACCAGCCTTTTGTAATAACTGGACTCCTGCTCCGGAACATAATGCCCCAAAAGCTGTCGCCAATGAACCAACGAGGTTATACCATGCAAAAACCTTTGTTCTCATTTGTTCAGTGACAACCTGCGAAAGGGCGGCCTGCTCGATGGCCAGAAAAGGCCCTACCTCATTGCCACTGGGACTTATCACGCCTAAGATTGCGGCTACGATCAACAGATCAATATGGCTGGTCGATGCAAACAACCCACCGGCAAAAATCATGAGAAACGCACCCAGGACCAGCATCTTTTTTCTGCCTACACGGTCAGCCACCGTCGTCAACCATAAAGAAATGGCAGCATCCCCAATTAAGGTCAAAGCGAGCAATAAGCCGATTTGATTATTGCTTAAACCAATCTCAGCTAAGTAAATGACCAGAATGGTGGCAATAAAGCCATACGCGAATAGCCGAACGGTACGCGAAATAAATAACAATCGGCCATCGGCTGGAAGAAATAAATTTTTTAATCTCATTGGTGGCTTAACGCAGGGCTTTCAAAACGAAAAGCATTTCCCAATTGATCTTGTAATCCCAATAAAAATCTATTCCCGGAGCCGAGATTGAGTCCGCAATCCTCATCCTAAAGATGATGTGTTTTAGAATTCTCTTAGCCAAACCCTTTCTTAAAAATAGTTTGTAATTTTGGCCAACGGATTAATACTGATCGTCATCTTCCATTTTAATTTCGTTACCGCTGGCAATATCGTAATGATGCTCGCTGACGTTGTCGTCTTTAGCGACCTTCACTTCAATAACGGACTTATTGTCTTCCATTTCAGGGGTAGCGGCAAAAACTGTCCCTTGATTTTCCTTCGCTGCTTTTTCGACAATATCAAGCAATGAAACCTTGGCTTTTGATAGAACCGTTAATTGCTCCTTAGCTGCTTTTACATCATCTTCATCTTTGATTACCTCTGCCTCCGGATTCCATGTCGCTGATACCGGGCTGCCGGATATTTCTTTAAAAGTATTACTCTGCGGATCTACATTCAAACCTTTTTCAGCCGTATAAACAGAAAGGGAAAGTTTATCTTTCTCATCCAACTCATATTTAGCCGAAATCGGTACCTCCGCCCCTTTTGTGGATTTTTTGATTCCATCGGAAAGAGATACCTGGCTTTGTGAAAGGGCTCTTAATAAGGCGCCGGAATCCCTTTCCTGTTCTTCATCCTCAGCCAAAACCCGTTGACAGTTTAAAATTCCTAAAGATAAAAACATTCCGATAAGACCAACTAAAAGAAGCTTAACCAAATTTTTGCTTCTGTTCATTTTGCCCTCCTTGTTATTTTTTAACGCTTTTTAAGTGTTGTGTATCTAATGCCGCTTTTAAACCTTTGGCCAAATCGGTAGTTGACCCAATTCCCCAAAAGTGTAAAAAAATAATTCTGGGATTTTCCATCGTCATGTGGTTGTGAATCGCAACGATGTTAATCCCAGCGCCCCGTAAGGCTTTCAAAACGGATTGAACCTCCGACTCCAGCATGGCAAAGTCTCCGTCGACAACAGCCCTTTCATCGCTACCAATAAAAGCTGCCCAAGTATTTATGCCCATGGTGTTTCCCATTTCATGTCCATTCATCGTTGTCGTTCGACCTATAGTAACTTTATAAACCCCATCTTTTAATTCTCCGGAAACGCCAAGAATCTCCTCAATCTTTTTGGGATCAAGGGTTGTCTTGGTAGGATCAATTTCCAAGAATGGCTTATCTCCCTTACCACCACTTGTCTCCTTAATCTTGGCGAAAACTTTACCGACCGCACGAGCCAAAATCTCCGGATCGCCCATGCCGCCAATATGCATGAACATCACCTTGGGAGAATCCCAAAAGAAATGATTATGCAGAGCCGTGACCTCCAAACCGTTGTCCAACGCCACACTCATAACCGGATTGACCTGATCTTCCAGCAACACCATATCTCCCATCACCATGGTATGGTTTCCCATGGATTTAAATGCCACCCATACCGTCAATCCCATGGGCGGGGTGATCTTCACTCCCGAGGAGGTGACATCAATATCGGAGCGCGGAAAACTGACTTTAAAAACATTTTCTTTTTCATTAAATCTTCCTTTAGCGCCGGTAAGCTCCTCGATTTTTCCATACCAAGTTGCTGCCTGTATGGATTTAGATGATGGGATATTTTTTCCTTTTTCTTCAGCTTTTAAAATGTGCGGCATTAAAATTAACGAAACAATAAGACTGATCGTCAACAAAATTTTACTTTCCATAAAATTATCCTTTTCTGAAATTGGCAAATTATGATTTATTTTTTATCTTCTGTTGACAGTGAGCGTAAAGAACATCATAGACAATAAACTCTTTCTCGAGCATTTCAGGATCATCTTTAATATTTTGATTCAATAAATTTACGATGGAATAAGGTCTGACATCAATATAATATTCGCTTGAGCCATGGAACTCCTTGGTAATTTCATTGATTAAGCTAAATCCATTAAAAGGAATTCCGCGTCTTCCAGAGCCTTGGCGGTGATGGTTCTTTGGTTTTCAAGGGCCGCCCCATCCCCGGCGGATAACTCATTGTCATCAAGGCTCACTTTGCCTTTAATCATTTGAATCCATAATCCCCGTCCGGGCTTTATATCATGCCGGCAAATTTCTGCTTGCCCCAATGAGCCTTTATAGATGTAGACATCTTGATGAAATTGGACCACATTGTTTCCGCCTTGCGGAGAACCAATCAAGGTCACTGGTGCCTTTGGATCGGATAAAGCGAGAGAATATTCTTGATAAGACGGCTTGAGTCCTTTCTTGTCCGGTAAAATCCAGATTTGCAGGAAATGAACTTTTTCCTTTGTTGAACCATTGAACTCACTGTGGACAATTCCGCTGCCCGCCGTGATCTTCTGCACGTCGCCGGCCTTGATCGTCGAGCTATTCCCCATGCTGTCTTTGTGCGTCAAGGCCCCTTCGATGACATAGCTGAATATTTCCATATCCTCATGCGGATGACTGCCGAAACCCTTGCCAGGGCCAACCCTGTCTTCATTAATCACTTTTAAAGAACGGAAACCCATGTGGTTCGGATCGTAATAGCCGGCAAAAGAAAAAGTGTGGTAACTATCCAACCAGCCGTGGTTGGCGTGGCCGCGTTCTTTGGCGCGTCTGACTTTGACGGAAGTATTTTTTAAGGTGTTTTTCATTTTTGCCTTCCTTTTTTCAGTGCGGCAAAATCTTATTTGATTTCGACACTGCGTGTCACACTATAGGCCGTATAGAAAATTGCGTCAAGAACGTAATACGGCTCTTATCTCATCTTATAGAACGAAGCCTGGGGTCTGTGGCTGAACCAAATCCGAACCTATTTACTGACTTTTTGAGGGAGTGGACTCTTGCCAACCGCCGCCGAGGGCGTTATAGAAAGACACCAAATTAGCAAGTCTGGTAAATTCCACCTGAATAAAATTCTGCTGGGCCGCATAAAGATCCTGCTGGGCGGTTAAGACCGTCAAATAACTATCGGCGCCATTGCGATAACGCTCGTCGGCTAATTTGTAGCGCTGAGTTAGAGCCTCCACTAAAGCCTTCTGAGCCTTGACTTGATCCTGCAGCGTGCCGGTCGCGACCAGCGCATTGGAAACCTCTCGAAAAGCATTCTGGATGACTTTTTCATATCGAGCCACGGCGATGGATTTACCAATACGCGCGACATCCAATTGAGCCGCATTGGTATTCTGATTAAAAATAGGAATGGTGATTTGCGGGGAAAAATTCCAGACCTCTGAACCGGGAGTCAGAAGTTTGGATAATTCCGCGCTGGCAGATCCGCCCGCGGCCGTGAGTGTAATTTCTGGAAAGAATGCAGCGCGGGCCGCTCCAATATTCGCATTCGCTGCCTTCAACTCATGTTCTGCCTGAAGTATATCCGGACGGCGTTCCAATAAATCTGAGGGTAGACCCGGCGTCAAATCCTTCAGCAAACGCTGCGTCGCCAAAGGTTGCGGCGGCGGCAAATCAGCCGGCAAAGACTGACCGATTAAAAAAACCAAAGCGTTTTCCGCTTGGGCGTGCTGGCGTTCATACGCCGCAATATTAGCCTGGGCAGTTTGGACCTGGGCCTCAGCGGAATGCAGATCCAATGCAGACCTGTGGCCTAGATCGTAACTGCTTTTAATTAATTCATAATACGCCTGCACCGATTTCAGTGTTTCCTGCGACAAAACCAATTCTTCATTCAAGGCGCGTTCATTCAAATATTGAATGGCGACCTCGGAAACAAGAACGATCTGGGCGCTTCTTCTAGCCTCGTCGGTTGCAAAATATTGTTCCAGCGCCTGAGCCTTGAGACTTCTAATGCGCCCAAATAAATCCATCTCATAAGAAGTATTGAGACCGACGCTATATTTACTGCTCGTCGTATATTGTCCGGACGATGATACCTCGCGCTGGCGAAGGACCGTTGTCTTGCCGTCGAGACTGGGAAAAAACGCATAAGTAAAAATGCGGTATTGCGCGCGGATTTGCTCGACATTCAATGCGGCAATACGCAAATCGCGATTATTAGCCAGGGCTAATTCAAGGAGTTTTTGCAGACGTTCGTCGGCAAAGAATTCACGCCAACCGATATCTGCCACAACCTCAGACTGGATGTTGGAAGGCGGGCCCGGCCAGACCGATGATACCGGCAATCCGGGACGCTGATAGTCAGGGATCAAGGTACAACCGGTTAAACATATAAGGACACCGATCAACCGGAATTTATTCATGACGGGGTGTCCGCATCTTTAAAAACAGCTTCATTGAATATTTTATCCTCATCCGATAAACGGTGAGCCGGCGTTTTGGGTTTAAATAGACTTCTCACCGATACAAAAAACACGGGAACCAAAAAAATCGCTAAAACGGTCGCCGTCAACATCCCGCCGGCAACGCCGGTGCCAATGGCATGCTGACTGGCCGAGCCGGCGCCGGTGCTTAAAGCCAAAGGCATAACTCCGAGGATAAAAGCGAACGATGTCATTAAAATCGGACGCAATCGCAAATGGACCGCTTCTAGCGTTGCCTCAACCAAGCTCTTTCCCTGCGCCTGCAGGTCTTTCGCAAATTCAACAATAAGGATCGCGTTTTTCGTCGACAAACCGATGATCGCCAAAAGCCCTACTTTAAAATAAACGTCGTTAGGCAACCCGCGTATGTTTGCTGCCAGCAAAGATCCCAGGACACCTAAGGGAACAACGAGCATAACGGCAAAAGGAATCGACCAGCTTTCATACAACGCCGCTAAAGCTAAAAATACGACGATTAAAGAAATCGCATATAATGCCGGTGCCTGCGCGCCGGAGAGTCGTTCCTCGTAGGATTGTCCGCTCCATTCAAAGCCGAATCCCGCGGGTAATTGTTTGACCATATCTTCCATCGCGTTCATGGCATGACCGGTGCTTTTGCCGGGAGGTGCCGAACCGACGATCTCTATCGCCGGAAACCCGTTATAACGTTGCAGCTGCGGCGAACCGTATGTCCACTCCAGTTCGATCAGCTCGGCCAGAGAAACCATTTGGCCCTGATGATTCCGGACATATATCTTACCGATATCATCCGGCAGCATTCGATACGGCGCCTCTAATTGAACAATGACCCGCTGCACGCGATTGCCGTTAACAAAATTATTGACATAGAATGAACCCATATTAGCCTGGAGGGCGGTATTGATATCTGCCAAGGAAACCCCCATGGCGCTGGCCTTGTCTTTTTGGATATGAATTTTCAACTGCGACGCATCCTCCAAGCCCTGCATCCGGACCGCTGCCACATTCGGATTTTTTGCCGCCAAGGCCATTAATTGATCCCGGGCAGCCATCAGTTTTTCATGCCCCAGTCCGGATTGGTCTTCCAGCTGAAGATCAAATCCGGACGAGGTCCCCAATTCCGGAATCGGCGGCAGGTTGATGGGAAAAATAATAGCGTCTTTGATTCTGGCAAAAGCGCCGAATGACCGGTGGATAATGGCCGGCGTCTTATGTTCATCGCCCGGACGTTCTTTCCAATCTTTCAAACGGATAAAGGAAAGGGCGGAATTCTGGCCGCGTCCGTTGAAACTAAAACCAGCCACGGTAATAATACTTTCCGTTTCCGATTGTTTAAGAAAATAGTCCTCTACCTGCTTTAAAACTTCCAAGGTGCGCTCCTGAGTTGCCCCGACAGGCAAAGAAATACTGGTGATGAAGTACCCCTGATCCTCCTCGGGCAAGAATGATGAGGGCAAGCCGACATAGAGCCAACCTACGACAATAACAATCAATAAATAAAGCAGAAGATACGGCCACGTTGTTTTAAGGGTACGGCCTACGAGCGTTTGATATTTGTCCGTGCCTTTCTTAAAACCGTGATTAAACCAGCCGAAGAATCCCTTTTTCTCGTGCTTGTGGCCTTTCTCGACGGGTTTAAGCAAGGATGCGCACAAGGCCGGCGTCAAAGACATCGCTAAAAAAATGGAAAATAACATCGAGGAGATCAAGGACAAAGAAAATTGACGGTAAATGGCCCCGACTGATCCGCCAAAGAAGGCCATCGGAATAAACACGGCGGTTAAAACCAAGCTGATGCCGATCAAAGCGCCGGTGATTTGGTCCATGGCCTTGCGGCTGGCTTCTCGGGGGAAGAGTCCTTCCTCACTCATAATCCGTTCGACGTTCTCAACGACGACAATGGCGTCATCCACCAAAATGCCGATCGCCAAAACCATACCGAACATGGTTAAGACATTGATCGAAAAGCTACAGAACTTTAAAATGACAAAGGTCCCCATCAAAGCCACCGGCACAACAATCGTCGGGATCAAGGTGGCGCGAATATTTTGCAAAAACAGATAAATGACTAAAAAGACCAGAAAAATCGCAATCAAAAGCGTTTTGACGACTTCCTCAATGGAAATGCGCACGAACGCCGACTGGTCCAAGGGATAATCGACCCGTACACCGGCCGGGAAAAATTTGGAAAGTTCCTTCACCTTGGCCCGCACGGCATCGGCGGTGGCAACCGCATTTGCCGTCGGAGAAAGCTTGATCGCAACCGCCGCCGAAGGACGACCGTTCACGCGGGCCTGGGTCGTATAATCCAAACCGCCCAAGGCCACCTTGGCCACATCGCGCAAATACACCGTTGAGCCGTCGGGATTCACCCGCAAAAGGATATTCCCGAATTCTTCCGGGTTCCTTAACGTGCTTTGACCCTGCAAAGTCACATTTAACTGCTGGCCCGCAATGGAAGGACGCCCGCCTAACTGGCCGATGGGGACCTGAATATTTTGCGCACCGATGGCGGCAATCACGTCATTGGCCGTCATATTAAAACTATAAAGCTTCTGCGGATTAAGCCAGATGCGCATCGCATTTTCCGTCCCAAACATGTTCGCTTCCCCTACCCCGGTCACCCGACGGATAGGATCAAGCACGCTGGAAGCGATATAGTTACCTAAAGCAATTTCGTCCATGCTTCCATCCAGGGATGAAAGAGTAAAAAACATCAAATAATTGCGGGTGGATTTAGCGACCGTGACTCCGGACTGTTGAACAACTTGAGGTAAACTCGGCAGGGCCAATTGCAGTTTATTTTGCACCTGCACCTGGGCTACGTCAGGATTAGTGCCGGGCTGAAAACTCAGAGTGATCGTGGACTGTCCGCTGGCATTACTGCTGGAAGACATGTACAGCAGATGATCAATGCCGTTCATTTGCTGTTCAATAATAGAGGTAACGGTATTCTGTAAAGTTTCCGCCGAGGCCCCTGCATAACTGGTGTTAATCGAAATGGAAGGCGGGGCAACGCTCGGATATTGAGCCACCGGCAATTGCGTGATGGCAATAGCACCTAAAATGATAATCAATAAAGAAACAACCCAAGCGAAAATCGGGCGATCGATAAAAAATTTGGCCATATCGTTCTCTAATGGATTTGCGGGCGCCAGGGCTTGTGAACTATTCACACCCGTCGGAATAAACCCCGTATAAAGGGGTGTTTTCGTGGGTCGCTCTAAACCATCCTAAAAAAATTCTAGATGAAACTGCTGACTTCGTCGGCGGCCTTCCCTCTACGGGGTAAACGAAACCGGGTGGACCGTCATTCCCGGTTTAACTTTTTGTAAACCTTCTACAATAATTTTATCTCCAGCCTGTAATCCGGAAGACACGACCCATTGATCGCCGATGGCGGAAGATATTCTAATTGGTCTCGATTCAACTTTATTGTCTTGCGTAACGACCATCGCCGTGGCTGTACCACTCGGGCCCAGCGTCACTCCCCGCTGGGGGGCTTTAATTGCCTTGGAATCCACGGCCTGTTCCAATTGTCCTCGGGCGAACATGCCTGGCAAAAGTAGATCATCGGGGTTAGGAAATTCAGCCCTTAATGTAATCATCCCCGTCGTTGCCTCAACACTGATGCCGGAGAAAAGTAATTTTCCAGGAAGCGGATAAGTTGTTCCGTCTTCCAATAACAAAGTGACCTTGGCCTGCCCGGGGGCAACACTCTTTAGTTTGCCACCCTCAAAGGCCTGTTTTAAACGAAGCACTTCCGTACTCGATTGGGTAAAATCAAAATAGATGGGATCCAATTGCTGAATGACCGCTAATTCCGTTCCGGCCGTCTGGCTGACCAGTGCGCCTTCGGTGACCTTCGCGGTCCCGATGCGGCCCGTAATGGGAGCGGTCACGGTTGCATAACCGAGATTCAACCGCGCGGTTTCCAATGCGGCTTTCGCCAACTCCAAATCCGCCTTACTTTGCAAAGTCAGGGACATTATGTCGTCGTAGTCCTGTTGGCTGACGGCACGAATATCGAGTAAAGATTTGAACCGTTTAGCCTTGCCTTCCGCTTGTTCCAGTACCGCTTTTGCCTTGGATAAAGATGCCTGGGCGCTGTCATAACTGGCTTGCAGCGGGGCCGGATCGATTTGAAAAAGCACCTGGCCTTCTTTAACATCGGCGCCTTCTTCAAATGTTCTTTTCAATAAAATACCGGTGGCCCTGGCCCGGACCTCGGCGCTCCGAACGGCATTCAAGCGTCCTGGTAATTCCGTTATGATTGGCAAAGATTCAGAGGTGATCGTCACCACGCCCACCTCGGGCGCAGGGGCCTCTCTCGCCTCCGGAGTTTTAGGTCGACAACCGGCGGATAATAAAACTAAACTCAATCCTAGACATAGATAAACGGATTTACTCATTTTTACTCATTCTTTTAAAGCACCTTTCTTTTCAAGAATCTTTTGATAGGTTTTCAATAAAAAACGAAAGCTCTCAATCAGCTTCTTGCGTTCCACTTTAGAAAGTTCCTCACAAACCATATGGAACAGATCTTCGGTCCCCTTCTCTATCTGCTTACTGATGGTCTTCCCCTTAGCGGTCAAGGACAGACCGATAGCCCGGTTGTCTTTCGGGTCTTTGGTTTTGACGATGAGCCCTTTTTTAAGAAGTTTCTGGACGGCGACCGTCATTGTGCCATGTGTCACTGCCGCGCATCGGGAAAGATCCGAGAGCCTTAATCGGCTGGTGATGCTCAGTTCCATAATAATTTTAATTTGTTGCTGAGTCAGGCCTTCGGGGACCATACGGCTAGCGTGCATCAGCCGTAAAAAGGCAGCAGACGTGGGGAAAAAAATCGCTGCCACGTTCTTGGCTTCTGGATGGATACGAGTTTTCATGTTCCCAATATGCCATAATTTATTTTGAATATCAACATAAATTACTTTGATAGTCAAATTGAATATCCAAGCGGGTGGTCAAATCTGACGAGGATTTAATGAAAAATAAGCAAAGCCGCAAAAAAATCCTTGCAACTATTAATCGCAAGGGTTTTAGAGCGTAAATGCACTTCGGGCTAAGTGGGGAGATTTCCGACGAGGTTAATCGAAACGGATGGGCGGATTAAAATGGGTTCTCACGTCCCATCAAGGGGTTAAACCAAAGCTATTGTAGTTTATTCATGCTTCATTGATTTCCCGGCGCCTTATAGAATCCGCCGATGCGCCCTTCCTTACGTTCGCGAACAATCCGTTCATCTTGACCGAACGGATGACCGCCGAAACCGTGGCGCATCATGGCAATGGCGCGAGCCCAATTCTTTTTCTCGTCACGCGAGGTAAAAAGCTGCATCACCGATTGGGCAATGACCGGTACCGGAACTTCCATGTGAATGGCGTCATCCACCAGCCAATTGACTTCGCCGGTGTCTTCCACGTAAGCCGGAATTTTTCCCAGGCCGCCTTCGCCTCTATATGCCGCTTCCATAAGATCGACGAGCCAGGAACGAATGACCGAGCCATGCCGCCAAGAGCGCAAGATCTCCGCCACATCGAGACGATCCTGGTAATGCTCCAATAAATCCACGCCTTCACCAATGGCCTGCAGCATTCCGAATTCAATCCCGTTATGAACGAGCTTGGTGAAATGTCCCGCGCCCGGTGGGCCGGCATGCACATAACCGTCGGCCACGGCCAGATCCTTTAAAATCGGTTCGATCCTCTCCATCGCCTGGCTTTCTCCGCCCGCCATGAAACAGGCACCCTGGCGCGCTCCCTCGACGCCGCCGCTCGTTCCCAGATCCACAAAATGAATCCCCTTGCTCTTCAATCGCTCATACCGACGGATAGAATCGCCCCAATAGGAATTTCCTCCGTCGACAATGATATCTCCGGTCTCCAGTTTTGCGGTCAGGGCTGCCAAGACAGAGTCAACCGCCGGACCGGCAGGAATATAAAGAAAAATCGCTCTTGGCCGGGAAAGATTCTTTTGGAAGTCTTCTAAATTCTGCACCTGAATAAATCCGGCGTTGATTAATTCTTCGGAGGCTTGCTTAAGATCGTAGCCGACCACCTTCATGCCTTTTTGCATCGCCTGCAAAGCCAGATTGCCTCCCATCCGGCCCAAACCGATCAATCCCCATTCCTTTTTGATTTCCATACCACACCCCTTCTCTTCTCTATGATAGGCTGGACAATGGCCCGGGCCGGAGCCCCGTCGCCGTGATGCAATTTGAGTGGAAGACAGATGAGCTCATAGAGGCCGGATTTCACCTTCGCAAGGTTAAGCCCTTCCATAATCCAAATGCCGGCACCTAAAAGCGCACGATGCGTGGCTGCGCCATCATCGTGGAAGCCTCCCACGGAAAGATAATCAATGCCGACACTTTTTATTTGGCGTTGGGCCAGGAATCGCGCGGCGTTGGGCGAAATGTATACAAAATCTTCCACGAAGGCCGTGCGCTTCCAGTGGTGTTGGGAATTATAGGTCTTCAATAAAATCCGCTCGCCTCGACGGATTCTATGGGCCTTCAATTCCTCTGGCTTGATCGAAACCCGATCGTGAATTTCAATCACTCGGGCAGGACCAATGGTTGCATTGAAGGGCAACTGATCGATGCCTTTTCCCGAAGCCAAAAAATGATAGGGCGCATCCATGTGGGTCCCGGTGTGCGAACCCAGGGAAAGATGCGAGACATTCGCTTGTGCCCCTCTGGCGATTTCATGCACCGGTGTGATCTGAACCTCAGGATCTCCGGGCCAGTGCACCATTGCGGATTTGAGGGTGAGGGAAATATCGATCCAATCAGAAGCCACGCTGCCTCCGGGTTTCACTCAAACAAGAAAACATTTTTAATTCCTTTTTTCGGGCCCAGAAGAATGTCCTCATAGGATTCGAGAGGATAGCGTCCGCTGATGAGCGACCGCACCGCCTGCGGCCACTTCTCCATCAATGCGCCCAGATCCCTGATCGCATATTCAAAGGCGGCCCGGTTGGCATTGACCGTTCCAAAAAATATTTGGTTCTTCAAAACCAGGTTTCGCATGATGAGATCTGCGTCCACGGCAATGGGGGCTTTCAATCCGGGAATTCCCGTAAAGACCATCACACTGTTGGCGCCCAAAACTTCCATCACCTCAAAAGAAATCTGGGCCGCACCAGTGGCCTCATAGACCAAATCGATTTGGCCCACCTTCTTTTGCAAATCCGCGGGGGAATCTGTCGACGATGAAATGAAAACGGCCCCGATCGATTGGACCAAAGCTGCCTCGGGACTCGCTAATGAACCGCGCGAATAAACATAGGTTGCAAACCCGGCATGCAATAGCACCATGGCCCCGAGCAGACCCACCGGGCCCGCCCCCAGCACAACGGCTTTGTGGCAATAGCCGAGCGGTTGCCCCGCGGGATGCGGCCCCCAGGGTAATCGCTCTTGGACTTGCCGCACCTCAATCAGGGCCTTTTCGGCAATGGTCAAGGGCTCCGTCAGGATCGCCACCTCCCGCAGATTGGCGGGAACTCGATTCACATATTCCTCACTATCGACGACAAATTCGGTCATGAAACCGTGGACTTCCTTGATCCCTCGTTCCGTGAAGTCGCCGGTCGAACAAAAATCCTGTCGGCCATTGCGGCAGGCAAAACAATCCTCATGGGGACAAGGTCGTCGAACCATGAGGACCACCAAATCTCCGACGCCCACCCGCGAGACCTCCGGCCCCACGTCCACCACCTCTCCCAACGATTCATGGCCAATGACCAAATAAGGGGAATTGGCCGGCGGCGCTCCATATTGAAAATTGCAAATATCCCGGTCGGTGCCGCAGACGCCCACTTCGAGCATGCGGATTTTCACTTGCGTGGGACCCATTATCTTCGCAGGCGCATGGTCGATCAATCTGACTTTTTTTTCGTCAGGAAAAACCGCGATGGCTTTCATGATTGTCTTCCTGGTTTTTCTTTATCCGGAACGACATCGACAGAAAAATCTGTTCCTTCCCAGCGATTCGCCTGCGGCCAATACAGCGTGAATTGAATCTTTTGTCCCGCCGAAAGCTTTTGCGTCGGTAAATCGGCAACATGAATTCCCAAGCCTGTATCGAACGCTCTTTCGTCCGACGAGGTTCTCCAATTGTCCGCGCTCCAGTGAACCAGAACAGGCGCGATCGTCTCAACCCTCAGGATCTTACCGCAAGGCATGGACGGGCGCTGATAATTCAAACGCCAAAGGGTGTGAGGCGAGACCGCTTGATCGACCAGATACCGTTGCACGGTTTGCGGCGGCAGGTCAAAGATGGTTCCGTCGCGCAAAGAACGCAGCAGTTTGACATACTCGGCATGCGCCCATACCAAAGGCATGGCTGAGCCGGAAGGCCGGCCAAAATAAAGCCCGTGCTCAGGAATATCACCCGCATCCCAGATTTGTTCCGGAATAAGGCCTCCCTCGTTAGCAAAAAATTCCATGGCCTTTAAAAGTTTCCTCGCTTCCTCTTTATGGCCGGCCGCCAGCTCATAGTGCGCCCGTTCGCCAGTGAGTAAGGGCCAGGCCCGGCCAAGGCCGGTTCCATCAAATGCGGAACCATCGGCATGCTCGCCGTAACCGTCACCGTTATATCGGTGCCAGATGGAACCGCCGGGGGTTTCGGTTTTTAACAAGGCGTCAATAATTTTGATTGTATTGAGGATCCGGGAATCATCCGGGGCACGCAACCCAAAACGAACCAGGGCTAACGCATCTGGACTGACCAAATGGTCGGCCAATTGCACGGCTTCATCACAAGTCACATTTTTTACAAAAATTTTTTCCTGACCGCTAATCTCCTGCCCCGCATCCATGGTCGCAATGCGAATGTAGTAACCGTCCACTTGATATTTCCGGGACCAATCGTTGTCCGTGACATACATCCAGCGGTCAATTGCGGCGTACCAATTGTCGGCGACTTCGCGAAGATACAATGCCGTCGAGGACTCCTGATTCAATTCCGCCAATTCAGCGGCCACCAGTAAGGCCACGATTTCCGTTGCGACGGTAAAAGGCGAATAACCCGACACTTCTTCCCATCGGTCCTGCGGGCTGATGGGACCGTTACGAAGCAAATAAATCGCCGCCTGCCGAACCATCGGCCAAAATCGCCATCGATCTTCTTGCGTCAAGGCCTTTTCGCGCCAGGCCAAATCCACAAGGAGAATAGGCAAGGCCGTCTCATCCATTTGAATTCCATTCCAATAGGGAGTTCCATCCAACCACATATTTTGTCCCCAGTGGCCGTCTGCTTCTTGAGTGGCCTGGAAAAAGCTCAGCACCCGACGCGCATTTTCGTGGGCGCCCGCGGCCAGAAGTCCACCGGCGGTTTGCACCAGGTCGCGCGGCCACACCAGATGGTAACCTCCCAGATCTTCGTCGCCTTTGTCAAAACCCCAGGGGACCGACAGGCTCGCAATCATTCCGCCGGGAAAATTGGTCGACTCATGAGACCGCATGACGATCGTGCTCGCGCGGTAGATATTGTTCTTATCACCGACCCTTGGTTTATCCAGATTGAGGAGGGAATTTTGCCAATGTTTCCACGCTTGAGTGTAGAGGGCCTGGGCGATGTCAAAACCCTCCTGCAGCGAGCTGCGGGCGCGATGGGCTGCCTCCGCTGCGTCAACGCCAAACCCTAAGGCCAGGATGAATTCTCCGCCCGTGGGCTGCCAATCGATTTCTCCGGTTAAGGCCACATTGCCATTTTCCGCCAGCGTGTAATCCCGGGTGAGTTGTTTATGGACGGATAAATCCTGCCACCCGTCGGAGAAACCGACAAAACCCACGCTGCGTTTAAGCCACGCCGCGGAACTCGCCAGGGCCAGCGCATAGCCTTCCCTTTTGGCGAACAGCGTGGGAACACCCTTGTAATCGTCAATCCAGGCGGTGTTGCCGTAACCGCAGTTGCCTAAATGAGGCGCCAGTAAAACATACAAACGATCATCGCCTGGTGAACCTTTCCGCGGCTGGAAACGGATCCTCTGCAATAAAACCGGACGCTTGGGATCAGCGAGAATCGCTTTTTCAATGATATAGCGGCCCTCATGACAGGTATTGACCAACTGATAAGCCGGAACCCCTTCCGTCAAGAAGCGGATTTGGCTTTTCGCGTGCCTTTTTTCCTCAGAGAAAAAATCTTTTCCATTGGTGACGATCAATCCCATATCGCGCGTACAGGCCTGATCAATACCGGGATAATAAATTTCGTTTAAGATACCGTGGCTGAGGGTAAACCAGAGAGGACTTTGATGGCGATGGGCTGTGCCAATGCCATTTTTCGCACTGGAGGTCCAGCGAGGGGCAATTCCAGGCCAGCCAGGAGCATGGGATGGGGTCATATGCACTCCCTAAAAATTCTTGGAATACTGTAGGACTTTTTCTTAAGCAAGTCAACCTTTTCAACGCATAACACGCAGCGGCGCCCAAGTCCTTCGAAAGGTCCTTAAGCAAAGTCGAAGGACTTGGGCGCCGTCGGAGCGTTGATGCCTTTCAATTCATTTGAATCACAAAAATAAAATCTGCCGGATCATCAACACTATCGGGTTTATTTTTCCAAAGCTTGCAGTAAAGCGTCGCTGGTGTATCCGTAATACGAAATCTCAAATCTGGTTCATATGGGCTTTCATTATTGCACCCTCCCGGATATCCACAGCTTCTTCCACAATGGATAAAACTCCGTAATGGGCATGCCTCATGAAACATGTGACTCTGGTCGACTCCAGTTACATTTTGTGATAACGCTGGCGAGGCAAAAATATATTCATATCCGAAATCACGGGCATTAAAACTTTCAAAGGAAAGGATATGATAATCTCCCCATGATTTCGGCTGTCTACCGCGTTCACGGAAAAAACGAGAAATGTCATAGGTAACAACTGCCTTCGCATCCGATGCGTGCCAGTGTAATGTTACCGGCCGTGGGAAGGTCGGCGAACAGGGCGTATCAGGTGAGAAAGTAAACACCTTGCTCTCATCTAATCCTAATAATAAGAATGGATTGATGAAGAAACGCGTTTCCTCAGACGCACCATCGATACTATGTTGGCCAACTCCATGACAAAATTCACCTTCAATCCCCCACCAAGGACGGTTGTCTACAATCCTTAAAAAAAGAGGACCATACGGAACGTATTCCCCCTCCAGCAAATCACGATATTGATCCACATAATATTTTCTTATATCCATAATCTCAGCCCGAGTCTTAAAATCAAGCTCCATAGGCTCATTGAGAATAATTTCTTTTTCTAAAGTGTTAACGCCTGGTCCCACCTTGAGACGAACCGGTTGATTAGTAAATTTTACATAAGATTGGGAGGGATTGGTATGTGCTACTGTTTTTATTTGTACGTAGCAATAGAAAAGGACCGCGAAGACTATTGCATATAAGAGAAGACGGCGAATGGTTACAGTCATATTGGGGGACTATCGAGGCTTTACGCAATTATTGAACGACCAAGCAATTGCGAAACAATTCCTTCCTCTTAGCCAATTTGCTATTCTTGTTCATTGAATTGGAGGCAAACCAAAGCATTGAATAAATAAACCTGGAGGATGGAATTGTTTTATTCATCACTGGGGCGGGGGGCTTTTGGTAAACTGTCTATAGACCTTCCTTTATTCTACGTAGTTGAGTCAAATTATAATAACAATTTTCTATATCGGGTTGATCGCCCTAATCCAATCCGTTCGATTTTCTTTAACCGAAGCAGTTTATCCAACACCTGGGCCACCGTTGGGCGCGCGACCTTAGTGCGTTTGGAAATCTCGCCTGGTGCAGCTTCTTCCACTGATTTCAAATATTCCCAGACCGCAATTTGTTTCGAAGAAAAGATTTTTTCGGCATGCTCCTTGGAAAGCAGCTCCAAAGCCATCGTTGATTGCTGATACATAATCGTCAAAAAAAATCCAGCCAGGGTACAATATCCGAATTTTTGGTCCTCATGGTCTTTTGCGCCTTGCGCAAGCTCATGTAATAGTCGGCCTTGTTATCCTCAATCAATTTCTCATGAGAAATATAAAGTGTATATTCATAGCCGTTTTTTAACAGCAAGAGATTGGTCAAAACGCGGGAGACGCGGCCGTTGCCGTCTTGAAAGGGATGAATGAGTAGAAACTCGACGATAAAATTACCAATGATTAAAAGGGAGGGAAATCGCTTCTCCTGAAAGGCTTTCTGTGTTGCTTCGATGAGCATTGAGAAATACGCTTCTCTTCAGCAATCAGTTCATAAAACTCATTTGCGAGGCAACTGAGAAACAAAAGCAATCGCCTTTGTCACCCATCGCCGTAAAGTATTCTCTGAACTCATTCCGGCGGGTGTTACCATGACCCAACCTTTCATCACACGGCCGGTGATGTCAAACGGTTTGGTCTCTGCTTTCTTCAAGGCCTTTTTGGCTTGCTCTTCTCCCAGGCGTAGAATTAAGTAATTTTTGTAAATGCCGAAACACATATTTCCGTGCAGGAGGAATCCCACCCCACCGAACATTTTCTGTTCATAAAAATCATTACGTTGAGCAATCAATTGACTCAAACGTTTTGCCAATTTTTCATCATAAGCCATTTATTTTTTTCCTTCCGCATATTAATCCCCTGCTTTCCTGAAGAGCATCTACTTCTATATTCCAACTCACTTCATACTGTGCAAAACAACTTTGTTGCCTTCAGTATCTTTACTGGCCTTTTCCTATCCAAAAGCAGAGTGGAAGCCAGTATTAAACCTTTCTTCTCCTCGGGAAAAGGCAGTATTGACTTCCACAGCAATGCTTTAAATGGAAGAAAGGTCAATAAAAGCCGCTAAGAAGCCGTGATCTCCAATGCTAATTTTATTCTGAATAATTTTTCCTCCCGCTCCTTCTACTCGCTTTAGTGGAACTGACAGGTCCTCACCGCCATTGAGATAAACGAGCGTGCCTCTTTCGCTGGGTGTATTTTCCTTGGTCTCAACAAGAGCGCCTGATGCCACCCTTGGAGCAAAAGGGAAAAGTGCCATTTTACTCGGCCCATCCACAGGCTGTAGCTCAACAGCCATTACTTTGGAGTAAAATTTGATCGCTCTTTTTAAATCTTTGACAGGTGTTTCAAACCAAACTATAAAATTATTCATTGGATCTCCTTGTAAAAAGTTTTAGCTAAATTCTTTAGCAACCATCACTGATTTGCTTTACAAAACGGCGGAGTTGGCCCCTAGGTCACTGGCTTACTTTGTACCGGTCATTTGAGCCATTTGTTCCTGACAAAAGCTCGTATAGTCTTTGTAACACTTTTGATAAAACTTTTCTTTCTTAAACTCTTACAATAGTTCGACGGATTATCCTACCTGAGGTGGCTGGCTGAAGAAGGTTAGAACCTCATTTATCGCAATCCAAACCAGCGAGCCCGGCGACTGGATCCAAAATACTTCTTTTCAACGACGAGATCAGTGGAAGGTGCGAAATAACGCCCCGTAGGCGTTGGTCCTGCAAGGAATTTTACATCTACACGCCCAACCTTGCCTCCCCCAAACTCAATATAACAGGTTCCCGCCCCGTCATAAGCCGCAGGATATTCACCACCTTGAAGATCCGCTAGAATCGTGGCAGCGGCCACTTTTGCGGCCCCTTCCGCGAACAACCCCGCTTTCGGGGGCCCAATTCTCGTCACATCACCCACCGCATATACGCCAGGAAACTTAGTTTTGAGATTCTTGGGGTTGGGGACTACCCATCCTTCCTCTGTCAAACCGCTTGAGGCAACCACCGCTGGAACACAATGTTTCGGAATTCCGAGATATAAATCATAAGGTAACGTGCTGTTATCATCAAACTGTACAACACTCTTGCCCGGGTCGAGCGCCACTACCGTTTTTTTAGGGACAAAGGTTATGTTGCGTTCAGCAAAAGCAACTAAGAGCGCCTGAGAGGTTTCCGGCGATGGAGGAATGGGGACACCAAAAGGCATGGCGAGAGTTATTTCACAATTTTTACGTACACCGCGTTTCGTGAGATAATCATGCAGCATGAGCGCCGCTTCGCTGGGCGCAGGCGGACACTTGAAAGGAGTTCCACTGACACCGATCACAATACGGCCTTTTGAAAAATTCGGAAGCAATTTACTTAGACGCTCGGCACCTTCAAGACTATAGAATTCATGTCCGTATTCGACGAGCCCAGGTGTCGCCTTAAAATCATAATCAGATCCCAAGGCGATAACCAAAACATCCGCGTCGTAAACCGCCTTATCCGTTTTAACGCGTTTTGCGGCTGGATCAATGGAGGTTATCTCCTCTCGGCGAAATTTCACGCCGGGTTTGTTAATGTGATGGTAAGGGACGCGCACATTTGCGGGCTTCTCATGGCCGACCATAACATCCAGTTTTGAAAAACCAAAATAGAAAGCGTCGTTCTTATCAATGAGCGTGAGATCCAGGCGATCGCCGAGAGCTTCAGAAAGTATGGTGGTCAGTTCAAGTCCACCAAAACCTGCCCCTAAAACAACCGCTCGTAGTTTCATGAATGAACTCCTTTTTACTTATCTCAAATTTTTTCTGATTCTAATATAAACTCCTTACATTTCAAAACTAAATTATTCTTTGCCGAATATCTCAACTTCTTAAAAAAATTTTATTATCGGGCTTTAAGAAAATTTTGGAAAGAGTTCGAACATCCTGTCGGGGTAAAAATCTGGGGTCTGTTGCTTGGCGGAAGTCAAAACCGCGAACCGCCTGTGGCGCAATTGGTTATGAGATTCCATGCCAGACGCTACGGCGCTTTACAGGCCTCAATCGACCTGCCCCTGCCCGAAATACGATCGCGGGCCCCGGCCCCGCCACAAAACTGCATCCTTGAAGCGCTCCAGGTGAAGAATTTCATGACCGCGCACCCGGACGAAACCTGCCTCTCCGCGGCCGCCAAATTGAACATCCCCCGTAAACGCATCTCAAAACTCCTCACAATCGCTAATCGACTACCATCAAATCTTATCACAGAACTTGCCAATTGTAACGACCCCAAAATCCTCCGCCAAATGAACGTCAAACAACTGTGCAACCTTGCCCAAAGCTCTCAACCAAATAATAATCATTCTTGAAGCCCACAAACAAACTATTGATCGCCTGATAAAGCTCTAATCTACTCCCAGATCCTCTTTGCTAATTCTACTGCGAAAATTATAACTGATCTACAGTCTCTAACAGTTGTTTAGCATATGCTTCAGCAGTAATGCGTATCCATTTTGGTGTACAGCAAAAGACCCAAAAAATAAAACAAAAGATGACGAAAAGAAAAGCCCCTAAAGTTATCGAAGAAATAGATCCGATCCGCATCCATTCACTATAAAGCGCAATAGTGATCGCAACTAATGATAAAACGGAAACCAAAATTCCTATGGATTTCATGCCCCAAAGATTTCTTCGGAATCCATAATTTTTATTTTCTGCAAAAAGAAGATAAAATTTACTCTGATCCCGCGTCATTGATCGCAACCATTCAACCCACGACGTGTAAACAGTATCCGCTTTTACCGCATCTTCCTTTTCTTCTTTCTCGTTCACAGCATATGTATTGGCCACCAAACTCGCAAGCTTCTCATGAATCCGTCTAACCGTAACCTGACTTAACACCGAATCACGATATCTAAGCATGCGAACAGCGGGATTCCCTCCCCACAGTTCAAATAATTTAGATTCCTTGTATTTCCCTTGGTCACGCCCTAACTGCGAAAACAAAATACTCGCTATCCCTGAACTTAGGATACCCGTCAGAAATCCTAGCAACGGTTGAAACCAAACCATGCAAACAAGGGTTATCGGAAAGATAACAATGAAGACCGGATAGATCCGCGCATACCAAGTATAGTTATCGTGTCTTATCACATCGATTCCTTTTAACATCTAATCAGCAACTTGGTCATAGAAAGGCAATGGTTCCGCCTTAACCCAGCCGCGATCAGGGGCATCTTTAAAATGATGTTTCGTGCTTTCTTTTGTTGCTATAACCTTCGCACCTCGCCTTTTGAAGGCATTTGTCACTTTCCTTGATGGATGCTTTGGATCTCCCTTTAAGGGCACACTCACAAACGCTGTTTTATTAGAAATATCATTGGTTAATTTAGGACCAACCAGTTTATCGAGTAGAGATGGACTGACATTATGCTTACTCCCATGATGCGGAATTTGAATAAAGGAAATACCCGTTAAATCAATCCCCAAAGTAATTGCTTTATTAATAGCAGCATCAAGAGATTCAACACCTGCATCGCCCGTAAAGAGAAGCTTATTTCCATCAACCTGTAAAAGAAGTATAACGCTGGAATTATTTTCTGCACTCGTTTCAAACTCCTCAGGATCTGCAAGGGTTTCCACTCCCCATGTTTCCCCTATCCATCGGATTGCTTCCCGAACGGCGGTAAGTATAGCACTGCGACCGAGAATATTAACATTATCCTTCGGCTTGGGCGTTTCCCGAAAATTAGCAAGCATCAATTGATAAAATTCCTCACTGGGTCCTAAAATTGTCAATGGAGAATTTGAATTCGTAACACTATCGGAAAACGGCTCAAAAATCTTGATACCTTTTTTAGTCGCAATGCTTTCAAGTTCATGCGCGTTCTCGAGTGCCTTACGAAGATTTTCTCTGAGACTCGTTGCTGTTATCTTCCCATTCTGAAACAAATTTTTAATATCTGCGGCATGTTCCCATGGACGATGCATACACAAGATACCAACTTTTAATTCTTCTAAGACAACCGTTAATCCAGAGGCATGATCGGCATCCGGATGAGTACAAAATACATAATCAACAAAATCAGTTTTGTAATATTCTTTAATGTGTTTTACAAGAGCATTCCCTGAATCTTTCGTCCCTCCATCAATGACCATTACTTTCTGTTCTGTGCGATTCCCGTTTAGATTTCCCCATCGCACAGCAATCGCATCGCCCCCCTTCTCTCCGTCACCTACCGGTAAAAAATCTACATCATAACCCATATCCATTTACCTCATTTCGATATTTTCCGACTGCGTTGACACACAAGAATAACAGAACTCTTAACATAGCATTGCACATATACTAATTACTTGGGATCAATTCCGTGGTAAATCCGGTTATTCCGTCCCGCGTAAAAAGTGAAACACCGTTTTGCATATTTGTGGAGAATACAAATTTTGCAACCCGGCTATAAACTCTTAAGGCCTCCGGGTCGGGATGGCCATATTGATTGTCTACGCCAGCGCTGATAAGTACAGTGTGAGGTTCAATATGAAGCAGGGATGCGGGATGGGTAGCGTTTTTTGAGCCATGATGCGGCGCAGCCAAAATATGAGATTTAAGAGCCTCGCCAAAAAATTTGCTAATTGTTTCCCATCTTTCATTTTCTGTATCGCCCGTTATCAAATATGAAAAACCGCCTGCCCCGATTCCAGACAATTTAAGTACAATACTGCAATTGTTAGAACAGTCCATATCCTCAATATGGGGAGAAAATAATTCAAACTCAAAGTTTGAAGAGAGCCCCACAAGTTTTCGATTCTTTAGTTGATCAAGTCTAACAGAAATTCTTTTCAAAGGATTTGTTGAACTGCATCTTTCTTTTTCCTCTTGTTCTATTCGTTCAAAAACCGATCTCGCCTCTTCACTCTCCTTATAGTACTTGGGATACACGACCCAATCAGGGCGATACTTACGGAGAATAATAGAAACTCCCGTTATATCCGAATGATCACTATCAAAACCGGTTAATATAAGACCCTTAACATAGTGATCCTTTAGCGACACCATCAACATTTCTTTCACATAAGCGACAGTTTTGTCATCTGAAGGTGGAATTCTAGAATCAATTACAATTGCTTCCTTATTATGTCTTACCAAGGAAAGGGCACCTTGACCAACATTGACTGTGATAATGTTCATACATTTGATTCCTTTTTAAGATAAATTCCTTGATTGATGTTTCTCTCTATATTAAACACGGCAAGCCTTGCAGATTTAAAGGTACGATCTTTGTAACTTGTCAAAATATTGGATATTGATGGGATCTGATCAGCAACAGCGATCGAATAGGCCCATCCATGATCATCCTGATTTTCTATAACCACCACGTCTAAAAAGGTGTTATCAACAAGATTCAATTTACCTTTCCAATAAAAGGCATTCGTGTTCTTTGAGAATAAAGGCTTAAAGCCGGAATAAAATTCAGCGAAAAATTCTTGATCTTTGACACGTTCCTGATTGGAGTTGCTTTTGACCTCCACAGCCTTAGGTATAGACGACGGTAAATAATTATTTGCGCCGCTGAACGGCCAAATGAGGGGCTTATCTATAATGTGAACCTGTGAGTCCGGAATTTCATAAATCGCCGAATCTTTGCGACGCAAGAAATAATGTTTGATCGTATACCTTTGTTGCCCGCCGGTTTTCTTTTCAACAACTAAAAGCGCATAGAAAAAATCCGTATTATGCATATGGTGATTGACAATCCTCTGGTAAGTAGCCCTATCACCAGAACTCAAAGTATCAAGGCCATTAACGTGATGTGTGTGCCAACTTCCCAGATGTTCAACGTCGGGATGTTTTTCTTCAACTGATCTAAAAATCTTCTCCTGATATTCTCCGTCCTGAAAAAAGCTCGTTGCTGTCCTTGTCGCTTTTGGGCCGGGTTCTATAATCCCTGAGACCTCAATTGTATATTTATTACCATTTTTTTTATAATTTCCAATGAGCCTGCCGCCTGTTTCATCAAGGTCATACTGATCACATTCATCATAAATCACACCAAGTGCTGATTTCGGAATATAAATATTAACCTCTGGCTTTTTTGATTTAAACATCGGCCACATTCCTCTCCGAGCATAGTGCGCAACTCTCCTGACGATCTAAATTAAATCTTTGCAACTGAAAATGTTTCTTAAACGGATGCACCGGCCGGTTCCCCCAAACTAAATAATTTTCATCTATCAAATTCAAATACTTAGGCCGATCTTTCAAACGCCGCGCAATAGCGTCCAATACAAACCTTGTATGGAAAGAAGTAATAAAGGAAATATCCACCGCCAGACCGGGGGAGTCTTTTATTTCTGAAATTTCCATACCATAAATTTTCTCCCGCTCTTCCTCAGAAACAAGATCTATCTCCCTTATCCCTTCTCTATATGAAGTACGCTGCAAAAAAGATTCAAGACAAGCCAAACATCCCCCAGAGTCAGGTCGATAACTAAAGACCTCGCCTCCAATACCTCTGGTAAAAACCCGTCCCACGACAAAAGGAATTTCATTTTTTACGCAAATTTCATTAATTTTATAACGGGATGGTTCGTTGTCCGTCGCCAAAACAACAACATCAGATCCGCAAATTTCTGATTCAATATCCGAAAAATTCATTATGTCCGCTTCTATCTTTTTGACATCGATATTTGGATTCCTGTCCTGTAAAATTTCCGTTAAGGCATCGACTTTCTTTTTCCCTATAAAACTTCTTCCGCAAACATGCCTAATAACATTTTCTGCTCCAAGGATATCCCGATCTAAAAGTGTAAAATTACGAATTCCCGACATGACAAGTTGGAGAGCTACACTTCCTCCACCGGAGCCACAGCCAGCGAATAGCACCCGGACAGGTGCCAAAAGTTGAATATCAAAAAGGGAGTCAATTCTCTCGAATGTTTGATCTTTTTTCATGATCCGTCCTGCAAATCTTTTGGCCATTCACCAGTTTTTCGCCATTTCGCGTATTGCTTAAGCCAACTTCTGGCTACAATTAATGCGTAAATGATATCGTGACTCTTGGTATTCCACGTTGCTATGGTTCCAAAAATCGATAAAGACCCATCTTGCCATCGATGGGGCGTGTTTTCTGGAATACCCTGTGCGTCAATTCTGGGAGCAGCGTTGGGATACCCGTGTGGCAGCACGATACTGATTACAATATTTTCGCCAGCAGCACTCTCCTGAAATTTAATCTCAAGTTCCTTATGATCATTAATCGTTAATTTATAATTTTCCTTTTTATCGCGAAGTTTATTTAACTCCTCCGTTATCCTTTCTGGAGAAATATCAGGCAGAAGAAAAGAAACCGGAACAAGGCATGCTTTGGGCTGACCATTTCTCTCAATGACAAATACCTCCCCATCTCTGGCTACCCGATCTAAAACCTCTCCAGGAGAACTTCTCAATTCCATCATTTTTAAAGTTTTAAAATCTATTTTCATAGTTACCTTCTCTTAGTGTTTAATCTCCGCACCGGGCCACTGACCTTGACGTTTCCAAATCTCATATTTGTTTAACCATTTTGCTGCCCGCGCAATTACAAAAGAAATATTGTGAATTCCTGGATTCCACATCGTAGGGTGAAGATAACAGATATGGCCATTTTGATATCTGTGTGGAGCAGTCGTTATGGCTGGGGTATCAACAAATACTCTTGGCATCTCGTTCGGATAACCATCTGGGAACTTAATGGATAGAATATACATTTGATTTGAAGCTTGGAGCGCTGTCTTTACGTACACCTTGCCATCGATAGTAGGGTGAAGCTCAATGTAGGAAAAGGCTCTTTGGGCTTCTAAAAATTCTCTTTGAATACGACCAGTATCCATAATCAATATTCTCCACCTAAATCTTCTTTCATGGTTATTGGCTTCTTCCCTGCAAGATCAGCAGGATTTGTCTGCCCAACGGCTCTGATTTCCCCATTAGGAAGAATTTGCATAGGCGTCTCCTCTTCACTATTTAAAAGAGCCTCTAGCTCCTGAATCGTTGGTTTTGCGACCATTTCACACCTCCATATTCAATTAAACTGTTACAATTGCACATACTATATCAATTGACTTTATTTTTGTCAATGAAAATCTTTAACGAGCAAAAACAGATCCCAATAAATAAAAAATGGCAAAACCAATCTTAGGCCTTGCCGTCATAAATATTGAAAATCTCTTAGTTTTTTATTAATCGAAATTCTCGACCATTTCAATCTCGGCTAATGGTCGCTGTCACTATTTATCTTGCAAACTGCATGGTTGATCCGATATCTGTTAGAATGGGTTTATTCCAGCGCGAAATCTTTTCAAGCAGTTTTTCCGTTCGTCCACCAGGGAACGAATAGGGAATCAATATCCTGTCCGCTAGGGCTGCGACAAATTCATTTCGTTGTTGAGCATGATCTATAGTAACCCGACGTTGGTTTCCCTTGAAAGGCGATATCAAAAGCAGTTGGCCTTCTTGAAGCGGTTTCTTCCAGTCCTCCGGCAAGCGCATATTTTGAATAGCTCGAGCCGGGCAGATAATAACTGGTTGTCGGCCGCGGAGCAGAATGCGGAGGCATTCTTTCTCCAAGGGTGAATGAAAACCGCTGATGACCGTTTGGCCTTGCTCACACAAAGCTTGCATATAGTCATAAAGCGTAATGATGACCTTGCCGGGACATTTGACCGAACAAAAGAGGGCCAATTTATCATTTCGAAAAATCGAAATGTTGCCTTGCATAGTGATAATTAAAGGCGATCTATTCTCAAAACAACGAATGAGTTGATTCGGATAATCGTGATGGCCTCTTGAAACTTCACGAGTTTCCATATCCGCAGGAGTTCTATTCTTCATCGTTATCTTCATCATCGAAACCTAAGCGGTACTTGATGTCATAATTTGTGATAAAGTCTATCTCTTCTTGATTAAGCCTATAATGATTAGCTATCACTTGGTCAATTTCATCGATGATCGCCTTAGTCTTTTGGATTTTAAACGACTGAGTTTGAGTCCTGCCAGTTTGTCTTTGAACACGAACCAGCATGATGCTATTTTGCTTAATATCTTTCAGGTATTTTTCTCCTAAGCTTGACAGCGCTGCGTCAGTTATCGCAGATTCAGGAATAGGAAAATTCTGTATATCATAAGGGTTAAGATCACGACAATTAGTTGTGATAGTGTACCACCACCAAAACAGATCGCTGCTTAAAACAGCTATGACAGGAAAAACAAATCTTGCGTCGGTTAACGAAAACTTAGTTTCTCGACTGGAGTGACCGACCTTTCCATTAACTTTGAATGCGGGTGGAAAATCTGTAAATACTTTCCAATAGAGGCCTCCAGTGGTGCGATAGTAAATCCTGTAATTATTATTTCGGATAAAACTGCCTAATGGGACTTTTACTTGTAAACATTTCTTTAAAATTGAAGGTTCTATCTCATTACCAAGTTTGGGAATCCAACAAGCCGGTCGCGGTCGAAAGATTTCAATGAAGTTGAGTTTTAACATAAGTAAATCACGACTATCAGATGTCCATTTCTGATAGTTAGTCGAGAATGTTCTACCTTTTTCTGATGGCGTGCTAGCGAAGATAGTCAGGGCGCGGTTAACTGTATCGAAAAGCTTACCCGGGCGCCACGAGTAATTTGAATACCAAGCGTTTCGTTTAGTTTCTAGAACTTCCTGAACGATCTGCATTCGTTGTGTTGAGACCAAGGACAATGGAACAATCATGCTCATGCATCCCTGTCGATGGAGTAACTGCACACTGCGTTCGATACACATCGCATGGATTGCCCCACTATTCCCACATTTAAAATTTTGGGGAGTATACCGTACTTCGCGTAATTCAAGGTATGGCGGGTTACCGATTATGACATTGAACCCGCCTTTCTTCATGATGCCGTAAAATTCGATAAACCAATGAAACGGATGATGCGTTTTCAGCCATTGTTCGTAAGGACCGTGCTTCTTGGTATCCACGCCGTATTCGTTGGCGAGGTACTGATTGAGTTCATCTTCAAGAGATTTAAGGCGATCTCGTAAAACCTGTTTATCTTCAGCTGCGACCTCGCCACCTAATTCAGTCTGTTGTTGACGAAATAAACTAAACAGTCGATCCACATCCTGAGCCCTTTTTTCAATACGATCCAAGGCATTATCAAAATCAAGCCGGCTTGTAATGGCGCTTTTCATCTCCTCGTAAGTGGCATAGCCAATCAGTGTATTACCGGCCCGGATATTGAAGTCGATGTCGGGCAACGGTTCGATTTGCTCTTCACGGTCAATCTGCGCAACAAGCTTGAGAAACAGGCGCAACTTGCAGATTTCGACAGCCTCTTCCATAATATCCACACCGTAAAGGTTATTGACGATGATAGATTTGAAAATAAAATATCTGCGATTGGGATGCTGAGCAACACGCTCTAGGATTTTGCGAAAATCGGAAAATTTCTCAGGGCGGTGTTTTTGAGCAGAACACTCCATCTCTTCAACAAACATCTCCATCCGGTCAAGGCAGGCTTCGTAAAGCGGCTCAAGAATGTTCACGGCGGCAAACAAAAACGCCCCGCTGCCGCAGGTCGGGTCGAGCACGGTAATTGGTTCAATACCATGCCAAAAGGCACGGAGCAATTCCGGGCCTTCACAATTTTCTATGACATCCTGGGCAAACTGGCGAATGTCGAGGTTATAGGTGATGAGATCGTTGATATCCTTGATTTCTCCTGTGGTTAGTTTCCTTTTAACTTCTTCATAGCGTTTGCGCCGCTCAATGACTTCGCGCCAAATTTCGGGTGGAAGGGCATATTCTTCGGACGCTTGTTTGTTCCATTCGGTGCGCTTGGCAACGTCCTTAACCCCGGCCGCGATTTCCGGAGGCAGGGGCAGATTCATCCCTTTTTTGACAGCATTATAGATATAACGATCCGGATCGGTTTTAAGCAAATCCCAGATAGTAGGTCCCTTAGGGTTTTCAAAAGCCACTTTGCATTTGCCGCGGGCCGCCTCGAAGAGGAACGGACTGATCGTGTATTTGCTGATGTAGCCCGTGATATCTTCTTTGGTGTAATACGCCCCCATCTGCTTCTGGTTGATGTATTTTTCGAAAATGTAACCAAGAACATCCGGGTTGATTTCATTATCGGAGCGAAGCGGGCGTTCGTCCAAATGCCAGTGGTATTGTTCAAAGAAACTGAATAATTTCTCGAAGGCGGCATCGGAAATCTGAATTTGTTTTCCATGAAGCTCTTCAATTTGATGACGTTGAAAGATCCCGCCGTTTAGATAAGGCACTTTGCCCAAAAGTTTGTTACTTGAGGCTGATCGCTGGGAGGGCTTTTTGGCGAAACCCTCAAAGAATAGCGGGCAGAGCTGTTCGCGATAGAAACAATCTTTGCCCCGCTGCTTAGCTTGCATCAATTTCGTCTGAAGGTAATTAGTATCACCATCGAGGAAGCCTTTTTTTTGAATGAAATAGATGAACATCAGCCGGTTGAGCATAACGGAAGCATACCAGCGGTGCAGTTCATCATCAGGAATCCCTTTGATAAATCGGAAGAAAGCATCATGTTCGGTTTTGAAGCAATCATAGAAGCGTTTAGTGACACGTTCGACATCAAAGGCTGTCCGCGCACGGTTAACGACTTGAGGAAGCGTTAAGCTTTCTTCCTCTTCAATGCTAATGGCAATCGCTTGAAGTTTCTGAATCAGCCCGTCTCCGGATTGGTTGCGGTGATAAATATGCTCTCTGCAGGCGATTGGCTTCCCGGCCTCGCGCTTTACCCACTGCCATGTTTGGACTGTCTGATCAGGATCAGTAAAAATGATCAGGTGTTCATGGGCGGACTTAGCTACCTGACGCTCAATTTTGCGTCGCGTGGAATAATCAGGAATGCGGCCATTAAGGACAAATGCGGCCATGCCTCGTTTTTGAGCTACAGCATTTAAAATAAAATTTTTCCCGTCAACAGCGACTTCCAACGTTTGGGCATGAATGTCCCAGCCCAGTTGTTCGATAAACAATGAATTTAGATCAAAATTCCTCAGGTAATTCCTGCAATTGACGACGGCAACGGGCATAGTTTACTTGGCCTCCCGCTTAGAAACGAGCCCAAGAGAACAGATAATCTGCGGTTCGTGAACCTGCTCTTCCTCATTAATAATACACAATCGGCCTTCATCACGGAGGGCCACGACCAATTCCGCCAATGTCTGATCAGATATACCGCTTCTTAATTGACGGTTGAGGGTGTCTAGGGCAGTCGACCGCAGGGGATAGCGGTATATTTCCTCAATAGCTTTGAGTAGTTCTTGGGATTCGAAAAGAGTGCCTTTTACTTCCTCTACATATCGTTTCAAACGCTCGTATGTCCGGAAACGCGCACCCGATGGACGTCCTAACTGGCCACCGACAGACTTTTCTTCTGCGACAATCAGCTCAACGCCTTTCTGAACTAACTGATGATGTTCTTCCATGCGCTGGACTGTAGGGGTATTGGACGCGCACTCAGCGGCTTTAAGAATTGTAAGTTGTGATTCGGTAACACTTTTTCCGTCTTTACTGACCCAAGTGAGCGCGTCATTTCCTTCTGCCGTGCGAAGATAAACCAATACTCCCTCTGGTTCTTTTTCAGTTGGCTTAATTGGTTTTGTAGAGTAAACGACATCCGGCAGTTCAGGAATAACTTTTTGCAACTCCGGATTCTCTGTAATAGCATTTTTCCAAATCTGGTAGGCATAGGATGCAAGATCCACTTCGCTGTCAGCATCTCCATCCAAGATTCCGGATTTTTCGTGATATAGATCGAGCACTCTTCTGTCATCGCGGTCGTCTTCGAAAAATGCCTCATCTGTCCCTACCACTTCGGCATTTTCACTGAGTCTCTGTCGCACACGGTTGCGCAAATTAATAATTTGCTCAACCCCCTCGGCTGGCAGAAATGAATAACATAATATTTTCTCGGCTTTCTGTCCGATACGGTCTACGCGTCCAACCCGCTGAATTAAACGAATGATAGCCCAGGGCAGGTCGAAATTGACCACAACGGAACAATCCTGGAGGTTTTGCCCCTCGCTCAGGATATCCGTCGCAATTAATACACGAAGTTCATCAGCTGGTTTAATATACTCTTGTTTGTTATTGCTAATTGGGCTAAAGCGCCAGGCTAAGGCAGTGGGATTAGAAGAGTCACCGGTAACGCCAGCCAGTTTTGCAACCTTACGATCAGTTAGTTGTTTCTCAAGATAACGTACCGTGTCGGCGAATTGGGTAAAAATCAGGACTTTGTCATTCGGGTATTTTTTTATTAACAGGTCGTAAAGCGCATCGAGTTTCGCATCCTTGGCAGGGTCCCACTGCTTGCATTTGTTCAAAATTCTCATAAGTGTATCTATGTCAGCTCGTAAATCATTAGCCAGTGATTTAACGAAAAATTCCGGCGGCAGCCATTTAAAACGATGTTTGTGTAATTTGAAATACTCTGAATAAACTTCTGAAGCTCGATTTTTGAAATCTTTTTCACTCCTTAGTGATGTCGTTTCCTCAGCCACTTCTCCATCGTCATCATTATCGTTAAATAACTCAACTGTTTTATCTTCATCAGAGAATCGTGTATCGAGAATCTCGGCGTCTTGCGTTCCAATGGGTATCGGCTGGTCATTCTCGATAGCGTGAAGAAAGATAAAATTCCGTAAGATATGCCGTTCAGCCGATTGGAGAAAAGCATGCCCGCTGCTCTCCAGACGTTTAAATAGGTTTGTTCGCGAGAAACCCATGAGTCTTCGACCAGCACGAGAAAGATCTTGTAAAATCTTTTGCTCAGTTGCCGTTGGCGGCTTATGGGGGGTGGCGGCTACATAATTGCCTAGACCATATCTGGGTAAATTGAGATGGTTGATTATATCGACAACGTCAGGCGCATAAAGCTGAGCATACTGGTCTGATGGATTATGATCGTCAATATGAAACGGTACAGTCTTTGGTATGCGGGTCGGGAAATAGGATCGCGTGCCGTCTTCAAATGTTAAAAACTTTCTTCCATTCGTTGGATCAGTTTCAGCGTAATTATCCTGGATGAACGTGCGTGTTCTGCGCACAAGATAGAGGCGCATCAGCTCACGCCAGTCATCGGCATATTCACTCTTTTCAAATGCGGCGAGAGAACGAACTGAACACTGATGCTGGCGGATAAATTCGGTTTCACCCATTTCACGCAATTTTCGTTCGGGGCGAATCCCGATATCACTATCAGCAGAAACGAGAAGCCGTAATTGATTAGATAAATCCAAATAGGTTTTATTATAGGGAGTAGCCGAAAGCAGTATTACCTTACTTTCATTTTCCTGCAAATATTCTTGAATTGCTCGATAGCGTTTCCCCTCACGATTACGAAGATTGTGACTCTCATCGATAATAACTAAGCGGTATCGGCGTAAACTTGGAAGCTCTCGCGCCGCACGATTGATGGAAAGCACTTTGGCATGTAAACGATATTGCTCTCGGTAGTCTTCCCACATAGGGACCAAGTTCTTGGGGCAGATGACTAAGGTTTCGAGTCCGTGATCGTCTTCGAAAATGCGCGCGACGGCCGTGGCCATTAGTGTTTTTCCCAAGCCCACAACATCACCTATTAGCACACCACCACGTTTATTAATATGGTGAGCCGCTATCTTAACCGCCGCTGTTTGAAATTCAAAAAGCTTTTGACCAAACTCCTTTGGAATTTTAAATTCAGACAGACCAACTCGAGCCTCCTGCGATAAGTGATAAGCCATTTTAAGATATATGTAATAAGGAATGGGCTGCTCCTCGCGCGCCCAACTCTCATCAATTATATCTGCCAGTTCTTTTGAAATATCAATGCACCGGTGATCATCCCATCTATCTTCAAACCATCTGGACAATTTCTGGCAAGCGTCGTGGTCTAACACGTCAATGTTTAACTCGCCTTGTTTAGATAGACCAGCGAAAGTTAGATTGCTACTGCCAAGATAACTCACAGTAGGGTTAATGGGGTCAGGACGAAAAAGCAGATAGAGTTTTGCATGGAGAGGGTGTCGCAGGAATAGCTTGACCACAACCTTTTGAGCCTTAATTTGTGATGCCAAACGCCGCAGACCAACTTCATCTTCATTTGTAGGTATACCCCAAGCTAACTGGTTTCGGAATTCCTCGGCTAGTTTCTTCTTAAGGCGTAAAGCCGTTTGGTTATCAATTCCTTCCTCGTTCTTCACAAGGCTTAGCGCTTCTCGCAATTCATCCTGGGGTAACTTTGACATCCCGACCAACAACCGGCAGCACTTTCCCTCACCACCGGCCCAACGTTCAATATAAGAATCTATCTGCCTCCATCCCCTCAAATTAAAATAGCCAACGCAGAAATCAGCACGATTAGAAACGTTTAAAGTTTCTTTTAAGGCCGTTAATAAATCAAGATCGATATTGTCAAAGATTCTCGGCATTATGATTTCCCTTTTTTCTTCTTATTCTTAGATCCTTTTGACCATGCGTCGATTTCATCTTTCCGAAACCTCCACTGCCCACCAATTTTAAAGCCCGGGAGTTTGCCTGCCCGGGCTAATCGTCTCAGCGTGTACGGATGAATCCTTAGATATTCCGCAACTTCTTCTGCGGTTAAAACTTCTTCCTTTTTCACCATTCAATTTCCTCTAAAAGGGATTGTCCAAAGTGTTACACATTGTATCACCGATGATTTGGATTGCCAACAAGAAAAAACCTCCGCTAGATAATTAAACGGAGGTTTTTATTAATTCCAAAACTACTTTTGATTTGCCTTATAGAATAAATTCACCAACACTGCGGTTAATTTTACCTTCCCTCCAATATGCCAGTCGGTATTCCGGTCTGGTTCCACACGTGACTTGTAATCGTAAATTGTAAACACCAGCCCGTTGATCCTGCCAACCCACTCCACCTTGATCTTACTGTCCGGCGATTTACCGAACTGGGGATTGCCGAATACCCTGGCTACATTCTCATACCGCGTGCCTTCCGGCAGATAGCCCTGAAATCCAGTGCCATTGGCCGCCACGCCCCCCATCTCGACCTTCAAATCAAGTTCAGCTTTGACTTTCATTTTTATCCTTTTTCTTGCCCCAGCCGGACTTCCATCTGGCGACGGCGCCGGAAACGACTTTCTCGATTTGTTCCGGTGTGGTGCCATCAACCAAAACCTGCCCCAGCTCTTCCTTGTTAAGAACACGAAAATTCTTGATACCCCGTTCCTTGGCCTGCGACATTAGCTCATTGCGGGTCAGCTTGACTTCCGGCTGAGCCTGCACAGTACTTTTCTTTTTAGCCTTTTTCCCCATGTCAATTTCCCCCTTTACGTTTGTGTAGTTTACCTGTCGCGGCATCAATCCACTGGTAATGCCGGACGCCTTTTTCCGGCCATTGCTGTTCAATCCTGACCGACCACTGCCCCATCGGCATGACCTTCTGGATCTCCCGCAAACGTAACCTCACGGCCGGAAGGTGATCTATCATCGCCCCTGTGGCCGAGATATTCTCAATGTAGACCTCCATCTCACCGATGCTGACGCAGATGTAGCGCGTCTTTTTAACCGTCAAATTTTCTTTGAGCATTTTCGCCCTCCTTTCGAGGGAGTGAGTAGGCCATAGTCTGCAATCTTAATCAAGGTAATTTATTTCTGAATATCAAATATCCACCGGCACTTCACCCGCCCCTCTTCGCCCTCGCAAACCAGCTTGGCTGTGCGGATCTGGCCTTTCTGGGCGTTCTTATTTTCGAACACAACGTCTTCATCGTGAATTTCTTTGGGTAAAGGTTTATTAGTGATCAACCAAAACCCTGCATCGCCGAACCGCTGGCGGTAAATTTTAAACCCGCACAAAAACAAAATCGTCTTGGCCAACAGGCGATATTTAAGTGGCAAGACGTCTAAGGGTTTTTCTTGGCGCGAAACCCGGCCAGATAACCGGTGATTTTGCCCAAAATAGTCACGATCCGCTCAAACCAATTGTCATCGGTCTGCGGCGTGCTATCGATAGCATCGCGCAAAGCTTTGAGACCGGTATGCACTGCGATGACAATTGCAATTGCAAGACCAATCCACGCATGTTGCTGTGCAAAATTATTGAGATAATCGATTGGATTCATTTCTGCACCCCTTTCTTTTGTTTTGTTATTTAATGATTCCCTTGCATCAACCAAAACGTGATCCCGAATAGTCCGGTGATAATGACCGAAATCAAAAACCAATGGATGTTCCGGTGTGTCTTTAATGAGGTGACCTCATCCCGGACCCCGTTTAGATCATCGAGCTTTTTTAAAACATGCTTTAACGTCAATGTTGTTTTTGTTTTAAAAGCAACATCGTCTTTGATTTCTTCCAGTTCCCTCGGTGTTAAGTGGATTTCGTTATCTGACATTCTTTCCTTCCTTTAATATTTGATGATGTAGTTCAGAGTCAAATAAGGCTGCATATTATTGTGGACTTGATTACCTCCAGTGTAGTCGGAAGGCCAAGCGTATGTATTTTGAATCCCGGCCGTCTCTGGTTTCCTGTTAGGACCGGCACTTGTTGCATCATTGATTTGAACCCCATGATTGTGCGATGGCATCTCCGCAATGGTCAATTGATGATTTTCCGCGCCCGCCGAACCACCGATAATATCAGCCTGAGCATTCGTGACTCTGTTTGCGGAAACCCCACCCATGTCATCCTGCCCCAGCGGAACGCGGCCGCGCATATCCGGCAAATTAAACGTGGTGCTTCCATCTCCGGGTCCAAAGGTTGTGCCAATCACTGCAAAAAGAGCGGAATAGGTTGTCCGGGATACCGCGCTTCCGTCGCACAACAACCATCCAGAGGGAGGTGTATCCGTTGGCCAGGGAAGCGGCCCAAGCCCCACGGGTATGCCAATAATAAATTCCAAACCTGTCTCGCCCGCATTAACCCGGACGAGTTTATTCGCCTGCCCCGAATAACTGCTCGGCGTATCGCTTAATCCCAAAAATGTTGTGGTTGTGGGTTGGCGGCTCACCTCATACCAATTCGTTCCGTCGCTGACCAACTGAAGCATGGAGTCGGCCGCGGTTACGAAATTGCCGTTCAACTTGAGGTTGCTTCCATTTGTTACTGTTAGAATTCCGGTAAACCTCAGCCACACGACCGTTCCCGCTGGTTTAGCTGTTATTGAAGTGATTGCTGTCGTTCCCGTAATATTGAAAAAATTCCCGTCGTTACCTAAATTAACGGTTGAGGCGCTGGCGACGTCCGCTCCTTTAAAAAAGGTAAACCCATTTTTCATAAACGGCCGGACATCGGCCAGAATGTAACCTTGATTGGTGTCGGTATCTTTATCTTCAAAATCCAAAACCTTGGTCATTGTCGTCTTTTGATAAACCAAACAAATAGGAATTTTGTTTGCGGGCATGCTTGACCACGGCGCCGATGGCGATGATGCTTCTGTCCCCATGATCCAAGATAAAGCTCCGGCTGAATCGATTGTCAAAATGTCGATTCTTGGATTGCCTGCTGGCGCTGTGATCGTTGAAGCCGCCTGGGCATTGACTTGTAAGGGCTGATTGGTTAAATACACATGGCGATAATAGGCGCCTAAATCAGTGCCTAAGATAGCCACCGTCATGTCCACAATCGCCTTGATCGTATCGAAGTAATACGTCGTCGAAGCGCTTAAGTTTTGAAACCCGTAAACCGTAATATTGGATAAATTCGCGTTTGCGCCATTATTCCCGGAAGGCGTACTTAAGGTTAAAGTGTCTTGTTGCCAAGTATTGGCTGTTCCATTGGTCGTGATATTCCAGTAGCTCTGGTTTCCGCTTCCGTCCTGGACATAAAAACGAATTGTTTGCGACACGCCGGACGACCTTTCCCAAAGCGTAATCTTTTGAAATGCGCTTAAGTTTATTGAAAAGGCCCGGCTGAAAGACCGATTGGCGGTCGCATCGGTTACCGCCTTTAGAGAAAAACTCCCCTCTTGTTTGATCGTTCCTTCTTTTGTGATGGTGACCCCAACTCCCGAATATTCAGCCTGCGCTGAGGCATCGGTGCTGTATTCCATCCCATCCAATATCCGCTTAGCCCGGGGCCGTAACGGCATGAGATCCTGTTCATGCAAGGCTCTTAACGTTGCCCTAAAATTAGCCAACGAAAAAGAGCCCCCGGGGAAATTGTCGTCATATTGATATCTAATCTCGTCGGCCATTTAATTTCTCCTTGATTTCTTTTACTGTTTTGATCTGATCGTTCTTAAGTTTTGTTCTTACAATTTCATTCCCTTTAAAAATCGTCTGTCCGTTGTCCTTATCGAACAATTTTCTCGGCGTTTCAGGACCAACATAAACTTCCTTAGGAAATTTATGTCCGGCCGCATTAATAATAATTTCATGATCCTCTACAAGTTTAAAGATAACGCCCAAACAATCTTTCCGGCTGCAAATCCCTTTTTGAATAAAAGATAAATTAGGAAGCCGCACGGTCTGGACGTTCTCCATGTCGACTATCTGTCCGCAACTTTGACAATACCCTTCCATCAGCTTCCTTTAACCTCCCAATCGATCCGGGCCGTGCCGATTAAAACATCGTCTTTATCGGCCACATAAATATCCATGCCGCTCATTGCCACATTATTTGAATACGGCCGGCCTTTAATTCCATTGACGATATTCAGACTGGTTACGCGCGGGACCGCGGTAAAATCTCCCCGAAAAGTAACGTGGGTCCCGCTGGCTGAAACCAAAAGATTTCGGCCATAGTCCACCTTGACGGTGGGCGCGTTAACAAAAATCGTTCCGGAATAGAAATAAATATTATTGTTGCTGTCGGATGTGGCCAGAAGGGATTTGAACTTAAGATACCTCGCTCGATAATTGGTGGATGCGTTGACATTGGCAAAGGCCGTATAATTCACTCCGTCTTCGCTTGTGGAGATCTGAAGGGTCAAGCTACCGCCGGAAACATTCTCAAATCTTAGGTCCGAGAGAATGTTAAATTCAAATATGGTGCCCAAATCATAGGGGATGATTTGCTCAATCTCTCCCGATGCGGTAAAAAGTTTATTAAAGTCTAAGTCGCCAGAGGCCTCCAGTTGCTCCCACCCCTGCCCCAGGGCTTCTTTGTCCTCCCATGTGGAAGTCGTCACCAAGGAAAAGACATCCCTGGCATAATCGGGGCTGTAAAGACTCATCTGCTCTTTGGCGATATTGGCAAGCTTGTATTCCCGGTTTAAAGACCACGGATTGATCTGAACGACAAAATTCATCTCCGGCGGCGGTGAGACATTGATGGTGTACAAGGCGGTATTTACGCTTTCATTGCCGGAGGTATCCACTGCCTTGATCATGTACGTCTGCTCGCCGATCTGGCCAATGGGCGATGAAAATTCCGTCACATCGACCTTTTCCGCAATCAAATCGCCGGTCGCCCACTCACTTCCTTTTTTAATGACATACCTTGCCAGATCCAAGTCCGGGACAGGATTCCAGCTTAAATTGAGCTGATCGCCGTGTTGGCTGATAGCAAAGCCGGTGATGTTGGCCGGAGGTAGGCTTTTGCCTGCAATCGTTATCGAGGCCTGGGGGCTTGAATTTATCGAGCTTTCCGCCCCTTCGGTAGAAACGCTGACAACGGCCACCTTATAACTGGATCCTGTTTTTAAAGTGTCTTTGGTCGCAAAGAATTCTTCCGAGGTGGAACCGGCCGCCTGCCAGCTGACGCCATTGTCATCGGAAAGATAAATCTTGGCCTCTTTGTACCTCGACACCAGGTAACTGGTTTGGATTGGTTTTAAAAAATAAACCTCGATGATACTTCCTATCGTTCCGTCACTTAGAATGACGTTCTTTTCCACAATGGATAAACTGGTGACCACGGGAATGTCACGGCTCAAAGCGGAATAATTGCTTGCCGGAATGACTATCACGGAATCGTCATAAATCGCCGCGTTATACTCGACCGCCGATAGGATCGCTTCATCCTTGTTATCGCGCTGGATTGATATAATCCTGAATGGTTTCGTTTGAATGTCCGTTTCACCAAACGCGTAGACCGAATAAGCGGCCGGGGCCTGGCTGAAGGCGCTGCTGACGGTCAATGTTGTATAGTTGCCCGGCGCGTTGGAAACCGTTCTTTCCTCAATGACGTCATCGGGAAATCTGATTTCCATCTTATAAGTTTTCCCTGAAACAATCGTAATCTCCTGATCTAGGACAATGGAGGTGGTACTTGATCCAGAATTAACCCTTCCCGAAAAACCCCATTGCGGAACATCGTGTGAAACATCGATTAAATCACCGACCTGACAGGCGATCGCATCAATTGAAGCCTTAAAATTTATGATGCGATCAATATTTTGCGCGACCTTTAGCGCGTAGCGGCCGATTCTTAAGGCCTGAGAAGTCTTGGTTGTGAACAATCGGATCCTGTGCTTTCTGATCGGCTCACCGGCGGTTAAAGAAGCCTCATCGATAATCGCAACCGTTTCCTGTTCGTAATCCTTGACGCTATCGAGATATTGGACTTCGATCATGTTGGGCGTTTCTTTAATGGATTTCCAAGATTGTTGAAATGAATTTTCGATAATATTTCCCATCCCGAAGACTTGCGCCGGATCCGCTGGCTTATCGATATAGAACTTGACGCTGCCTGCCGAATAAAAGGCGAAGGCATTGAATGTGGCCGAAAGCTGATTGATTAGATCCAAGGCCTTGGTTACACTGTCAATGGCCACATCCAACCGGAAACGCTTTTCATAGCCTCCAGATCCATCGGGAATGCGTTCCTCGCAGTACTTGGCCATTTCCAAAAACAACGCGGAATCGATCTGCGAGGCATTGATGAAATCCCCCAAACCATACCTGGTATTCGTCAGTAGATCCTTAAGGCACCAAATGGGATTGGCCGACCATTTATCAACGTAGGTTGTGTCATCCCAAGAAAGCACGGCCGAATCGGCTAATAATTTGAATTGATTTGTATTCGGGTCCCAATAATAGTTTTCCCAATTAACCTCAACTCCGCCATTCATCACCCGCGGCACAGACACTTTCCTCCCCTTTACAACGCAACTATAATTGGGCGATGCTCCGGACAATTGTTCCTGCGCGATCGCCTCAATAGCTAAAAGTGCGGTATTGGGATAAGAAAGATCATCAGTTTTGATTTCATCAACGCTTTGAAGATAGAGATCGCCCTGTTTGGTCGGACTTAAGGAAGAATTTTCCGAGGTCCTGGTTACCCGGATATCGTAACGGCCCGCGGTTAAACCATCTTTACGAAAAACTCTTTTGATCGCCGAACGCGTCTTTTCGCTGACGGTCGTTGTCCCCAAATCGATCCATGTTCCGGATGCGGCTAATTTGTATTCCACCCGATACGTAACTTGCCAGGAAAGGATCTCGCCGCTTGCGCTGTCCGCTTGGTAAAGGCCGCCCGGGAAATTAAACTTAATTTCAAAGGCCTCCACATCGCTATCCAAGGTCGTATAAATATACGAGCTGTCTTTAAGCAACTGAATGTTTACCGAGATGATGTTGTGGAGATCTTCAAAATTCGGGATGACCGTTTGACTGTTCGTCCCCAATTTTGTCGTTGTCGATACACCGGAATAATTCGCAATCGGGTTATCATTGATTTTGATATTGGAAACACTTTCTATCTCCCCTTCGCAAAGGGCAAGAAGCGTGTACAAAAAATTCTTATCCCCATCTGTCCAGATGTATTCATTGACCGCTGTCCCTCCCACTTTATGTTCTCCGTAAATAACCGGCACCGGCATATTAACGTCGCGGTTTGTCCGTATCCCGTCCCAGCTATAGGTCGGCGAACCCTCATCCAGACCGCCGCCTCCGGAGGTCGTTCCAAACGAAGGAAGACTGGGTTTTTGTGTGGCCAGATAGATTGAATACCCGATAGCCGCTAAAGTGGCGCCGATGACAATAGCCGTACCGATTGTTGCGATTGTAGCCGCAACGGTCGCGGATGCTCCTAAGGCGGTCGCAATGGTGGCAATGATGCCAAAGATTGTACCCGGGTCTTCGATCTTGGGAGTGATGATAATTTCATCGCCGTCATTGATGAATTGATCCAGATCCTTGACGTTCTTCCCGGAAACAATACAATCGAATTTCTCAAAATCAACCGGCGGGAGATCATCGAAGGCCGAAATATAATGGCGAAGCCGGAATTCCCGGCTGAATGAGACCTCTTTCTCGATTACCCCGGCACGTTCAAATCTATTGGGAATGTACTTTATCTTGATCATTTTTAAACCTGTAATAGCCCTCGATTTTCTTAAAGACCTGCAGTTCGCCAAGACGGGAAACAACCACACCCGGCCGGGCCGCATGAATAAATCGGGATTCGCTCAAGACTAAACCGGCGTGATTCACCACCATGGGTGAGGCCCGAAACAAAACAACATCCATGAATTGCGGCCGGTCGACTTTTTCCCATTGCCTACAGTAATATTCCATAAAATGGTTCCTGCCATTCTGCGGCCAGTCGACTTCGTAAGAATCAAGGTCGAATAAATCTATGCCGCAATCCGCATAGATCGCTTTGATGAGACCCCAGCAATCCAGCCCTTCTTCGATTGCGCGTCCCCGGTGTTTAAACGGGATCCCTAAATATTTCCTGATGATATCTTTGTCCCTCATCCCAAAAGGATCCTGTTGGATTGAATCGAAGGAAACCCGCCGAACCTCTTAAAATTATTTTTGGTAGTTTTACAATCCTGCTTAGTTTTGTTACAGACCGATTCGCTCCCGGAATAACCGCATTCAGTGCCTTTAAATTTCCAATTGCAATAATTCCGGGAATACCTTCGCAACGGAAGTTCGACATCCAGGACGTCGAATTTACTCGTTAGGATAAAATTAACGTTATCCTGATCCGCCGAATAGGAATCGACGTAAAAGACATCTTCGATGTAGGCGTTTGTATCCGCTAACTGATTCGCCCACACTGTTTTTATGGAAACCTTTTTGCCCCGCAGATCCTTGCTTTCCAAATAGAATTGGATAAAGCGGGAAACGTTCGCCACGATAAGATTGACGGAATCGATCGCGCCCTTATTGTTTTCCGAAATCGTATCTATGGTGATGGGAAACTTGGTGTAGGCAATGCCGTTAAAAGTGACATCCGTATCGTATTCGGCAAAATAAAGGTTTGTCCCCAGGCCGTCATAATCGTGAAGCGCATACAACCGGATAGGCTTGTTGGCGGCATTATTCTTTTCCGTCTTGAATGTTGAATTAATGGCTCTCATAGAACCTCAACAAACGTAAATGAAAAGTTATAGAGGTTCGCCGAGTGGTTATCGAAAATAAAGGAATCTTCATCAAAACGCACCGTATAGGTCACGGAATCGGTCGGATTCGTCCAGGTAAAGGACGTTAGTTTCCCGAGCTTGGAAATAAAAAAATCCCTGATCTGCTCCATTTGGGTTTTCGTCCTGTTCTGGAAATTCAATTTGAACTTTCGAATGCTCCGAGAGCGGATCGCGCGGCGCTGCTCAATGCCGTTTTCAAAATTCGAAACGCGGGTGTTGTATCCGATATCCTCTTCCAAAACAAAATCCGGCGTATAGGTAAAATCCGGCATCTTAGGTGTATCTCCTTATAAGATCACGAATAGAGCTGTTGTTCCGGATGGCCTCGCCAACGATGTCGCTGATGGCTCTCTTGTTTCGATTGATATCCTGGACATCCCAGGCTTGGATAATGACCGGGATGTTGATTTCGATGCCGCCCTCCCTCATCCTCTCGCCTCGATTGATCCGGTTGAAATTCTCAATCCCCAAAGCCGACATCCCCCGGCGGGACAAAACTCCTTCACCGGATTGAGCAATGATCGGGACCTCATCAGAGGCCAGCATCCCCGAATGCGCCCTCTGGATGATGCCCCCGGCATGATAAACCATTCCCCCTTGATGAAAAAACTGCCCAAGCCCCGGAAACATCCGGCCGATTGTTTTAACCAACAGAAGTTTGGCTAGGGCATTGGATAGGATCCGTAGGATGCTTCTTCCAAAATCCGCGAATACCTGCTTGAGATTGTTGAGCTGACCTGTAACGACATTAAAGAAAAAATCACCCAGACTTTGACTCATCGCCTGAGCCGTATTCTGCGCGATGTCCTTGATGGCATTGAATTGCTTTACAATCGGCTGAATGTCGACCTTGGGCGGATTCTTAAACAAATCAAAAATCGATTTGATCTTGGCATGAGTATTTTCAAAAAAGACGACCAAATCCCCCTGCCCTTCGAGAAATATCTTCGAAATTCCTCCTTCCAGACTTTTGATGTAATTGTCCGTGATCGACGCATTCGCCCGCAGTTGATTCGACATATCCTTTAGAGATAACGCCGCAATGCTGTAATTGACCTTCATGCTCTCGGGAAGCAGTTTGAACTGACTGACCTTTTCGTATATGAGCGATGCCTTATCCAGCATCGCCGATAACGCCTGATTGATGACACGGACGATCGACAGAAATCCGATAGCAACCATCTTGGATCCAATCTCAAGCGCGTTAAGAACCGGGACCGCTACCTTGCCAAGCTTGTCCCAGTACAAAATAAGAGCCGCCACGGCCGCAATCAACGCGACAAGCGCCATTTGACTCCCCGACAGACTCAAAAACGCCGCGGCTAATTTCAGCACTCCACCGGCAAGGGCAATGATTTTGCCGGTCATCGTTGTGATGATTCCCGTAGCGGTCAAATACACACCGGCCATGAACGTTGCCTGGATAATCGCCTGTTGCTGGACGGGTCCAAGAGCATTCCACCGGTCAAGAAGGGCCCCAAGAATGTTCGTAAACCTTTCCATAATCGGCGCCAAAGCCTCACCGATAGTAATCTGAAAAGCCGTTGTGACGTTCTTGAGCCGTTCCATTTGGGCGCTGACGCGTGACGAGTATTCCGTGGAATTCCTGAACGCCAGAAGCATGGGGCCGGTGATTGACGCCCCCAAAAGACTCACGGCATGGCCGACCTGCGAAATATCCCGGCCCAGCTGCTTCATGTGAGTGCCCAGTTCCTTGACGGCGTTTTTAAAACGGATAAAGGCGCCCTCGATTCCTTTCAATCGCTTCGTTACTTCATCACGAAGCCGCATGATGATTTCAAGTTCGCGATTCGTTGGCATTACTTTCCCTCTTTTTCTTTGATATTGATCATCTCGAATTCGATGATCTCCATCGCCCGCATAAACTTTTTAGGTTGGTCAATCCATCCGCCCGGATTCGGCAGAAATCCCCGGTTGTAGAATATGAACGCCCTTAAATACTCCCAGCTCCTTGCACTGATCTTCTTGACCGGACACCCCTTAAATTCCTCGCCGTTGAAATTCCAAATGCTATCCTCACATTCCTCCTTAGCGCACTGATTGTCCTTGGCCTGTGATTTAAGTTTCGGGCAGTCCAGCTGGCCTCTGGAAAAACTAAGCCAGACTGCCAGTCTTAGTTTTTTGCGTCGTCCTCATGAAACTTGTCCTCGTTCCAGATAACCTCGGCCAATTCCGTCTTCAGATTACTGGGAATCATGTTCAAGACATCCTCGCTGACTCCCTCGATGAGTTTCCCCGCAAAATGCCCGTTGGTCGTTTCAAACTTGACCGGCTCTTTGGTCTTTGGATGAAGGAACCCCTCAATTCCCTTTAACCCGTACTTGACAATCAGATGATTACGCCGCCCCAGACTGAAATTCATCTTGGCTTTGTCGTTGGGATTCTTGGGATCGACATCGAGAGAGCTGGTGATGTCCTCGATGTAATTACGGACGGTCGGATCCAATAACCCAAGAATGAATACCGTTGGGTTGGAAGGATCCGGATCATTGGGCGATTTATACCGCTTGGTTTCGTTACGATCAATTCCAGTAAACATAACTCAATCCTCCTTTTTTAAAGACACAGTAATGCCCATTCATCATTGCCGGGCAAAAGACTGCCGTTTAAATCGAAAGAACACTTGGCAACAGCAATGCCGTCGCGTTCCTCGTCCTCCACTTTTGTGTATTGCGCGCGCGGCGCAAATAACCTGAACTTGTTACCGGCGACACTTCCCCAAGCGGTATCCAGAACCATCTCCGTTCCGCCGAACCATTTGGAATGAAAATCGTGGGTCGCAACAAAGACCGTCTCCGGATCATAGGAACCGTTGACGTCGCGGTCGGTGATCAAAAAAGACAGAAGACCGCGGTCGTTACTGACATCGTCCCGGGGCGCCAATTTGTTCTCCTGATTGATTTCGAGCGATGCGATCTTGGCCGCATAAGCATCCATAGAAAACGAAGCGTTAAGAAACGCTGGCGGCTTCGTGGTTTCATACGCGGGATTGGTAAACAAAGAAACATCGGCAATGCCCGACTCGACTCCCATATACTCAAAATTGACAAGGACCGGCTCGCCGCTTTTGAAGTTGATTTTTAATTTACCGCGGCATCCTCTTAACAATTTTCTGATTCCATCTTCGTACCCGGACATCGTCTGGCTGGGGATGTTGTCGGTAATCGGCTCAATTACGTTGCCAATCGTTGTTGGAGATGATGACGTGGTTGCCGTGGCTCCCGAAGTGCCGCCGGTAATAACCTCACCGCTTTGGATAGTTCCGGAGATGACCACATAATAAATGGCACTTGCCCCGTTGGCGGTGTTGATGATCACCCGCCCCTTGCCGCTGGAAGTGCCGCCGGTAATCGTTTCGCCATGCACAAAAGGCCCGGCAGTCACGGCCCCGATATTAATCGACTTCAATAAATTGACGCCGCATCCGCAGTTTTGGAAGTGCTTGCCCCAGTCCGGAGCCGTGGCCGCGGCGCCTGATCCCCTTAACTCCAGACCAAAATTTAAAGCTCCCGGGCGTTTCCCGACAACCTTGCCGATATTCGTAAAGGTAAGCCTCACGGGATTGCGCGGGAACATTTCAGGATCAAAGCTAATCCGCGGGTTATATGCCAGCGTCTTGGCATCGGCAACCGCCAATGTTTCGGCCACTCCTTCCGAGACTTCAATCTTTGAAACAACTTGTCTTTTTCGTGTTAACATTTCAAACCTCCTCGTTATCCGGCAACCGATGGATCGGATTGTTTATGCTGATATAAAATCTCAAGCTCGATCGTAAGACCGGCGTGCGGCTGTCCTTCCACCGTTTCAAAAGGAACATTGCTTTTGATGCTGGTGTCTATCGCATAGCCTCCCCGGGTGTTGTCGACCATGAGCGCCTTTTCAATATCACCCAGCAAACTGCTTAATATCGAATCGGTCGGCTGTGAGTCGGCTTCATCCTGCCGAGTCCAGAGATCGAGATAAACCGACAACCTACAGCTGAATAATGGATTGGGTGACATCTGTTTTTCTTCCTGCCCGGCATTGACCACGATACATGGGACCTGCCGCAACGCATTGCCGCGTTTATCCCACCTCTGCACGCTGGCAATCGTATTGACATAACCATTCGCAACGGTGATAGTTTCTAAGGTCGTCTTGACGTTCGTTAAAATGTTTTCTCTGACAGTTGGCATATCAGACCTTATCCAAGGTTTTTTGAATTGATTTATTCAGAATATCAATCCTCACGTTTTGCATGTCATCCCATGTTTTGTAAAACCCCAGTCTAGGCCGGATGCGAATCTGGTTCTTTAAGACAAACAAAGGCAAAATGTTCCTCAGCCTTTTCTGAATTTTTGCCAAGAACGTTTTCCCCCTAAGCTTGATGGGAACGACGTTTTTCAAAAGCCTCGGCTGACGGTATCGTTTCTTGAGTCGGCCGTCTGACGTAAAAAGCTCGATACGCGCCGATAATGGGACCGCCAATTTCGTGCCTCCGGGATTCTTTATAATTCCGCCCTCCTCATGTAATTTTGATATCTTGGAATCCGAAAAAATAATCATTCCCATGCCTTCGATCGTCTGCGAAACCAAAGACGCCCGCCTAAAATGCGTAAAAATACCGTGCGGCCGCGCCTTGACCCCAGGAGGGCCCTGCAGACGCGTCTGGTAAAACTGCTTTAAAAACTTCCTGCTGATATGATCCATGCCGTCGGCAAGCTGGAATTTCAACTCCTTAGGGAACACCCGAAGCGCAGTTTCCAAGTTCTTCGTGTTGATTTCCGTCGTTAGTTCTGTCATGGTTCGACTTCGCTCACCATTTTATTTCTGCACCAAGAGATGCCACATCCCTTGATCCTCTCCCAATACATCGATAACGACGAAGTTGACATCAATTCCACCTAAGACTTCAGGAAATAAAACTTCGTCACCGCCCTTGTTGATCACCGAAACGCCATAAACGGGATCATTGGCAATTAATATTTCAACCTGATCCTGCAGGACCCGCCCAGATTCTTCCCCACCTGGAGTCAGGCGTTTTCGATTGATGACCGCCTTGATGGTTTTGGGCGTGCCGCCTTTGGGCGTGTACTGAATCGATTCGGCGAATTCGTTTGTGTTGAGGAAAGAATTCAAGGCATCTCTTCTTAAATTGTCTTTAAAACTCATATCAGAATCCCGGGACCCGCAGGGCCCCGGGATCTCCATTACGGTTTAAACGACTTTTAAAAGATGCCCGAAATACTTATCAAGCAACAGCTCATCTGTATGCTGGCGCGAACGGAAAACGTCGGAACGAATGGACTCATCACGGTATTGCTCAACCATCACATTCTCCGGACTGTCATTCGCCCATAAAAACGTTCTGCCCAGAGACGGTTGTGTTGGATCCTGACCGTCCTGAGCAGATATCGCTAATAAGGCATAAGTCGAGCTCCAGATATCGGCCCCAGAAAACACCTGCCCTTCCTTGGCACTGTTTTTGATGGCGTTGCCGATAAGAATGTTTTGAACACCGAAAAGGTCTTTTAAGGCATTGATGATTTCAGCCTCTGTCGGCCGCGCGGTGTATTTGATAGCATCTTTGATACCGTTATTGCCCAAACACAGATTGAGGTTCGTATAACTCATCAAGAGCATGTTGGGCAACATGCCGCAGTTCGTTCTGATCTTTGCCTTACCATCCCTTATGGTTTTGATGATGTCCTTGGTGGGATCGCTCCAAGGATTGGTTCCGGACACGTCCGTCAAAAGAGCCGCCCCGGTGAATACGGACGTATTTATGGCGGCCGCGGCAATGCGGGATTCCTGTCCCCGAAGAACGATGTTCATGGCTGCCTTGGAAACGGCCAGCTCCGCGTCAAAGTCCTTGGCGTAATTCTTGCGTTCGCCGTCATCCAGCGGCATTTCAAACCCGTTCTCCTCACAGCTGTATCCAACGTCCTTTGCCCCGATACTTCCGCGGTTATATTTCCCGTTGGGCGCGCGTTTAGTGTCCGGCGTTTGCGTTAAACTCTCGCGCGTGATGGCGGAAAAATTGGCGGCCTTCTGCGGTGTTTTGAAGATCGGGAACAGCCTCGTCCCGATAAAATCACCGGCGTTCTGGACGTACTCCTCCAAAGCCGCGCCTAAATCTAACCGCGGTGTTGCTCTTATTCCTACTTGATCGACTGGCATGTTAAGGTCCCTCCAATTTTAAATGATTGATTTTTTAGCTGACTTTGATCGCCACAACAAAGATGTCGAAAGCCGCGGCCGCACTGGCATTGACTTTCAAGGCATTCCCGGCTGACACGTCTTTTTGAGCATTTATGATGTCCCCGCCTCTGACGATGGCATCGTTTGTCGTTCCCTTGGCTTTAACGGCTGTTGCATCGGTGCTGACATTGATTAATTTGACGTTGGCCGCTGTGGTATCCCGGGCAATAATCCACCAATCAACGATCCTGAATTTGTACGGCGCTGTCACAATCGTTAAAGATGTGGTCGCATCGGTGATACCCTGTTTGGCAAAAACAACGGGAACAGCTCCGTTGACAGCAGGATCACCTATAGCCGTAGATGCCCCATCGATAGCACCGGCCACGCCATTATTCTGGAAACACTCGATAACATCACCGTCTGCTGTAGCCGCTTCAACAGCCACACCTTGGGCAACCCCCGATGCCGAAGCTGAAACTTTGCCGTCATTGGCGCCATAAATCGTATTCCCAGCGGTTATGACTCCGGAGGCAACCATCTTGTAAGTGCGCGATGCCGACCTTAAATTGACCGTGACCTGCTCACCGCTTACGGCCTTATGCCCGGTGACGCCGATAAACTCTTCCCCGGCATCGGCGTAGACGACGTTCCCGCTGGAAAGCTTGACGCGACGATACGCTTCCAAATCTTCACCGGCAACGAAAGACTTTGATCCCAAATTTTCCTGTGACATGTGATCCCTCCTGTTTTAAAGTTAAAACCTTTTAATGATTTACTTTTCCCTTGGTTCAGCCGTCATGCTAAGGGCTTCCTGAAGACTGCATTTATGCTCCCTTTGATACTCCTTTGCGACCTCCAAGTGACTCTTTGTCTTTTCCGGATCACCTTTGTCGGCACCTGGGGCCTTGTTGGCATTCTGCTTGAGATCCTCAAGACGTTTCCCGCGCATGGCCGCCAAAGCCGCGTCCACGGTCTTGCCGTTATCAATGGCTTCCTCAACGATGACCTCCATGCCCATGCTGGCAAACTCCTTGTTTGCCGCCTTGACAATGGCTGAACACCGGGACCGCTCATCTTTGACGATTTCGTTTTGCAAAACCGAAACCATGTCCGGTCGTTCTTTCTTCAGCTCCTCTACCGTTAAATCTTTTATCTCCATGCCCTCCTCCTTCTTATTTGAAACTTGTTTAGGTTGTTTTTTCCCTGCATCTATGTCAGCCCGATTGGCTCGATACCTTTCCAGAAATACAATCACGAATTCCAGCGCATCGGGGTTGTCGAGAAGTTTATTCAAAAACGCCGTGGCCTTCGCCGAGAGTTCAAGACCTGGGTGGTTGATTTTGCTGAATATTCCGTTGTTGGCCGCAGGTTCGTCCACCATATCGACCCCCAACAGAGACTTCACCCTCAGCATGGGCGGAAGTGCTTTGCCGTCTTCGTCTTTCTTGCGGACGCTGTTTTTCTCTATCGGGTATTCCAGCTCGTATTCTTCAAGCACCACCGAAGCTCCGAATGCTTCGGGATCGCTTTCCGCCAAATCCAAAACGTATTGAGCAAGATTCCCCGCGGGCGCACCATAAGCACTTTTGTTTAAATAAAGATCCGCTCTAACAATGTCGCCATCTTTTCTGAGATTCCTTGCCCTTCCGATTAATTTTCCAAATGCGGTCTCGCACAAATTGGGATGACCAAACCGTGACTTAAGACCACCTGTGATCCTGTTGCCTGCCGCGACCGTTTGCTCAAGGGTGACGTCATCGATCTCCCATCCGCGATCGTCTTTTACAAAACCCTTGGTGATGACGGCAAATCCTTTAATGACGCCTTTGTAATAATCATCTTCATAAGACCGATCAATACCGGACTTTCCCTCTTTGATTCCGAAAGCTTTTTCAAGCCTGTCTTCTTCGATTAAAATTTTGCTCATGGTCATCCTCTTCTTCTGAAGTTCTGATTTCGATATGCTTGGCTATTTCCATGCACTCTGGCCTCACCAACGATATCGTTCGGACTTTAGTTTTCCTGCGGGGCGCTTTGCCCTTGAGGTTCCGGCTTTTTGCCATCCGTCACTCTCTCCGGTTTCTTTTCTTTATCAACGGTCATATCAACGCCGTATTTCTGTTCCAAATCCTTAATCTTTTTGAGTTCTCTGGCTCGTTGTTCCAAATTTTCTTCCCAGTCCTGCCCCTGGGCGGCTGCCTCCTCAGCCAGAGTCGAGAGGTTGTTGTCCACGGCATCCACAGAAGCCTTGACCTCATTTTCCGGATCCACCCACTGCCACCCCGGGGCAATCCAGCGGGTCCGCACGTAAGCATCCCGGTTCTGATAAAAGTCTAGAATCGACAGTTCACCTTTTAAATAGGCCTCCTCCAAAAGCATGACCAAAATATGCTGACAAAGATTCTCTGAAACAAAACGCTGTTGCATCATGAAAAACCTACGCGCTTCCAGTAAGGCCGCCCGGGTATTGGAATAATTCGACCTTGAAAAATCTTTGGCCAGAATCTCGTAAGGGATGTTTAACCCGGCGGATATGTCGCGAAGGACCCGTTCCATGAATATCCCGAAGGTCCCGCCAGGACGATTCGGATTAAACGGCTGGATTTCTTCGTTCTCGTTCAAATACTCGATCATCGCCGGGCTTAATTCTTCGACGCGCTTGTTGCTTTCGGATTTCGACCTCGCCAGGCTGACTTCGTAAGAATTTGTTTTCTTGATGAAGATCGCAAAGCACGCCGCCACGCGCGCGGCCACGATTTCCGCTTCCATGTAATCCACGCGATCTTTAAACATATTCAATACGGGTGAGAAAAACGGTTCCCCCCGTGTCTGCCCGGATCGTTTCACATGGTACAAATGAAAAACGTTGGGATCTCCCAGATCGTTTAAGGCCGGATACTTGATGAAATTCTCGCTGGAATTGCCGTACCGGCGGCCATAGAGAAAATCTCCCGGGTGGTTCTTGCGAATGTAATAGGCGACAGGTTCCCCGTACTCACCGACCTCCACACCGGCCCGAATGTTTTTGTTGGATCTTAAATCGCTCGGTGTATCCAGCCTGTCGGATTCGATCGTCTGTAAAGCCAGCGAATATGGTCTTTTCTTTTTTGAGTTGGCGATGCGTAGCGGAACAATGATCGATTCGCCGTTAATGAACCTTTGCCGCTCCGATAATTCCTCCAGCCCATAAAAGCTCAACCTGTTTCCGGCGTCCGCATGGGGCACCCATCGGTCCCAGATGTGTTCGATCTGATTTTGAAGTTTGTCGGCAATTTCCTCGCCAACGGCCAACGTATCTTTATCGATGCGGCTCTGCATCTGAATGCCCGATCCAATGATGTTGGTGATAACCGTATCGATTGCCCCTGAGGCAATGCCGTCATTGCGAATCAGGTCCCGGCTGCGTTCACGCAGTTTTGAAAGATCAGGATGTAAATCGGAATCAGCTGACCCGCCGCCCGGGATCCATGATCCTCGCAAGCGGCCGATATCGGCTCCCCGGTAAGCGCTCAAAAGCGAACTTGTCAAAAAACGAAAATATTTGCGTTTGGCCGCCGCATAGGGTGAAAAGACTCCGATGAAATCATCCACCCTGTCCGCAAATGTTTTTTTAGTCTGGGTCGACAAACTTTGCATAATTTCGTCCGCCGCCTTTCTGGGCGGCCAATTGTTTATTTAATTCGGCACGTAAGCTTCTAAGTTCGGACAACGTCATATACTGCAAATTGCGTCCGCCGATGGAATAGGACTGCGCCGCCCCGCCACGTAATCTCGCCGCAATGGCTTTATCGATCAATTCAATCAACTCATTTATTGTAGGTGTCGTTTCCTCATCACCTACCGGCTGGGATAAAGTGACGCTGCTAACTGCTTGAACACTCCTGGAATACGTGACATCCAAGTCTAGGTTATGAACATCAACGGCATAGACATCCAAAGAAGTCGGCATGAAACTTATTTTCCAATTCAATCCGCCGACATAAACCGCCGCTCCGGACGCAAACAAAGAATTATCGCTGGCCTTATAAACTTGGAACGTGACGGTATGCCCGCTATTTGATTCGGGGATACCAACCACTTCCGTATGAACTTTATTGACCTGGATGTAATCCATACTTACCTCTGCGCACGGATGGCCTTCTCGATGCCCGTATAGTCAGAGCCTTCTTTATCACCGTCCGTTGCATCTTTAATACCGCTCAAACATTGCCCGGCGGTTAACCCATCACAAATGCCAGCTGCCGCCCAAGGATCCCCTGCTAACGCGGCGTCGTTTAATTTCTTGCCCATCGTCCCGTCAGTCACATGGTTCGACGTTTCTTCCCAGACAGCACTTGCGATGGTCGCCGCTGAAGGCGCTGTAATCGATGACAATTGAACATCCAGATATTTCCCGAAGGTCCCCGCGCCGGTATGACCGCTCTGAGGTTCATCCCAAATGTCATCCACGCCTGATGCGCTTAAACGGTATCCCGATTTATCGTTGTTTGTTGAAACCGTAACCCCCGATGTAACGCTGTTGACGCTCCCTGTCACATTGCCTTGTATTGATGCCACGCCTTGGCCGAAGGATCCGCTTGTAACGTGAGCACTCCTTAATTCATCCCAGACTTTATCGACAATCGCATCTTCTTGTGTAGAAGTCAGAGCATAACCAGTCTTGTCGTTATTCGTTCCGACCGTGACCGCTCCACCGGCAGTGATGGCAAGACTGGAAAAGTTGGACGGAAACGATTGGATTAAACTATATCCTGACTTATCGCCCACGACCTGGGCGTTAGAATCTACGCGCCCTGAAATGAGCGCGTTCGGCGCATTGCCAACCCATTTTCCAAGGTCCATGCGGCCGCTGACATCAATCGAAAGGGCTGAAAAATTGGTGGGAAAGGCCTGCGTTAAGCTGTATCCGGTTTTATCGTTGTTCGTTAAAACGGTGACACCATTGGTGACGTTGCTAACCGTGCCGCCAGTAACCGTCCGGGTCCCCACAGCCCAAACATCCGAGGCGCTGTGAGAACTTCTTGAGGCCACGGTCGCGTTAAGATTGTTGCCAACAATGTAACCGGCTGTTCCAGCTCCATACGCTCCGGGGATCGTCGTTGACCAGGGATCGCCCGCGGATCCGGCACCCTTAAGAAGCGTACCGGCCAGATTCGCTGTCGAATATCCGGAGAGGTCTGTATCCCAAACATTCGCGGCGGTTAAAGTCGAACGGCTGCCCACGGTCGCATTTAGATTCGTTCCCAAGATATACCCGGCCGTTCCTGCACCGTATGAACCGGGCAATGCGGTGTTCCAAGGATCTCCGGCCGAATTAAGTTTATTGCCCATGGTTCCGGCATTGTTATGACTTGATGCGGCTGCTTCCCAGACCGCATTCTCAACGTCGGTCTTGGCCGTGGCCGTTAATCCGTTGACTGTCCCTCCGACATTTCCGGTAACGGAGGCGACCGCGCCGCCGGAATAAGTCGACCGGCTGGAAATCGCCGCATCGATATTGTCGGTCAACAACTTCCCGTAACTACCCGTGGTCGTGTGGCCGGTGGTCAACTCATCCCAAATTGAATCAATGCCGGAAGCAGAAAGAGAATATCCTGCCTTATCGTTGACGGTCCCGGCTGTCACTGCCCCGCCCGCTGTGATTGCCAGCGATGAAAAATTACTCGGGAAGGCCTGCGTCAAAGAATATCCCGTCTTGTCCTGAACCGTTGAAACCGTGTACCCGGTCTTATCGTTGTTGGTGCCAACTGTTACGGCCCCGCCAACGGTAATTGCCAATGAAGAAAAGTTTGTTGGAAATCCTTGCGTTAAACTGTAACCGGACTTGTCATTATTGATGTCAATGGTGCCGCCGGTGATGGTGCGAGTGCCTACCGACCACACGTCCGCGGCCGCATGGCTCGACCGGCTGCTGATCGTAGCGTCAATATTATCCGTTAATAGCTTCCCGTAACTGCCTGCCGTGGTGTGGCCGGACGTCAATTCGTCCCAGATATCGTCAACACCTAAGGCTGATAACCGGAAACCGGTTTTATCCGTCAGTGCTCTGGTTGTGGTTGACCAAACCTTATCGGCGCCGGCTTGAGAAATTCCCACATCGTTGGAAACGCTGGCAACCGTATCGACGGCTCCGGACGTCACGTTAATCGCACTGCCGTCGTCTGTGGTGGCCAGATTCAGCGGATCCCCAACAAGGGTACGGATTAAAATGTGCTGTGTCTTGGCTCCGGTAGTTGTGGTTTTAACCTGAATGTAGATATAGTCGACGTTCATCTCCGCCGCGGTAAGGCTCAAATAATAAACGCCGTTAGTCCCCACCTCGGTGGCTTCATTCGTGCAGTCCACAAAGCCGTTGGGAGCCGTCCCATCGGACCAGGTATCGATTTCGCTGTCCAGTCCCGCAGCTGCGGAAACCGCATCGCCATCGGCATCCACAATCGGAAACATGATGTAGGTAGCCTGATTTTTCTGTCGGACCATTTCAACGGCGTACACCGGCAAAGGGAATAAAAGAATCGCCAAAACCAGAATCAATATTTTTCTCATCGCACAATCCCTCTTCCAAAACCGCGGCCTAATCCTCGTCCCGAATAGGTTGCCCCTGCGCACTGCAAACCATCCAGCCCGCAATCCATGACCTCATTAATGTCCGTCGCCGTCAGTATGGCCGCGTTTACCAACAACTCGTCATATATGGCGTCTGCCTCATTGACACCACCTGTGGTTGAAATGCCGATATATATGTGCGACCCCGCATCGTTATCAATGGTTCCAAACGGACTTGGTGAGGTCAAACTTACGGAAACACCGTTGACATACATGACCGGCTTAGGGGAGGCGCCAGCGCTTCTTTGGTGAGCCACCGCATAATGCTCGAAAGTTCCGTAGCCGACAACCGCATTAGAAGTATCCCAAGGCGTATTGCCGCCGGAATAATGAACCAGCCATCTCAATTTATTGGTTTGCTTTAGCGCGAGCATCCAAGAACGAATATTCTTTTCGATGACATATCCTGCATCCGAAGTATTTACGCTATTTTGCCCGTCGCTATTGTTGTTAGCCCAAACACAAACCGTTATGGGATCGATATTGTTTAAGGACGTGGAGGAATTAATGCGGACGGCGGCATTATTAATTTCAGTAAATTGAACTGCCAAAGAACCAAATTTGCCGGTAGACCCTCTCGTAACAGAGCCCTCGATAATGCCGTTATTCCCGTTTGACGAAGAATCCAGGTAATTGCCGGAAGTTTCTTCGAACTTATGGGCTATCCTGGTATTGGCGTTTGCTGTCCAATCCGTTGCCCCGAAAGCTGGAGAAACAAAAATCAGGCTAAGGAATAATATTAGATATTGAATTCTTGCTGTCATCGGTAACCGTTATTGTCTTGCTCTTCCAGATAATGACTGACTGTTTGACTGATTCTGATTTCCCAGCTTCCGTTTGAAGCGCCTGGATTAACGGCTGGGTCAATTCTTTCTGCGCCTTTAAGGTTTCCAGCTGTATAAAATCATCGTTCTCCGGGATCCTGCGGATTAAAGCCGCACAATGATCTTGAAGATCCTTTTGAATCAATAGTTTGATGTCTGCCAAACCTCCGCTCTGCTCGTCATAACGCGTATGCCCGACCTGCGCCACCTGACCATTGAGCGTATACTGGGTCACGACCAGGATCGATCCTCTGTCCGGGTCCTGCTCAACGGACTGAATCTTCCAAACGCACTGCGCGAAGGCTTGACCGCAAAGAAAAAACACCAAAATCAAACCCATGAAAATGGCACGTCGCATGTTTCTCCCTCCTTCAGCTTTTCTGCCCAAAAAAGAAAAAGCGGCAGTCAAGTGGTTCAGGCACCTGAACTGCCGCTTGGTAAATTTAGAGGCGTCCCCCTAAATTTATTTACAATCTCAACCTATCATCAATAAGAATACAAAGTCAATAAACTGGTTCAGAAATACTGAAAATTCTTTTAATAATCCTCCTTTTCAATGACCTTAAATTTGAGCATACAATCCATGCATTTATAATACAAAACAGGCCTGTCGGCCCCGTAACATCTGACCTTCCGGGAACGACATCCCGGGCATTTCAACGGGACATGTACCGTGACATTCCCTCGGCCGCGTGGCGGTTCCTGTGGTGTTTCTTCTTTCCGTTTAATTGGATCAACGTATCCATCGAGCCACCCTTTCTTATTGATCCATTTATCCATTACGTCTGTTCCAGCCCCCGCCAACATCAATCCACGGATCAGCGCGTTTCTGTTCTTTGGGGGTATTGACCGGCTTGGTTTCTTCGGGTAACAATGAGAACAGTCTCAGCATCTCGGCGGCCGCGGTAGCGTACACCTCCGTATCGAGAAAATGAGTCGCCGCATGAACCGAAACCGGCCGCCATTCCTCCGTAGCCCTGCCCTTCTTTCGATCGCGAATAATAATTTTCTGCTCGGAGCAGAATTGTTTTAGATATTCCGCATGAATGCCTTGGTATAAATGCCACCCGCCGGGTCCGCCCATTTTTGTGTTCTGGACAAGACGGGTCACTTTATCTTTAAAATAAGACGTATCAATATGCCATAAGGACATTCCTCCCGGGATCATGCGTCCGGTCTCCGGAAACTTATCGATATTATTTACTTTAAAAGGCATGCCGCTTAAATGCTGTTGCCCTTTGATCGGCCGGGCAATGTCCCGCCACTCACGGCACACTTCATAAACTTCCGACGTCCTATGCCCGCTATCAATGCAGGTCAATCTAACGAGGAAAGGGGCGGTATTCTTTGCTTCCGAGAGATATGGAGTCTTAAATATGACATGGATGACATCCTCCCAAGTCTCGACCCTCGTTGCCAGAATGAGCCAGGATTCCTGGCTATAACCCCATCCCCGGATGCTTAAATAGAAATGATCTTTTTGTACGTCCACACCCGCGGTCAAAACTCTTACCCCGGCAGGAACAATCTCCCGGGAGTAATCCAACGCAAGCTCAGCCAGCTCATCGGGTTTTGTTTTATTGACCTTTTCTTCCCATACCTCCGCCAGCCATGAATTGACAAAATTCATCAACAACTCGATATAATCTTTTGATCTTAAAAACTCGCAGGCAATGTCGCTCCACGTAAGCCACGGTGAATAAAGCGATGTTATCCAAAACCCCCGGTGCTTGCTCTTAAATTTGCTTCCGCCGACATTCCCATTTGCGTCGATTTGCGCTCCCTCGGCTACCCATTTGCCAAAATTTAACATTTTATTTTTGTGATAGTCCTCGATGCGGTTCTTGCAGTAATAACACTCATACCAGGCCAGCCGTTCATTTTTTATCCGTTCCGGAGAATCTTTACCTTCCAGCCATTTAATCTGCCCTAAAACCAAGATCTGATATCTCCCGCAATGCGGACACGGCACGTAAAACCGCCTCTTGTCCGAAAGTTCGAACTCACGAAAAATATATCCCTGCCTCGTAGTGGGAGTTGATACTTTGACTGTTTTCTTATTCCAAAATGTTTTCTGCCGCTCCATGGCCAATTTAACCGGATCAGCTTCATTGCCGGAAAACTTGGGATATTTGTCAATTTCGTCCAGAAATAAATACCTGATCGGCCGTGAAGCCAAATCAGCCGGACTGTTCGAACCGGCAAAATACAAAAACATCCTGCTCAATCGATATTCTAATTTACTAATATCATCGGACAACACCGGCAAATGTTCCCTTAACGCATAAGAATCTTGAATCATGGGAAGAACCCGATCATAAGAGATCACTTTGGCATCATCTTCTCGAGGCATGACGACAAGTGTCGGTCCCGGATCCTGATCAATGACATACCCAAGCATGTTCAGCATGGCCTCCGTTTTTCCCACCTGAGAAGCGGACATGACCGTAATTTCCTCAACGTAGGGATCGGAAAAGGCGTCCATGATTTCTTCCAAATACGGAACCCGGCCGGTCTTCCATCGCCCCGGTTCTGCGGATGTGACCGCGCTAAGAACCCGGTTTTGATCCGCCCACTGACTCACCGTCATTTTTTCCGGCCGTTTCCATGCCAGAATCTCTGCCGGAGTCCACAGATTCCTATCTCTTCTTTTTATTCTTTTTGATTTTCCTGACACCGGCAAAGTCATCGATGATCTCACCTATCGTTTCATAAAGAATTTTTTGAATTTCCCTTGGTTCTTTCATGGCCAGAACCGGCGCCAGCGATGTCGGCAGTGCCAGAAAGGCCCGCTTGACCGCCATGATCCTTGCCACCCGTTCCTGTTCCACATCTTCTTTCGGGATTAATTCTTCTCTTAGCTTTTTGATTTCCAATTCAATCTTTTCGACTTTCCCCCTTAAAAATTTTTGATCCCAGTAGGCCTTGCTTTCCTTGTCGAATTTTTTGCTTTCTTCGATTCTTTTGATCTGCCACTCTTTAATCTGCTCGAGATCGTAATAGCCGTCTTGGGTGACGGGCATCCCCTCCTTCTTCCATCGCTGCACCGTCTTGATGGAAACCTCCAGGACCTTGGCCACTTCCTGGTAGGTCTTAACGACCATTGCGGGCAACGGTTCCGCTTCAAATTTTTCAAGTTCCGCAATCTCCCTATTTGTTAACGTCCTGCCTTTTTGAAGATTTTCGACAAGATATAAATACCGTTGTTTCTTTGCAATTTCCGCAAGGCTCTTCTTCTGTTCGGTCATAGACGGGTTTCTAAGCAAGCCTTCTTGCCAGTGAACTCCTCCCAACGTTTGAGAGCGACATCACAAAAGACTGGTTCGATTTCCATGGCAAAGACCCGTCTGTTCAGCCGCTCCCCGGCGATAATCTGCGATCCCGATCCGCTGAAAGGTTCGTAACAGACATCCCCCGGATGGGTATGAACGCGCATCGGGATGGCAAAAATTTCCGTTGGCTTTACCGTTGGATGTTGAAGCCCGGTGTTTCGTTTCTTGCCCTCCCAGTCCACCTCCCAGATATCCGAGTAATAGTCTGGATCCGTTGGATCGCCCGACCTCAACAGATTCACTTTCCAAACACTGCTTATGGATTTATCCTTTGGCTTATAAAGCGGTTTCTGGCCTCTTATCCACATCATCAAACACGGTTCATGCCGCCATGAAAAAAATGAAAATCCCATGACCGGGGCGGGCTTAACCCAAATAATCTGCTGATGAATCAAAATCTCCAGCTCATCACAGATATCTTCAATCATTGACCTGCGTTTTGACGCGTGCCATAAATACATCGCTGTTTTTTCTTTGATGTGCTTTAATCCAACTAAATAAAACTGCTTTATAAAATACTTTGCATCCGGAATATCAACCTCATGATAAACATGCGACCAATCCTTGCCTCCGGTCGGCCGATCGGCTCCCGTGTAATCAACACAATAAGGCGGGTCCGTGGCAAATAAACTGGCCTTTTGGCCGTCCATGAGTTTGGCCACATCCTGATCATTGGTGCTGTCTCCGCACAAAAGCCGGTGTTCCCCTAAAATCCATAAATCCCCTCGCTTCGTGATCGGTTCTGGCGGGGCCTCCGGAATGTCATCGGGCAAGGTTTTCCCGGCACCAATATTTTCGATTTCCAAATCGGCGACCTCTTCCCTCAGTTCCTTGAGGCGCAAATTCAGATAATCATCGTTTGCCTCTGTACGTAATTTCTCCAGAAGCGGAATTAACGCCGCTGTCCATGTCCCAACGATCTGCTGAGAGTTCAAAGTGACGTTCATGGCCATTTCCGATACTTCATCCACATCCACCACAATGGCCGTGACCGTTTCAATGCCCTCCGCCTGTAGAATCTTAAGCCGCTGGTGGCCAGAAATGACCCGCATGTTGCGCTTGTTGACCACCAGCAAGTCCACCATCCCGAATCTTTCCAACGATTGCCTTAGTCCCGCTAAGGCCTCTGGGGATATATCCCGAGGGTTATACGGGGCTGGGTTTAAAGCGGACACGGCAATGTCCTGAATGTCCGGTTTGACGTTGATTTTTGGCATCGATTACCTCGCTTTTTAATCGTTTTTAATGCGATTTACCGTCGAGCACTGTCTTCTTTACATAAAAATATTAATCTTCCTGAAATCCTGCAAACGGACAGGACATGACATTTTTCAAAACATAAAATCACTGACTGGATGCGCCTCGCCTGACCCGCGCCGCCCACACCCCTCCGGAAGGACCCATTCATCGAAAACTTATTCCTCGAAGCTTCATCAGGTTCGTGATTTCAGTCAGCCCTTGTTTCCCAATATTTCGAAGGCGCAGGATGTCTCTTTCCCGAAATTTGGCCAGATCTTCAAACTCCTTGATGTTGGCAGACATCAATGCATTCCTTGACCTGATCGATAAATCATCTAACGTGACCAAATTCTCTTTGGGCTTCTCGAGCGGGACATTTTTAATCTTAAAAAGTTTCTCTTGCCGCTCTAATGACCAGCAAAATACCCGATAACACCTCTTAACAATCTGTCTGACTCGTTCTTGTGATATGCCCAATAATTCTCCAATTTGCCTATACGTCATTCCTTTGAATAAGCGAAACTCAAAAACACTTTTATCTCTACCGATACTCATTCTTCACCTCCCTTGTGATCCTAAGCTAACGTTGGGTCTTTGGTCTTATTTCGATGCTCATTGATATTCTTATTTGCAAAAAACTGTGCCGATTCAGCCTCAATAACCCGCTTGAACCACCCATCAACGCTTTTGATTCTTTCTTTATCTTTCTGATATTGCCTGCATACGTTGATAATTACATCCGGATGCGGCGGATATCCCTTGCCGAATTTGTAGCCAAGGATGAACTTAAACAAATTAACCTCACCTAAAAGCGTTTTGCATAGACCCTCCAGCTCTTTAATTTTTTCGGCTGTTGGCGTTTCATACGGGAGTTTTCCACAGAAGAATCTTTCAAAAACACCCGTCTTGTTATATAATTCTTGTTCAATTAATTCTTGTTCCAGTGTCCCGGGTGTCACCAGCGGTAGTGACACCGCAGACACTACTCCCGTGCCTGCCGTGTCACTGGTGACATCCGTGTCACCAGTTTTATCCACAGGTTTCTCTACGTCTAAAAGGCGATAGATATTGGACTTGCCTTTTATCCGCTGGATCGAAATAAGCCCCAGTTCTTCTAACTTTTTGAGATGACGCATAACCGTGCGCCGGCTGATATGGGAACGCTTGGAAAGAGTCGTAACGGAAGGAAAACAATCCTGCGCCTTGGAATTGGCGTAATAACAAAGCCACGAATAAACAACCACGCCGATGTTCCCGGTCTCTCTGCTGACAAGATCTAAAGCTTGTTTATCGAGCCATAAAAAACCACCATCGCGCAGGTCTCGAATGTCGACACAATCTTCTGACACTTTTCATTTTTCCTGATTGTCCAATTGATGCACTAGACTGAGCAGGGCATAACCGGCGATATCCTGCCAGGGGTTCTCTTCAAGGGCATATTTTTTGTTGGCTATGCGGAATAATTTGTCGACAACCCTGATCATGGCCAGCGCATCCTGATACTGCTCCGGAAAAATTCCTTTAGGATACAAGACTTCCATAATCCGCCGGGATTGCCCGAACGAATCGCCGTAATCAATCTGCTTTTTGGTGACCAGTTCGGCCAGATTGATGGCTTCCTGCGCATAGCGGTTCATTGATTCTTCCTCTTCTTTTTCGTTACCATCCGGACCGCGAACGATCCGCAATGCCCGCACTTGGCCACCAGATCCACTTGCGATATCCGATTACAGCGCAAGCACTGCACAAGATAACCGGACTCTTTCTTTTGGGGTTTCTTTGGCTTTTTCATACCGCTACACCACTCCTTTCCATGGAATTCATTGAATACTGATCGACACCAATCAACCGGCTTAACCGGCCCACAAAAACCAGCAACGTATGCAGTCCGGCAATGCGTGCTACCTCCAGCACCGCCTCCCGCCCTGCGACAAGATACGTTGCGCTTAATTTCATCTCGGGTTCGCCAAAAATGTCGACGGAGGTCATAAACGATTCGAGCAACTGCGTCTCCACCCGGGACATATCCACTCCGTCTTTAAAATCAAACTTATAGAGCAATTTCATCTTTGCACTCCTATCGCAAATAGTCCGTTAAGCCTTCATTTCGAAAGATGGCCCTAATCCGCAAGACCTCCTCGAATAAAGTCCCTCGGGGAATATTCATCTTCTGGCTCACCTGCTTCATGTTCAGCCCTTCCACCTTTATCAACCGGCACATTTCACGTTGACGGCCGGATAGCTTTGCCATGGCTCGCTTAAGAACTCTTCCGACATCCGATCTTAATACCTCTTCGAAATTCTGATCTTCAAACACCAGATCGTCGGGGTATGAATCTTCGTCCAGTCCATCAACCAACTGATCCAATGAGATGCTCTGGTAAACGGCTCTGCGTTTTACACTCACGCGTTGTTCGAGAAGATCGAGAATCTTGTTTTTAAAAACATGCCTCATGAACGTCTTTTTAGCCGCCGATTTTGCGTCATCGTAACGGCTACGAACGAAATACCAATGCGTCAAACATTCCTGCAAAAGATCGTCAAACCCTTCACGCTGAAGCGTGTTAATCCGTTTCTGAAAATACCTGACCAGTGTCCGGGCATATTGCACTTCCCAATTTTCAAATATGTTTTGATACTTGCAGTTAATAGAGGCCCCCTTACGCGAATTGCCCCTGAATGAAAAACCGCCTCATGCCGTGCCCTTCTTTCTGTTGAGCTTTATCGGAACAATTCCCAAAAACTCTTCCGGAGTCGGGTCGCGCTTGAGAACGGCGGCCATCGCGGCCTTAACTGCATCACTGAGTCTTTTTTGGTTTAGCTGTCTTTCTTCGCCATCTTTTGATTGGCCTCGATAGACAATTTCGATTCCACCACTAAACCGTCTTTGGAAAAGCTCTTCAGCACTGTAGGACATTCTTTTCGCCCCTCCTTAAGCTCTATACGGAGGTTTCTGGCAAAGTGCCGGAAAAATTTTTCAAAAGGACAAAAAGATCCGGCACTTCCGGCAAAAGTTCCGTATAGAGCTAAGGGGAGACTTTGAAATTAGGCGGGATTTGAAAAGAAGTCAAACATGTTGATAATACTTGACTTGTGATATTTTTTGTATAGGTTGGGGGTACTTAGGATTGACCAAACTATGATTCTAGAAAAGAAAACGGAAGAAATTAAACGCTACGTGATCTACACCCGCTGTTCTACTGATGAACAGGCGATGGGCGACTTCACAACGCTCGATGCCCAGGCGCATCACTGCAAAAACATGCTCGATGCGTTCGGTTATGTGCTTTCGGATTTTGGGAAAGATGGCATAATCAAGGATGACGGCTACTCAGCCAAAGACCTCAACCGGCCCGGAATCAAATTGATCCTTGACAGCATCCATCAAAAGCGCGGAGAGTTTGACGGGGTTATCTTTTTCAGGCTAGACCGACTCACCCGCAATCCCCGCGACCTCTATGCGATGATCGACCTCTTCAAGGAATACGATATCGACTTCATTTCGGTCCGTGAGAAACTCGATAGCGCGACCGCGATCGGCCGGGTGGTGATTGGAATCCTCGGCCTCCTTTCTGCCTTCGAACGCGAACTGACAGGCGAACGCGTCAAGGCCTCATTCCTAGCCCGGGCAAGACAAGGCATGCGGACCGGCGGTAAGGCTCCGATCGGCTACAAGATCATCAAAGACGGCCCGCCCCTCCCGAACGGCAAACAGCCGACCAAGATCGTTATTGATGAAACCACTGCCCCGCACATCAAAGTGATCTGGGAAATGGCGGCCAGCAATCGATCGCAAGCTGATATCGCCAACGAACTCATGAAACGCGGTATCTTCACCGCAAACAAAATCGTCTGGCGCAAACAGGCGATCGCGCACATCGTCAAAAACTCGTTTTATAAGGGATACATTCAGTACAACGGCGAGACGCATCGCGGCCGGCATGAACCGCTCGTGGAAGAGAAAATGTGGAATAAGGCAAACAAGATCATGAGCTCCAAGACGCCCGGACGCAGGGTCTGGAAAACCAAACCCGACTACGAACACCTCCTAGCCGGTATCATCAAATGCGGAAACTGTGGAAGCAGTCTGGTGGGAGTCCACTCCAACGGGAGAGGGGACAAAAAGTTTTATTACTATGAATGCGGCCGGTCGCGCCAAGGATTGGGATGCACCCGCAAGCGCATCTCCGCAACCGTTTTCGACAAGGCGATTCTTGATTACTTCCGGCGCGCGTCCAAAGACCAAGATGTTATTGTCCGGGCGATCGGAGAGGCGATCCGGGAATCCCAGATCAAGTGCGAAGAAATAGACGTAACCCTAAACGAAAAGCGGATCCGGCTCAATACCCTGCGCCATGAAACCGACAACCTCCTCAATATCGCTATGAAAAACGATATCGTCCAAGGCCCGACCTTTAAAAACAAACTGGCCTCCATGGAAGAAGAAATTATGTCGCTGGAGGAAGAAACTGAACGGCTCGAAAAAGAACGGAAAATCGCACAAATAAGCGCCCATTCCGGCGAACATATCTATCGGAATATACAGGCCCTGATGGCACACATCGATCAGGTTCCTCCCAAGATACAGAAAGACCTCCTCCAAGCCATGATCCAGAACATCGTGATCCATGACAACAAGATCGTCATGAACGTTTATATCCAAATGGAAGGGTTTGTGCCTTTTCTGGCCGAAAAAGGAAAAACCCCCACCCCGACCGAAGGTCAGAATGAGGGTTTAAAGACCGCCGACTGCTCCACCGTGGCCTCTACAGGCTCGGTTTCGCAGTGGCGACAAGCAAGGGGTGGGTGACGGGATTTGAACCCGCGACCACCCTGGCCTGCCATTGGTAAGCGAACGGGCAATGGCCTGCCCAAATTACTGGGGCGAGCGACCGGATTTGAACCGGCGACCACAAGATCCACAATCTTGTGCTCTAACCAAGCTGAGCTACGCTCGCCATTTGTCAATTAAATTTTCAAAAGATCCAAAAAGGGATGAAGTCCCGACTACTTTACAGAACTAAAAAATGTCGGGTCGGGATGATCCCGACTGCAACGTCGGGATCACTCCCCCGTCACAAAACCTTCCGGACCATTGGCCGTCGGATTCTGGGCCTCGATCGCCTGAGCTTCTTGATTGGTGATCGGTTCTCTGATCCCCTGGACCGAAAACGGCAGGCCCGACGATGCAGGACTTTGGCTCGTTCCCGCCTCCGGCGCTGGGGACCCAACCGGAGCTCCATTGGATGGGGGAACATTATAGCCCATGTTACCGGAAAAAGAAACGGCCCCAATTTCAAAACGATCGAGTTTCGTCTGAAAATAAAAGCTGGCTTCGATTTCAACCCCCGAAGATTGCACAGCGGAAAAAAACATCTCCTCAAAATTGAGCGGGGAGTCCGCCGACTTCGTGGATTCTGGCTTTAAACCGGTAATGATGTTCTTGATCTTGACCTTGCCATTCACGGTCAGATCATCATGAATGGAATTGAGCGTGGCCTGCAGGCTATCCTTTCCCTGGGGATCGAGCAATTTGACGTCCGCATTCATATTCTTTTCGGGATAATTGATCCAACCTCGGGCTTGCAATTTGCTGCCGGAAAAAGGCGTCGGTGTCTTTAGAATCGCCGCCGTCAAATCAAACTCCGAATTGACCGGTTGCAGAGGGATCGCGAATTTTTTAAACGTCAACTCGAGGTCATGCAGCTGCATCTGAAAATTGTTGCCATGGCCTTCATCCATGAGGTTGACGGTTCCCCGATGGGCCCTTAATTCATTAATCCAGATCCCCGTGGCCCGTGGGGCTTTGTCTTTTTCTTTCGGTTCACTGGGTAACTGATTCGAAGAAGCGGGATTGGGTTGGGCCGCAGTGCCGGCCATCTTCCATTCCAATCCTTGAGTTCGCACGAGCGTCAAGACCGGTTCCACCAAGTCCACGGAATTGATATTGAGCTGGCGGCCGGACAAATCCGGAAATCCAAAACTGATGCGCATGGATTTGGCGTGAAAGAGGTTTCCCACCTTCACCTCGTCGCAGACCAAACCAAACGGTGGATTCACCCGCAAATACTCTAAGGTGACCAGTTGACCGAAAGCGGCCGTTAATTGCCTTTCGAGAAAACCTTGGCCAAGGCTGTTAAAGAACAGATAAAAAATAAAAACACAACCCACAGAAAACAAAAACGCTACCCAAAAAAACCGGCCGATGAACAAAGGCAGAGCCGATTTCTTTTTCTTTGGAACACCCTTTTCCGGGTAAGGGATGAGTGATGGATCGACGGGCATGGAGGTTTTTTTTGAGATAGATATTAAGATTGAACAGGAGTTAAAGAGTTAAGGAGTTACAATGCATAGCTCCCTCACTCTCTAACTCCTTAACTCTCCTAACTCTAAACTTAACGTCCCCGGGCCGAGTCGAACGGCCGACCCTTTGCTTAGAAGGCAAATGCTCTATCCATCTGAGCTACGGGGACATATTACTAGAAGTTATCTCATAAATGGTTGAACTTCCTTCTGGAGGCCTCAAAATGGTCTTCAGGAGGGCAAACCATGGACCTAACCGATGAGCAGTGGACTGTAATCAAAGCATTGCTGCCA
>JAHFFW010000036.1 GCA_023247725.1 Candidatus Omnitrophota bacterium | reverse complement strand
ATTGAAAATCGTCGCTTCGCTCCGGGGTGGTAAATCTTGAGCGATCTGAGTGGTAAAGGCTGAGCGAATCTCCTGGTAATTTTAAACCGAAATCACTGGTAATTTTCCCCGCGCCCCGCACAATCATCACCGTTACCCAATGCTGGCTGCAAATGCGCAAAGCCCGGATCATATTTTAGCGCCGATTGATTGGGATAGATTCCGGCGCCGACCGCCTTTTTCAGTCCTTCTAAATTTTTGATCACAAATTGATAATGCGCGCTCCCCGCATCCTTGAATTCACCGAAGACCGAATAATCGACGGGCGCATCGAGTCCGGGATCTTTTAAGGGAAATGAAGGAGAAGGCAGCGGTTTCCCGTGCATGAATTGGCGCAGCAGTTGCAGGGAGGCTGGTTCTGCGGGCTCTTTGGCTGGAAGCGATTCGCTCCATTGAAATATGAATAAAAAAATCATTCCCCCGAAATAAAAATGCCTCCATCGCCGGAGGCTGGCAAAAAATTTTCCCGAAAGGAATTTCGTTCGTCGGATTGGTTTCATTGAGTAAAATGGAGCCCCGCGGCAAGCCCGTGGTCTTCCCTGCCTACCGGCAGGTGCGAAAGCGTATAAATTACCGCGACGATTCACGCTTCACGAAGGACGCTTCACGTCTTAGCACCTCGTATCTCGTGAAGCGTATCTCATTTCTATTTTATTCACTCACAGACGCTTTGTTCTCGAGTTTGGTTTCCTTAGCCACATACACCGTCTTGATATTAACGAATTCCCGGATGCCAAAGATACCCAGTTCCCGCCCATAACCGGACTCTTTGATCCCACCAAAAGGCAGACGCGGATCAGAACGAACGAAGTCATTGACGAAACAGCTTCCCGCCTCCAATTCTTTTTGCGCGGTTTCTTCACCGCGCTTTGGATCCCGCGTAAAAACTGCGGCTCCTAATCCGAATGGCGTGTCGTTGGCGACTCGAATGGCTTCTGGTTCATCCTCGACGGGGATAATGGAGGCTACGGGTCCAAACAATTCCTCGTCATAGGCCGGCATTCCCTTTTTCACATTCGTCAGAACCGTGGGCTGATAATAAGCGCCGGGTCCCGGGTCCATGGTGCCGCCCAAAAGTAATTTGGCTCCCTTCTTAAGGCTTTCTTGAACTTGCTTGTGCAGTCCATCGCGCAAATCGGCGCGCGCGAGCGGACCCAGATTGGTTTTGTCATCCAGTGGATCGCCGCCAATCCAGATTTTCATTTTCGTCACAAACTTATTTTCAAATTCCTTTTGAATGGAACGCGGCACAATAAAACGCTTGGCCGCGATACAGCTTTGACCGCCGTTGACCATGCGCGAGCTCGCGCAGACCGAAGCGGCCAGATCCAAATCGGCGTCGGAAAAAATGACATAAGGATCACTGCCGCCCAATTCCAAAACCGTTTTTTTAAGACACTCTCCGGCCTTGCGCGCGACGGCCTTTCCCGCCGGGGTGCTGCCGGTGAGGGTCACCGCCTTAATGAGAGGGTGGGCAATGAGCTTATCCACGTCGGGCAAATTGATGAAAAGAGTGCGAAATAAATGCTCCGGTATTTTTGCTTCCCGAAAAACTTCTTCAATGGCCAGCGCACATCCCGGGACATTGGAGGCATGTTTCAAGACGGCCGCATTTCCAGCCATCAGCGCGGGTGCAGCAAACCGAAAGACCTGCCAGAACGGAAAATTCCACGGCATGATGGCTAAAATAATTCCCAATGGCGGAAAGCTCACATAACTCTTGGCCGCTTCGGTGGGAATCGATTCGGGCTGCAAAAACTTTTGTGCATTATGCGCATAGAACTCACAGCCCGAGGCGCACTTTTCGATTTCGGAGCGTCCTTGTCCGACGGGCTTTCCCATTTCCTGGGCGATGAGACGAGCAAACTCCTCTTTGCGGCTTAACAAAACGTTAGCGACTTCATTCATTTTATCGGAACGGTCGGAAAAACTCGTCGGACGCCACGATAAAAAGGCTTTCTGCACCTCTTCCAAAATCTGGAGCGTTTCTTCCCAGGTCATGACGGAATAAGATCGTATCAAAGTCCCATTGGCGGGATTGATGGATTGGATGGTCATATGTTTCCTTTTCCTTCAAGTCATTTTCTTTAGTTTGGCCAGTAATTCCAGATTGACGTGCGTGGAGACCGGGATTTCCATAACACATAATTCTTTGGCATTGAACGCCTCGTTAAGCTGCTGACGCAACTCAGACAGATTATTCGGACGGTAACCGCGAATCCCAAAACTTTCCGCGTAGGCCTTAAAATCCGGATTGGATAGCCGCGTGCCGATCGTATGGCCCCGATGCATTTGTTGCTTCCAGCTGATCAAACCATAATCATTGTCGTTAAAAATGATGGTGGTAAAGACGGCCTTCATCCGTCGAGCGGTTTCCAGTTCCTGGGAATTCATCAAAAACCCGCCATCACCCGTCGCGGCAACCACTCTGCGTCCGGGCTCCTGCAGACTCGCGGCGAGCGCGCCGGGGACGGCGATGCCCATGCTGGCTAATCCATTAGAAATAATGACGCCATTCGGACACGTCGCGGAAAAATTTCTGGCGATCCACATTTTATGGCTCCCCACGTCGCTAATCAAAAGGTCGCTGCCTTTCATGATTCCTTGCAGGATATTTAAGACCCCGGGAACGGTGAAGGGGTCGCCTTCTTTGAATTCATAACTGGCAATGTCTCTGGCGATTTTTTCCCGAACCGGCCGATACCAAGTGCCATCAAAAAGGCATCCGTCTTTTTCCATGAAATGATTTAGGTCGCGCAGACTGGCCGCGACATCGGCGACGATTTCCACATCCGGCACATAATGGGTGTAGACCTCCGCCGGAGTAAAATCAATGTGAATGATCTTCTTATCTTTTTTGGGATTCCAGGCCTCCGGGCCGTATTCGGCGATGTCATAGCCAACGGCAACGACCACATCCGCTTGTTCGATCGCCTCCATGATGTAATCGCGAAAACCCAGCCCAATCGTAAAAAGCGACTGCGGCAGCGCATCCGAAACCGCGCCCTGTCCCATAAAGGTATGCACGACGGGAATATTATGGCGCTTGACCAAAAGATTCAATTGTTCCGACGCAATTTTGCGCACCGCCCCATTGCCGGCGATGATGATGGGATGTTTGGAAGCCCACAAAATTTTGGCGGCTTCGCGTAAGGCCTGATGATCTGGATCAGGACGACGCACATAAACCGGCGGTAAGGGTTCTGCATTGGTTTCCATCCCGGCGATATCTTCGGGAAGAGTGATGTGCACGGCCCCGGGTTTTTCGCTTTCCGCGACTTTAAACGCCTTGCGGATGACCTCGGCGGTAATGTCCGGATCCGAAATCGTGGTATTCCATTTGGTGATGGGCTTAAAAAGTCCTTCGATATCGAGATATTGGTGGCTTTCTTTATGGATTCGTTCGAGTCCGGCCTGAGCCGAGATGGCCACGACCGGACTTTTGTCCAGATTGGCGTCGGCAACTCCCGTCACCAGATTCGTAGCGCCCGGCCCAAGGGTAGAAAGACAAACCCCAGCCTTGCCGCTAACCCTCCCCCAGACATCCGCCATAAACGCCGCGCCCTGTTCATGACGGGTGGCTACAAATTGAATCCGCGAACCTTCTAAAGAAAAAAGCAAGTCCTCGGTTTCCTCGCCGGGAACGCCGAAAATGTATTTGACGCCTTCCTTTTCCAGACAACGGACAATTAAATCCGAGACTTTCATCGTTCATTCCCCAAAATCATATCTGTGTGGCGGGTTCATCCGCGCGCGGTCATCATTATACCTTAATAGAGAGAAGGACACAGACCATTTCGTTCAAGGTTGTTTTTCATTTTCCTTGAATGGGAAATCTTGAATAATCATTCAAGATTTCCGGCCTGTGTCCTTTAGTCACCAGAGAATAGTCAAATGATCCCTTCGGCTAAAACCAACACAGTTTATTCATACCGCGCCAGGTAACGATCCACTTCTTCCTGAGCTTTTTGGCGTGTCCAACCATAATGTTCCTGCAGTTTGCCGATCAGCTTCTCAGCGTTGCCTTCAATTTCGGTCAGCTCGCTGTCGGTTAACTTACCCAACTTTTGTCTGACCTCGCCTTTGATTTGTTTCCACTTTCCTTGAATGATATCGGTATTCATAAATCCTCCTCGGAATTTGGTTTGGTTCCTAAAGGGCTGCACTTTCTTCGGCCTTTGAACCTTCGGTTTCCTCTGCGCCCATCGGTTCGCCTTTGGCCACTTTTTCGCCTTTCACTGATTCGGCATTGACAAAACTTTCGGCGATTTCAGTCAAGCGTTCATCGGTTTCTTTTTCCTCGGAAAGCGTTTGGCCAAGAAGGTCTTTCACCTGCGACTGGCCGAGGGTTTCCGCGAACGTACAGGCTGTCCCATAAGCTGCAATCTCATAGTGTTCGGCCTTTTGGGCTGCTCCGATGAGAGCTGCATCGAGGACCTGCGGATCGGCTTTTTCTTTGAGGATTTCTTCACCCTCCTCCACGATCCCTTTAATCCCTTTGCATTCGATGGAAGAAGCTTTTTGTCCCATGATTTCAAACGCCTGTTCGAGCCGGTTCACTTGATTCTTCGTTTGCTCCAAATGCTGCTCAAAAGCGGATTTGAGTTCTTCATGGGTGGCTGCCTTGGCCAGTTTCCCCAAGGCCTTGACCAATTGTTTCTCGGCGTGATAAAGATCTTTTAATTCATGCACAAGCAGCTTCTCCAAAGAGTTCATTTCTTTGCTGCGGCTCTGGCTCCTTTGAAAAGAGCCGGTCTTTCTGGTCGACTGTCTTCTCTGGTTTCTTTTCATGATTTCGTCCTCCGGATTGAGTGGCTCCTTGCATTGTCATTGCTTTTCCCTGACTTAGAGGCTCATCAATATGAATAACGAGTCGTGTCGCTGGGTTTTTGATATTTTTGTGATGGACTTATATTCATTGATTCGAAAGGTTCGATTCGATTGACCGAGGCAATGAGATTGTCCCCGCCTTTTTCGGTAAACTGGATCCTGCCTTTATCGCCGGGGTTAAAGTCGGTTAATGATTTTGCATTCTCAAACTGGGTTTGTTCAGTGATCTTAAAACGGGTTTCATCTCTTTCCAATTCATAGCCGCTGATCTGCGGATAAGTGGCGTCGCTGTTCACCAGAATAATTTCATTACCGTGAATCTGTTTGACCACACCTTTGACGCTTTTGCATCCTACGAGGTCGTCCGCTCGGCTCGAGGAAAGGACAAAAACCCCGATCATCCAAAATCCCATAAAAATGAGGCACAGCCGATTCGAGACACGCATAACGCCTCCTTTTTTATTTTCTTTGCTTCCTTTGCAGCAGGCATGACATCACAATTAAATTCTAGCGTGAATTTAGCAGACACAAAATTAAAGGAAGATTAAGGTAAAATTAAAGTTTTTAAATCAGAGAGGAACGGATGGTTTGTTTGGAAGGGACCCTAGCCAACTCGCTCAAAATCAATGAACCCATTCTCCGGATCCAAGGAGATAAGCCGAGCTCGAATTTTTTGGCCGACATCAAGCCCCTGCTCTTTTTCCATGATGCGTCCTTCCGCTGGCGGGGACATCAATCGGGCAAAGGTGCCTTTGTCAGAAACACCGGTCACGATCGCATCAAAAACTTCTCCCAGCCGCTCACTCAAAAGCATAGCCGCGAGGACCTTTCGCATAAAGCGTTCGACTTTTTTTGATGACTGGTCCCGTTCGGTGCACCAGGAGGCATAATCCATGAGTTCTCTTTTGGTGTACGGAGTAGGACGTTTTACCAAAACCGCTTTTAATAGACGCTGGATGATCAAATCGACATAACGTCGGTTCGGGGCGGTTGAATGGGTATAATCATGGACCGAAAGACCAAAATGCCCCAGCCGGGGTTTGCCCGGTTCGGCCAAAACATATTCTCCGGAACCTAAAAGTTTGACAATGGATAAAGACAAATCCGGAAAATGCGCTGAATCCCGCTCTTCCATTTTGATCATGAACTCAGATAAGGCGAAAGGATCCGGGCTTTCGGGCAATTTTTCCCCATATTCTGCCGCCACATCGACGATCCTGGACCATCGTTCCGGCGTGCGCACAACCCGATGGATCATCGGCGACCCTTTCTTTTCCAAAAATCCAACCATCGCCCCATTGGCGGCAATCATAAAATTCTCGATCAAAAAGCGGGCGCGATTTTTATGCCGCACAACCAGATCAACGACCTTGCCGTTTTTGATAATCGGAACCGGTTCTATCGTTTCAAGCTCAACCGCACCTTTTTCGAGACGATATTGACGTAAACGCGAGGCGGCTTCATCTTGCAAACGCAATTGATTTTCCAAGCCATGGGTTTGATGGACTTTTTCTGGAATAGGGGCTTTGCCCTCCAGCCAATCACCGACGGATTCATAAACAAGTTTGGCCTTATTATGAACCAACGCCCGAAAGACTTCCCCTGCCCTTACGCTCCCATCTCGTCGGACAAAAAACTCAATCACGATGGCAAGGCGATCCTCGCCTTCGTTCAGAGACGAAAGATTGGTAGAAAGTTCATCGGGCAGCATCGAAAAAACCTTGATTCCCAGATAAAGGGAAGAACCATTATGCGCCGCATGGCGATCGAGCCCAGAACCTTGGTCCACATACAGGTCCACATCGGCGATGGCGACCAGGGCCCGAATCTCCCGTCCAGGAGCCTGTTCGCAATATTCCAATTGATCGAGATCCAAGGATTCCAGATTATCGATGGATGACCATAATAACTCTCTCAAATCGCGCAACGAGGGATCGATCCTGCCCCCTTCTTCCGAACGGTTCTTCAATTGTTGAACTTGACGCCGCAGGCGCGAAGGAAATTTTGGTAGGAAACCATATCGCAGTAAAACCCGGCGGGCAACCTCATACAGATCAATGGAAGAAAAATCTTTGCGGGAGAATCGAGGTTTGTTCACGTTCCAATCCTAACATCAATTCATCGGGAGGTTTTTAAAAACAAAAGTTAATTTTCATGGAACACTAAAAAGAAAGGTTAAAGGGAAGGGGTGGTTGAACCGTTGAGGATTTTTTTGATGCTGGTTAGCAAATCATCGGTGCTGCAGAATTTGTCATTGTATCCGTCGACGCCGGAGAGCGTCTTCATTTGATAGTCGATCGGATAGTTGCTATTAATGAGGATTTTGACATCGGAACTGATATTCCGCATGGAGTGGACCAAATCTTTGTTATCAACACCGGGCATGTTGTAATCCAATAACACCATTCCGATCCCTTTATTTTCCTTGAGCGCGGTCAAGGCTTCATCGGGATCTTGGGCCCCTAAGAGTTCAAGACCTCGATCACTCAAAATCTCTTTATAGAGGCGAATGTACTCTTGGTCATCATCCACTATAAGGATTTTCATAATCGGAATAACGAGTGAAAGTGGAAACTGAAAACATGGTAATATAGGAAAAAAATTTTGTCAATATTTCTAATCGTGAGGCCTTGGGAGTTCTCAAGTCGCAGGAAAGAGTCCTATCCAAGTCTTTTAAAAATTTCAGGACTCGAAAAATTTTCCTTATGCCTCCTAAAAAAGATGGTATTGTTTTTCTTCTGCGGGATTACGGAAATGTTCCGCCGAAAGCGCAACTTCCCGTTGATTCAATCCGAATCCGAATTTACGACAATAGAGCTCAAAACAATCTTCGATTTCCTTCGCCCAGGTTCCTTGCCCCCGCATGCGAGTCCCCCAAGCTGAATCGTATAATTTTCCATTGCGCATTTCCCGAAGTCGATGAAGGATTTTTTCTTTTCGATCCGGAAAATGCCGAGAGAGCCATTCCTGGAACAAGGGGCTAACGGCGTGCGGCAACCGCAACAAAACATAACCGGCTTGTGCCGCTCCCGCCTCCGCAGCCCGGCGTAAAATCATGGGCATCTCCTGATCCGTGAGACCGGGGATGACCGGCGCCACCAAAACTTGGACGCTGACACCAGCGCGCGATAATTTTTCGATGGCCGCCAGCCGATCGGCAGGCTGTGAGGCCCGCGGTTCCATGATGCGGGCGAGGTCTCCCTGCAGGGTCGTCACCGAAACACATACATGACACCCATAGTAATCCTTCATTTGAGAAAGAATGTCGATGTCTCGGGCGATTAAGAAATTTTTTGTAATAATTCCGACGGGATTCCGGAATTCCAAGAGGACCTCTAGGCAACGACGGGTAAGTCCCAGACGCTTCTCGATCGGTTGATAGGGGTCAGTCACTCCGCTTAAAGCAATCGTTTGGGGCTGCCATTTTTTGGCCGAAAGCTCGCGGCGTAAGATTTGTGGCCCATCGGTTTTGACAAAAATTTTTGATTCGAAATCCAAACCCGCGGAAAGGCCCAGATATTCATGGAATGGGCGGGCAAAGCAGTAAATACATCCATGCTCACAACCCCGATAAGGATTGATACCGGCCTTGAAGCCAACATCTGGACTGTCATTGTAAGTGATGAAGGATTGCGTTGTGTCTCTGAAATATTGGGTTTTTAAGGTTGGATTGGGAGGCTCTTCGTCGTCGGGGTCAGGTTCATAGTAAAGCGACTCAAAGCGGTTGGGGGGATTGAAACCAGCGCCGCGGCCATGTTGACCGGGAAGGGGATAGATGGGATTATCTTCACGATCGACCATGCGGATATTATACACACATCCTCTTCTTTGGAAAAGCTCGATGGACAAGAAAATAAGGAGGGAATAAGTCCACTGGAACAAGATGGAATTGATCGGCGAGAACGGCGGGGCGCTTCCGGCTGGCCCGCGCGGGAAATGCAGGCCAGCCGGAAGCGCCCGTCGTGAAAGTTTTAAATTATCCGGCCTCTGTCAGAAGATGTTCGGGGATTGGTTTGCGAGCGAGATATCCGCCTTCCATCGAGTGGTACCATTGCACCGATGGCTCATCGCTGCGCCAGCAGAGGAACACGGCCTCGCCCTCGATGAACGCGGGAAAATCGACCAACCCCATGGAGAAATCCCAATCTTTATAAAAGCAGCCCAGTTCCTGGAGTTCTTCCATAAGCGCTTCGATCTCCTCTTGCAACAGGAGGGTTTGAGCATCCGTTTGTCCCGGCGATTTTTCTAAATTTGAACGCAGCGACTGTCCCTTTTCCAAGATTTCCACAACGATTTTCCTCACTAAAGGAAGTCGTCGATTAGCCTCTGGCGGGGTAAAAATCACTTTCCTCATACTGTGAATGTATCACAGGCTTCTTATTTTGGCAATTTGAGGAATTTTAGACACCCGGAGAAAAGAAATAGAATGGATTTAAATCGCGGTCAATCAGGATGACCCAGCCGGTCGCCGCGAGGCTGAGAACCTGTGCATCGTGAGAATTCCAGCCGAAAGGAATCCAATCCCGTCGAGAAGAATAGGAATAGGCTTCAATTCCTTTTTGGATCCGATGACGCAAGGATTCGATTCCCTTGCGCATACTTCGTGAATCCCTTTGTGCACCGTCAGCCCAAGCGAGATTGTCAGAATGATAGTAACGGGCCAAAAGACGCGTCGCTAAAATCGCGCCGGCGGTCCATTCGACGGAAATACGATCGTGTTCGTTGGTGAACCCCACGCCTGCCAATTGGCCATGAGCATCGTAACACGCCGAAAAGGCCTTGGTCTTCTGCCATAAAGCATACGCCGCCCCTGTCCCAAACCAACTGTCGAGCTTTTGCGGTCCCAGTGCGTCAATGGCCCACGTCTGCACGTCCAAGGCGAACGCGGAAACATTGTTTTGCCAGTGCCCTTGAAGGAACGTCATCCCCTGAAAAAAAATCCTTCCTCCCAATTGAATACTGCTTTAAAGAAATGTTCTTGACCCAAAAGAACCCGATGATATTGTTCGTTTCCTGTCAATTCGAATAGCATCCGGAACGCCGCATACCACGAAAGGTTATTCTCCGTCGAGATTTGGGTATACCACCAATCGCTCTGGCCAGCCTCTTGGGCTTGTGCCTTCTCATGATAAGTCCCCAAAGGCGCCATCCGGATTCCCCCATTATGGGCCTGCAAAAGCATCGCTGCGCGCGCCAATTCTTCGGCGAGCTGCAATTCCACGGCGTTAGGATGATGATCATAGCTTTGCGTCTGCGGATTAAAATATTTTTGATGGTAAAGGTGAAGAGCCGCCAAGGCGACCCAGGCGTTTTCTCCGGCAATCGGTTTCCAATCTTCCCAATGCAAGGATGGCCAATTTGGAAAATCCTCCATAGACGTTTTGCCGTCCAAAGGGTCCTGACTCAAATAACGTCCATGGGCATTGAGAATGCGAAAGATGAAACCCCGACGGCCATAAGCACTCGGATCAGAAGATACCGCCTCAGGATGAGCAGGGTCATAAATGAACGAATGAAGCGGAAAGCCGGCGCGGATATGATCCATTTCCCCCAAACTGTCCTTCCAATAAAATTCCATCGGTCGTTGGGCAAAATACATTTCCTCAAATCTTCCGGTCTGCGCCAAGGCGATTTGAGCAACCGCCGCGTCGTAAATGACGATCCCTTCTTCGACAATCATTCGCTCGATCGCATCTCCAACCGAATCCGCTTTTCCCATGCGGGCATAGACATCCGATTTTTTTTCGGGATCAATATAGAAGCTGAGCGGAAGGCTCGTGGCAGGGCTAAGATTAAATTTGATCCAGGCAATGAGCGATTCATCCAGGGGCACAGAAATTCTTTGCGGAGTGTACGCCTCTCCCTTGGCCAAAAGCACGATGCCCAGCAAAACGAAAATTCCGACGGTCAACTTCTTCTGCATGCTTCCTCTTCTTTAACCAGAGAGGGCACACAGAAATATTTTCTTCGCCATCGTCCCAAAGCGAAAAAAATAAAAAGCCCCGCGAAAGATCCTCGGGGCTATTCTTAACGCAACTTCCTCTATGAAAGGAAATCGCGGCAGCCAGACAGCCTTTTCCAACATGGGAAGGAAGGCTCACGGCTTTGTCCCAACGCCGATCGAACATTGATTCGAGCTTCGTCGGGCCCGGCGTAGCCAAACGCAATCAGCATTTGGCGAAGCAGGGGCCCTACTCTTTCAAGTAGTTTACCTTTTCATCAAAACTGAAAATGAACGAAACAACCAAGCGAAAAGATAACATATGCACGTCCATTAGGCAAGGGAGCGCTTTCAAAACTTTTCAATACTCCACCCCACTTACGAAGTGGGCACTTCGTAAGTGGGGGAGTTGTCCTTCGGGACAACCAGAGCTCGCCTTCCTAAAGATTCAATTTCTTGACATACTGTCATTAAATTTTATAAAACGTTCCCAGGATCATCCCATAAATCACATGCGCCACAATCACAGAAATCGGCGTCTGCATCCCATAATTCAAACACAAAAAACCGGGCGGCTCGAGGAGTTTAACCACCGTCGGTCCAAAGGATTCACTGGCCATCCGGGGATGGACCGCCAGTAAAAAGGGCATGGCCACCACCAGAACGAAACTGCCATGGACCAATCCAATCAAGGCCCCTCGCATCGGGGTTGCCTCGCCCCAGACCTGAAAAGCCAAAATATAAATCAGTGAAAAGATCCAACCGTTCAACAAATGGATGAACATCCCCACCCACTTCGCCCGATCCCGATCTGGCGTTACCATTGTTCCCAACAGAAAAGGGATGTTGACCCGGGTGAGTTTAAATCCGTGGCTTGCAGAAAGAAGTGTCGTTAAAACCACGGTCGCGGCGAAACCCCAGATGAACCAACCGGCCCAGTTCATGAGTGCATCCTCGAAAACATGGTTTGAACGAAATAATCCTGCTCTTCTCTTTCATGAATCGCCAAAGCAGCATTGACAATCCCCATATGCGTGAAGGTCAAAGGAAAATTTCCTAAAAGATCCCCCGTCGAAGGATCCACCTCCTCACTGAAAAGTCCTAGATCATTGCTATAAGAAAGAACATCTTCGAACATGTGCCTTGCCTCCGCTGGGGTGCCGCCGCCGCGGGCGAGATATTCGACCGCCCACAGACTGCACAAAAGAAACGCCCCTTCCTTGAGCTCGCGATTGCGATACAATAACTCAGCACAACTTAACTCTTGACGGATCCGCTCGTAGGTCAAACGCATTTTGGGAGAATCAAAAGGCACAAATCCATACCACGGCAAGAGCAAAAGGTTTGCGTCAATATCCTGACCGCGCAAGGTCGAAATATAACTCTGACATGCTTCATTCCACGCTAACTGTTCAATGGCGTTGGCGATTCGATTTTGTACATCGGCGACCTCCTCGAGATTTAATTTCTCCACTAACCCCCAGCGATGCAGATCCAAAAGTCCTTTGAGTCCCGCCCAGCATAACAATAACGAATGCGTGTGATGCTCTTTGCGACCCCGCACTTCCCACATCCCAGAATCATCGTCGGTCCAATGCCGACAGATATAGTGGCCTAAGCCCTTAAGCATTTTTTGCGTCTCCTGGTCCAGCGACGATTCATTTTTCAAAACAACCGCAGCGCCATGGATGACTTCGCCATAAATATCCAATTGTTGTTGCTCGACGGCCAGATTGCCAAAGCGCACGGGAGAAGATTGCGCGAAACCTTTCAACTCAGGGATTTCTTTTTCCCTTTGCGGTTTACGGCCATAGACATCATAAAGAACATTCAATTTGGGTAACGTCAGGTGAGTGGTATGCAAAAGCCAATTCACAAAAGCCTTGGCCTCATCGTGCATTTTGAGATTCACGAGCGCATGAGTCGTTAAAGAGGCATCGCGCAACCAACAATAACGATAATCCCAATTCAAATCCCCGCCAAGCTTTTCCGGCAGAGAGGTGGTCACCGAGGCCACAATCGCCCCGGATGGCGAAAAGCTCATGAGTTTTAAAACCAGCGCACTGCGGATGACCATATCTTTATAAAGACCTTCGAAGGAAATACGCTGGGCAAAATCTTCCCACCACCGATTCGCGACCTGGATGTTTTCTTCACAAAATCCATTGATCGGCGAGAGGACCGCTGGGGCATCCTCACTGTAAATCAGCGAAAAGTAAAAAATTTCGCCGCGGCGTATCGTTATTCTCGTTCGGACAAAATGTTCTTCCACGGGCAAATCGGTGCTGCCTCGCAGAATCAAAATCCCCTGACTGTGACTGGCCCGGATTCCCAAACCCTTGCTTTTAAAACGGAGCTTGGGCCTTTTGCGGAATGAACCGGGCATAAAGAACAATTCCAAATCCATTTCCCCTCGGATACATTCGATTTTGCGAAGGACTTCGTGATCGGCAAAAAGTCGGGAGCGCTTCTCCCCTTCAGAGGCTACGGGCATCAGATCCGTCAGGATGACGGTACCGCAATCGGAATCGAAGGTTGTCTCAAGCGTGTTGGTTTGACCAACATATCGCCGGGAGGATTCAAAAGATTCCATCGGTCGGATCGACCAACGGCCGCGAGTCTCATCGAGCAAGGCAGAAAAAACCGGGTCGCTGTCAAAACGCGGCCAGCAAAGCCAGTCCATGGAACCTTCTTTGGACACAAGAGCGGCGCTACGGCAATTTCCAATGATCGCATAATCCTGAATTTTGGTCATGAGGACCTCCTCGGTATAACGCTGTGTGCGGGTTTTTTATTTAACGCAGATTTTCGCTGATTGAATCCGCGACCATCCGCGTGCAATCTGCCATTATCCGCGTTAAATCTGTCTTTTAAAAAATACTCGCACATCGCGTTAGGTATAGTATCTTTCCAAAAGCTTTAAACTTTTTTTCATATCTATCCCCGACCCAAGCACTTTTTTCCAGAGATCGCCTTTTTTTTGCAGACGCTCGGGCGCGCTCCCCAAATTAAATTGCAAGGGATCCAGCCGGCGATTGACTTCTTTCCACTCGAGAGGCATCGAAACCGGTGCTTTCGGTTTAGGACGCAAACTGTAGACCAAGGCCATCGTGGCCCCGAGTTTATTCTGCAAGTAATCTAAGTAAACCAATTTTTGCCGTTTGTCTGGACTGCGCTCAAGGCTGGTCAATCCTGGAACCTGTTTTTGAATGGCAAGACAAACGAGTTTGGAAAAATCTTTCACCTGGTCAAAATGATATTTGGCGCCTAAAGGAATATAAATGTGAAGACCTCTTCCGCCGGAGGTCTTGCACCATCCTTCCATGTCAAGTTTTTCGACGACCTTCCGGCCGGCCAAGGCCACTTCGATAACTTTTGGGAAGGAAACATCGACGGGATCCAGATCGAGGACCAAATAGTCCGGATAATCTTCTTTTTTCACTCGGGAGTTCCAGGGATTGATTTCAATACAACCCAAATTGTTGATATAAGCCAGATCATCTTTATCCTGGCAAACGAGATAATTGATCTCTCCTTTGGATTCGGATTTGATTTTGACCGTTTTGATCCAGGGCGGCAAAGGCTGCTGAACATCTTTCTGAAAGAAACTCTCTTCGGTGATGCCTTGCGGATGCCGATGCAAGGATTGTGGTCGGTCCTTGAGATAAGGTAAAATAAAATCCGCAATGTCCTGATAATAACGGATCATATCGCCTTTGGTATAACCTTCCTCCGGCCAATAAACCTTGTCCAGATTAGTGAGGTGCGCCTTGGTAGAGACGGCGCGATCTGATTCCGACGAAGAGGCCGCTTCTTTCTGCATGGGGGGCTTTTTTAACTTTTTGTTTGATTCAGTTTTTTCTTTTTTGGATTGACGCGATTTTTGTTGTTTCCCTTCGAGAATCTCCTCAACAGGTTCGGGCCGCTCGAGCTTAACGTCTTCGGGTTTTTTATCTTCTCTTAATCCCAAAAAGATGGGGATGCGCATATGACCGTTGGTGGTCCATTCCTGAAACTTCACTTCGCACACAATCTGGGGTTTGACCCAGGTCACCGGCGCGTTGGTCTTGGGCGGCTTCTTGAAGGGACTTTGGGCGTTGACAAGCGGTTTTAATTTTTCGTAAAGATCTTCTAACTTTCGAAAAATTTTTATTTAATGTCGAGTCGCTTAAACTCCACCAGGTTTGACAACGAAAGGATTGATACTTCGGCGGTCTTCCCCGGCCCGCCGTTACCGGCGATAGCCGGGCGCGGTAAGATGACCCCTCTCACCCCGGGGGTGAGAGGGACCGACTTTAACAGAGGAGCCCTCATGAAAAAATCTCTCGTTTGGTTTAGTCTGGTACTTTTTTTCGTTACTCTGGTGGAATGTAGCGGCAAATTTTGGGCGGGGACCGGGGCCGGTATTCTTGGCGCCGGCGGAGGATATGAATTGCATTTAAGCAATGAAAAAAAACGGATTAAAGAGGACTTGGATGCCGGAAAAATCACCCAAGACGAATACAATATTCGCTTAGATCAGATTCGCCGCGATTCGTTGCTGCAGTAATGGTGAATAAAAATTTTGCCGGGGCAGCCGCCTGCGTCAAAGCAAGGGCGGCTGCCCCCGCGGATTTGCAGTTAGCGGATATCGGCGTAAAAAGACGCCAAAGGTTGCGGATCATTTCCTTTAAGCAAAAACCACGTGATCCGCAGATTGAGAAGGAAGGTACGGATGATTCCATTTTGCAGCCACCGGCGGGCAGAACAATCAATGCGGCAAGGGATTGGTCTGGTCAAACCCATGGCGCGTAATTTTTTGCTTAAAAGAACATCTTCTCCCAACGTCACCGGAAGATACCCTCCGGCCTCCCAAAATTTATCCCTGCGTACAAAAAGTCCTTGGTCCCCATAAAAAATTTTTAACCAGCGGGCCCGCCAATTTCCAGTCCAGGCAATCCAACGAAAAATAAAATCCGGATGGTCAATCCTTTGAATAAAACATCCGGCTAATATCCCCTTGCTGATCGCCTCCGCCACCTTTGGCAAATCCTGCGGATCAATCCGGCAATCGGCGTGTAAAAAAAATAAAATCTCATGAGAAGCCAGCCGTGCACCGGCATTCATTTGCACCGAGCGTCCTTTAGGACTTTGCACCACCCGTCCATAGCGACCAGCCAATTCTCTCGAACGATCCTGGCTTCCTCCGTCGACAAAGATGAGTTCGGCCACCCGGGCCAAACGAAGAAAATAATCCTCGTTCTTGATTAACACCGATTCTTCATTCCAAATGGGAATGATAATGCTGATCATGAGGGTCGATCCCAGTTTCATTTTTGCTTCCCCACCGGCGACTTGGCCAACCGCCTTTGGTTGACATACCTTTGCAAGCCATAAAGGCCACCCAAAATGATGAGGGCCAAAATAATTTTTCCGATATACCGGGGATCAATCAAGACGCTGATCAAAGAGGAGCCAAAATAGACGAGGGCAAAAGATCCGGGGATGATCCCGATCAAGGTCGCCCAGAAAAAATCCCGATAACGAACCGAAGTAATACCCAAACCCAGATTTTGAATATCGTAGGGCAAATTTGGGACCAGCCGAATCAAGAGAACGGTAAAAAATCCTTGGCTTTTCAGGGCCGCTTCGAAACCGCTCAGTTTTCCTTGAAGCAGGCGTTTGACCGCGTCCCGGGCAAAATAACGCGCGATCAAAAATTCCAGGTTTGCTGATAAATTGGCTCCGACGAGCAAATAGATGAGCCCATGAATTCCCCAGATTGCCCCGGCGGATGCCGAGAGGACCGACGCGGGAAATAAAACCAACGGGTGCAAGATGTAAAAAACAATGTAAATGACTCCGCCCCAAACCCCGAAGGAAACGAGCTTGTCCTTGAAACGCTCGACGGTGATCCCGGAGTAATCGATCTTGGCCAATTGCAAAGAAATGATCGCGGCTCCCATCAAACCAACGATGATGCCTAAACGGATCCAAGGATTTTTAAAAATTTTTTTCATCGGGGCTTAAATACCTTTAAGGCTTTTGAGAAGAAATTTGACCAACCCTCGATTCGCCATTTCCTTTAATGACTGGCCGGCTGTCTTCTTGACGAGTTCCGATAATGTGGGATAAATGAACATGGTCGAGGCCAATCGGGACAACACAATCCGCTGTGACTTCGCGATGACAAATCCATGGATAATTTCTCCCGCATCTTCGCCAACAATGTGAACACCCAAAAGCAATCCCCGTTTGTCGGTCAGAATCTTAATCAAACCATCTTTGACCCCGTCGGTCAGAGCCCGATCCGAACTGGCATACTCGGTTTTATAAACTTGATATCGACGATGTTCCTTTTGGACTTGCATTTCGGTCTGCCCTAGATGAGCTAATTCCGGGCTGGTGAACGTAGCCCAGGCGATATTCGTATAATCCACCTTCTGCCAGGCGATCCTCTTGAAGAGGGCGTTGCGTAAACAAATGCTTCCCTGATAGGCGGCCACATGACTAAATTGATAAGGGCTCGCCAGATCCCCGCAGACAAAAATCCCGGGATTGGAGGTCTGCAAAAAATCATTGACCTTGATTCCCTTTGGCGTTCTTTCGATTCCCGCCTTAGGCAAATCCAGCCCTTCCAGATTGGGCGCGCGTCCCGTGGCCACGAGAACCTTCTGCGCAATGATTTCCAACTTTTGATTTTTCTCGTCGGTCATTTGCAAGGTCACCTGGTCCTTTTGCCGAATAAAACGGTTCGCCTGACATCCCAAGTGCAAGGTCATCCCTTCGCTCGTTAATTGGCGTTCAAGGTATTGGACCAATTCCGGTTCTTCTTGAGAAAGGATGGTGGGCTGCATTTCCACTAAATGGATACAAACGCCAAGGCGACCCAGCGCCTGAGCCAATTCCACCCCAATAGGTCCGCCTCCCAGAACAATCAGGCTTTTCGGCAAACGCTCTTGGTCAAAAATATTTTCATTCGTGAGGTATTCGATGTCCCCGAGACCTTCGATGGGAGGAATAACCGGATGGGAACCCGTGCACAGGACAAACCGTTTGGCTTTTATTTCTTGGCCATCGACCGCAATGCTATGGGCGCTGGTGAAATGAACCGGTCCGAAGTGGACTCCAATCCCTCGAGCGCGCAGGTCTTCCGGACGATGATGCGTCGCCACCTCGGCCACCACCCTGCGGACCTGCGCGAGAACGGCCCCGGCATCGATTTGAAACGCACCGGCGAGATTGAATCCATAATGTTGTGCCCGACGGATCGTTTGCGCTACCCCGGCCGATTTGAGGAGCGTTTTCGACGGGATGCAGCCATACCAGGTGCAATCGCCGCCCAATTTTTTCTTTTCCGCGATCGCGCTGCGAAAACCTAACGAATTGGCGACGCCGGCCACATACAAGCCTCCCGCTCCTCCGCCGATCGCAACCAAATCGTATTCTAAGGTTGGCATGTTGATTTCTTTCAAGAATGACCAGCTAAGGCCCCCTGACAACTGGAACCAGCGCCCGCCGTGCAGCCAAAACAATGCGGACCGGTCAGGATTTCCTGGCCTTGCAGATCATGCGGATGGAGATCCCAAATAAACCGCGGACGATCTGGCTGGATTTCCAATCCCAGCATTTGATTAAAATCACAATCGTAGATTCGGCCATCGTATCCCACGCTCAACGTGTTAAGACACATGAGCCCCTTGACCGTCGCAGGATTAAAACTGTTGATCAAAAGCTCGACGTAGGCTTCGTATTGACCGAAGGCTCGAAGATATTTGGCATAGCGGGTGATGGGCATGTTGGTGATGGTATAAAGATGATTAAAGATGATGCCGAAATCTTCTTTGAGTCTTTTCTTATAATCCTTTTCCAGTTGCGATTGCGGTGCTGGAAGGACAGGGCCGAGTGGATTATAAACTAAATGCAGAACGAGCCCAGTTTCTTTTTTTCCATAACCGAGTTCATTGAGCCGTTGCAAGGCCTCGATGGATTTCGCAAATGTTCCTGCTCCTCTTTGTTTGTCGACATTGGCTAACGTGTAACAGGGCAACGATGCGACAATTTCGACCTGGTTCGCTTTGAGAAATTCGGGCAAGTCTTCCATGCCGGGCTCATAAAAAACCGTTAAATTGCACCGGTCCATGACGTTCATCCCAGCTCGATGGGCTTCCATCACCAGATAACGGAAACTAGGATTCAATTCCGGCGCACCGCCGGTTAAATCCAGGGTAGGAATTCTGGCGGATCGAAGAAAATTCGCGACCTTCTGTGCAGTTTCGCGACTCATATTTTCTTTGGTCTTGGTTGGTCCGGATTCCACATGGCAATGGACGCAGGTCAGATTGCATAATTTTCCCATATTGACTTGAAGAATTTCGATAGGCCGTTTTTTAAAATCCAAACCAAATTCTGATAATTTGGCCTTAAAAAGGTTCATGATAAACGCCCTTTCCCATCTCATGTTTCGCCCTGTGGAGGGAACTGATGTCATCCAGATCGTCCAGAGAACCAAGCTGGTAAAAACTTAAGCCCTGGCTTTTGATCCGCCTTAAGGTCTCGGCAAAGACCTGAGGCGTGCTCCAGGGGATATCTTGAAACAAGCCTGCATAAAATTGATCCATCCCAATCAAATAATAGCCCCCATCGGTGGCTGGGCCAATGACCACATTGGTCTTTTGCAAAGACGCGATCCCGTCGAATAAATTCTGATATGGCAATCCCAAAAGATCGCTGCCCAAGGCCATGACCCGTTCGTATCCTTGCGCAAAGGCCCACCCAAAAGCGGCGGCGAGCCGTTCGCCCAGGCCCTGCCCTTCTTGAGGCAGATAGGTTCTGGCGCCGGCAAGCCACTTCTTTATGTCTTTTTCCTTTTCGGGTGGATCATAGACGATGATCCGATCCAAGATTTTTTCTTCCAGGATAACCTGATAATTCGTTTCAGCCAACCTCCGGTAAAGTTGGGCGGCCTTTATCGGTCCAATGGATTTGGCAAGGCGGGTTTTGACCATTCCGGGTTCAGGGTATTTCACAAAATAAAGCAAGGCAATCTTAGGCCTCGGCGAGGCTCTGTGCCTGGCGGCTTTATTTCTGGTTGAGGTTCCAGTCATAGTCCAGCCATTTGATTTTGACATCCGGTGAAATCGGCTTCGCATCTTCTGGCGGAAGGTGGGACTTTATAAATCCTATGGCTCCGCCGGAATTCTGGAAATCATCGGCAAACCAGCGGAAGATAGGTGAAAGATAAACGGTCCTTTCTTTTGGCACATAACGGAATTTTTGAGGATCAGAAAGAAATTCCTTTGTTTGTTCATCGAGCTGCTGGGAAAGCTGTTCGCCCCGGTAAGGTTCGGATCTCAGAATGGGGCATCCAAGGGAAGCGCAAACCAAGACAAAATGAATTCGCGGCTCATGAAATTCCCGTCGTAAGATTCCCTGTTCAATCGAATCCAGGCTTAAGGTTTTACCCATCATCGTTAAACCGGGCTTTTTCCAAACATTGGGAATCTGCCGGATGCTTTTGGAAGGATTCTCTTCAACGATGAGTTTGATCGCAGCAAGATTGTAGGCATTGATCCAAAAGGCGAGCTTTTCTTCTTTGCTCCAAAGAGAATATTCACTCGAAGAAATTTCAGCCAGCTCATTCTCGATCTGCCGGAGGTCTTGCGAAGATTGGCGGATCGCGTCATAATCCACGCGTCCTGAATGCACATATTCTTTTAGAAAATTATGGAAGGCTTTGTAGTCACGGTCAAAGGCAAAAAGATTTGAAACCGCAATCAGGCTCCATCCCAAAACCAATCCAAAAAGACATTTGCGCATGAGCCTTTGCCCTTTCTAGAAAAACGTATCATTATAAGCGCATTCGTTTGGTTTATTCAACAAATGAAAAAAGCCCCATTCGGTGGAATGAGGCTTTGGGAAATGTGGAATGAGCAATTATGATTGGTATTTGCGCGGGACCTTGGCTTCCTTTTCGCGCGCCTCGGAAAGACCAATGGCGATGGCTTGCCGTCGACTTTTGCCCTGGCCGCCGCGGCCGGATTTGAGTTGACCATGCTTGTATTTGTGCATTGCCCTCTTCACACTCGAACGCGCCTTTGGGCCATATTTGACCATTTTGTTCCTCCTTGGTTTATTTTTCTTTAAGTTTCTTCGGTTAATTCACCAATAGAATTTCTTCATTCTCCGGGCCTTGCCATTTTTGGGCAACCTGGTAATTCCATAAACGCCAGGTGGGAGGCACCTTTGCTGGATAGATTATGGGAATTCGCCCCTCCTCGGACTCGGATTGCGTTTTAAACTTTTGAATCTCCATTGCGCTGTCCATGCTTTTCCCTTCGCTCTGGCTCGGAGACAAATCTCGACCAATTGAACGATGCGCCTCTCCCCTTTCCCATCACTCCAATTCACGGGCACATCTTAGGTTTCCAGACATTAAAAACAGATGAAAATTGAATTAAAATTTGGCATTCCACTCTTCTCCTTCTCCTCTTTAATGAATATTCTCCTTTATTTCCATCTTGATAGGACGGCTCCAAATAACAGACGTTTGTTCATCCGCGGATCGCTTGAACCCTAATTTGAAGACTAGCTTTTCCACTAAAATCTCCTCGGCAGGGACGGTAATTTTAAGGGATAACCTATTCGCGTAATCTTCTCCTGGCTTTAATGTAACCGCTTCAAAAAAATTTTTATTGCACGGCCACGCTTCTAGTTTCACAAAAGGATTATCGACAATCCAATTGTCGTAATAGGAACAAGACCAGATTTGCAAATGCTGAACTATCCGACCTGGATTAATAATTTTAGTCATAACAGAAACTGCCCCACCATTCCTGACCGTTATTTTTTCAGGTTTGATATCTAACCGCAAAGCTGAATCTTGACTATAACTATTGGCGACGAAGAAAAAGAAAATACTTATCAAAATTAAGAATTTGAAGCGATTCATTTTTATTCTTCCGATATAGAATTTTTAGAATATGAATGGCGTAACTGCCCGCATGCTGCGGCGACATCGCGACCGCGCGGCATGCGGACCGTGGAATGGATTCCTAACTCGGCGAGTCTGATTTTGAAGGCGAGCATTTCTAATTTCGTGGGCGGTTCGTGATCGAATTCTTCGACTCGGTTGTAGGGGATGAGATTCATCTTGCAGTTCATGCCTTTTAAGTGCCGCGCTAATTCTTCTGCAGCGACCAAGGTGCAGGTCACATTCTTGATCAAGATATATTCGAAGGTCACCTGCCGTTTGGTCGCTTCACTATATTGACGGCAGGCGGCAATGAGATCATCAAATGGTGTCGCAGTAAGCAAAATGACGATTTTGTTGCGGCAGATATTTTTTAAATATTCATAATCTTTAGTATCCTGATTCCGGAAACGATGCGCCTCATCAACGATCACCACTTCAATATCTCTGATTTTATTGACAAAGTCCGTAATATTTTCCAGATCGCCCAGCGACCTGACTTCCCAATCATAGAGCTTGAATTCTTCCGCATACCTTTTCCATCCCGAATTCTTGTTCCGGTCTCCAACCAGGCCAGGCGGACAGATCACAATTCCGCGTTTCTTAAGCTCTTTGGCGACGGAACAGGCAATAATGGTCTTGCCCAGACCGACCACATCGGCAATGATCACGCCGTTGTTGTTTTCAATAATTCCCAACGCCTGTTTGACCGCGTCTAACTGGTATTGATAAGCCGTGTAACCATTCTCTTCCAACGTTTTGAGCAAGGATGATCCGACTTCGCACGATTCGAAAGAATCAAGGTAGGTTTTCAAGACCAGGACAAAGGCTTCAAAAGGGGTGATCTCTTTGATGAGTGTTTCTTTCTCAACGACCTCAATGAGCTTTCTTTTCGCTTCCTCATGTTCAGTTATTTTTACCGCCTCCTCCCACAAAGCGTCAAAATACTGTTCGGCGTCATCGAAGCCAAAATCGCTGATCTCAACGTTAAATTCTTCCTGGGTTGTCAGTCCAGCTCTGGTCAAATTACTGCTTCCGGTAATAAACAAATTCTTTCGTCCGACCTGCCCCTCCTCCAGTCTAAACAAATAAAGTTTGGCATGATTGGGATTGTATGTTTTCCGGATGATTAACTCATCATCCCGAATTATTGAAATTTTCTCTTCCAACGATTGATTTAGTAGGATATCGTAATATGTATGAGACCAAATGGAAGCCAAGAAGAGATAGCGAAGCGAAGACATCTGGCGATAAAGTTGTTGAAGC
>JAHFFW010000035.1 GCA_023247725.1 Candidatus Omnitrophota bacterium | reverse complement strand
ATTGAAAATCGTCGCTTCGCTCCGGGGTGGTAAATCTTGAGCGATCTGAGTGGTAAAGGCTGAGCGAATCTCCTGGTAATTTTAAACCGAAATCACTGGTAATTTTCCCCGCGCCCCGCAGTCTTCCAAAAGGTTGGCGAAAAGGCTATCAAAAAGGCAGGGCTTAAAGTGAATTTTTTGAACCATGTTGATTTTGCAAATTATGTGATCTCGGCACCAAAAGGATTGACTCAAACGGTTAAGGTTTTCATAAAAGGCAATGAAATAATCTTTAGCGGCAAGACATTCAAAGAAATTATTGATTTGAAATAAGACCAGCTAACCTTGTTTTTTGTTCAACTTTCGTCCCCGACTACCGTTCTTCTTCGCCCAGATTCCTTTGTGTTTGGCCTTAGGTTAGCCCCCTAGCCCTCCTCATCCCTTCCAGTCCCGTCGAGCACTTCCCAAAATTAATTGGATCCCAGATTGACACCCCTATTTCCATCGTATAAACTTAGTTGAGTATTTAAGAACGGGCAGATACCTAACCCCTCTTAGGTGTGAATGGCGGATAATAAAACATTAAAACTAGGTGAGATCCTCCTCGAGGATGGTCTGATCACGCACGACCAGCTGCTGGAGGCCCTGCATCTCCAGGAGAAGGATGGACGAAAGCTGGGGGAGATCTTGGTTCACCATGGGTACGTGACGGACCAACAGATTTCCAAGGTCCTCGCCCGAATTTATGAATTACCCTTTATTAGCCTCCCCGATACGGTCATTGACGAAAAAATCTTTAGCATTTTACCCCAGAAAGTCATCAGCCGTTATCAGGTTTTTCCCATTGAGCTTAAGGATAAGTGCCTCGTTGTCGCGACCAACAATCCGCTGGACGTATCGGCATTCCAGGAGATCCAATATATTACCGGTTACCAAGTTCGACCCGTCATTGCCGGGCAGCAAGATATTGCCAAACATTTGGAAAAATATGGCGAATCCATGCGGGCTAGTCTCGTCATCAAAGAAAGCCAGGAGGTCAGTTCTCAGAATGCCCCTATCATAAAACTCGTTGAATCCATCATCATCAAGGCCATTAAGGAACGTGCTTCCGACATTCATTTGGAACCGCTCAAGGATAAAATGCGCCTGCGTTTTCGCGTCGACGGGGTTTTATATGAGAAGTCGCCCGTGCCGCTGTACCTTGCCCGCAAGGTGATTTCTCGCATCAAAATCATTTCCGGGATGGATGTGGCCGACAATCGCCGGCCGCAAGATGGAAGGATGTCCTTGCCGGAAGAATTTAAACATTATGATATCCGCGTCTCCACCTTGCCCAATATCAATGGTGAAAATGTTGTCCTGCGCATCTTAGATAAATCCTTTGCGAATTTTTCCTTGGAATCTTTAGGAATGAATGCAGCGGAGATTGGCGAAATTAAAAAACTGATTGAACGACCTTTTGGCATGATCCTGGTGACCGGGCCCACCGGTTCTGGCAAGACGACGACCCTGTATGCCTTTCTCAATTTGTTAAATGAAACCTCTAAAAATATTATCACCGTCGAAGATCCGGTCGAATACCGCCTGGAAGGCATCAATCAGACGGCGATCAATAACCAGGCTGGCTACACCTTTGCGACGGCCATTCGTCATATCCTGCGGCATGACCCGAACGTCATTATGGTGGGTGAGGTTCGCGATATCGAGACAGCGGAAATCGCCATCCGCGCGGCCATGACCGGGCACCTGGTTTTGTCGACCTTACATACCAATACCGCGGCCGGTGCCATTGGACGATTGCTGGACATGACGATTGAACCATTTTTGATCCGCTCGGCGGTTATTGCGGTCATTGCCCAAAGGCTCGTGCGCCGGCTTTGTCCGCATTGCAAAAAAGATTATCAACCTTCAGCCGAAATCCTGCAATCCATAGCGTCCTATTTGCCGGCCAATAAACCGGTGGCCTTTGCTAAACCGGTAGGCTGCGATAAATGTTTTAAGACAGGGTACTCAGGGAGAGTCGCGATTTATGAAATTTTGAGTCTCCGTGACGCGACCCGGAACATGATCCTGAAATCCCCCAACGAACATGACATCACCAAAATGGCGGTTTCCAAGGGTATGAAGACATTACGACAGGCGGGAATCCTCAAGGCCCTGGAAAAGGTGACTTCTTTAGAAGAGGTCATGCGAGCCACTTTATCCGAAGAAGAATAATGGCGATCTATATCTATAAAGTCAAAGATGAGACCGGGCGGGCCCTTTACGGGGTGATGGACGTCCCTACCAAAAAGGATGTCAAAAGGCGTCTGGTCAACACCGATTTATTTTATATTTCGGCTGAGCCCTTTCATTTGAACAGGCTTTTTCGCAAGGGCACCGACCTTCAGGCCTTGACCATGTTCACGCACCGTTTGACCTCTTTGGTGGAGGCCGGCATTCCTATTTTGCCGGCGATGAACATCCTCTGGCGTCAGACGGAAGATAAAACCATGCAGCTGGTGATTTGTTATCTAAAACTTGAACTTGAAGACGGTAATCGCATTTCCGATGCGATGGGAAACTTTCCGCGAATCTTTCCACCGGTCTATCGAGCCCTCATCCGCGTCGCCGAAATTGGCGGAGCGCTGGTCCAGGTGCTAAGAAAATTAACAGAATATCTGGAGCACCAGGCGCAGATTGTCACTCGGACCAAAAAGGCCCTGTTTTACCCCTTAATCGTTGTCGCCTTTTCAATTTTGGTGACGATTGGAATGTTCACGTTTGTTGTGCCAACCTTTGAAAAGATTCTGTTGAAATTGAACATTGATCTGCCCCTTATTACCCAAATGATCATCAAACTATCGCACCTCTTGCGTTCTTGGATTTTTTGGGCCAGCCTGGCCGCAGGAGTGTTGATCTTGATCGTTTTTTACCGGAGATTTCGCTATGAACCGCATTTTGCCTTGATCAAAGATAAATTCATTTACAATTTTCCGCATCTGGGCCGGATTATGTTCTTGATTTCTTTAAGCCGTTTTGTTCGTTCGCTGTCGGTGTTGCTTGGAGCCGGCATTCCCATCATGGAGAGTTTGGATGTGGCTAAATCCACCTCGGCCAATCAACTCATTATTGCTAATTTGGATAAAATCAAAAGGAAAATTGAATCCGGCGGGTCCTTGTACCATTCGTTCAAGGAAGTGAATGTTTTTCCCGTCATGATGATTGAAATGCTGGGGGTGGGGGAATCAAGCGGCATGCTGGTTAAGGTCTTGGAGAAATTGACCAAGCATTTCGATGAAGAGATCGACTATGAGATTAACAAATTCCTTACGATCTTGGAACCGTTTTTGATCATTGTCATAGGGGCGGTCGTTTTATTGACCTTGTTGGCGGTTTATATGCCCATTGTAACGATTTGGCAGGGATTAACTCGTTAAAGTTCAGGAATTATATTGCAAAGAGTCAATCAAGGAAGATCGGTCTTAAGAAAACCACTGAGTTTTAGTAAGTTAAAGAAATAATAAGTTTAGCAAACGTTTTCTCTGGAGACCGTCGTTACCTTGCTTAGTCATAAATTCCATGTTATTCTTTCACCCTAATAAAAAGAGCGTTTTTTTGTCAGAGCATCGTTTCGGCTCAGCTGAGAGAAAATCCATCCTTTCAGTTGAAAAAAACGTCACAGCAGGGTTAACGCACGAAAAAAGGAGAACGGTATGAAACGGTTGGCAAAAAGTGGTTTCACATTAATCGAGTTGTTGGTCGTTCTGGTCGTCATTGGTATTTTGGTAGGTCTTATCCTGCCCAACACTCTGCGGGCAATCCAGGCAGCGAACGAAAAAGAATGTGCTTCAAATCTTCGGGCGATTGATACGGCGGCGCAATTGTGTTACACCCAGAGGAGAAGCTGGGCCGATTGCGATACGATCGCAGAATTGCTCACCCCCGTTGGAGGTGGGACACCCTATCTGGATCAACCTCCGGTATGCCCATTCGGCGTTGCTTATGCCATGGGCGGAAATAATACGATCGGTTGGTCTTCGGGTAAAGCGGCTCATTTTGCAACCTGGCCGCCGGCTGGTACGCGGCACGTTGGTTTATAACCAGGAATCCCAATTTGTCCGGGCGAAGGCCTAAAAGGCCTTCGCCCGGATCAAGGTAAAGGATTTTTATGGCAAAAGGATTCTTAGGTTTAGAGGTTACCTCCGCCCGCATTCGATTTGTCTATCTGGTCAAGCATGGACGATTCTTCGAAATCCAAAAAGCCGGATCCCTTCCCTATAAGGTTGACCAAAATCTTCGCGGGTCTTTAGCGGAAGAGATCCACCAACTCCTCGAGAGAGAAGACCTTCATCCCAGGCAGATTTTTTTGACCGTCTCCCGTCAAGATACTCTTCTGCGGGAAGTGGTGATCCCTCGCCTGCACGCCCATGAGTTGGATGAGGTGGTCACTGGGGAAATCGAAAAAATCCCCAGTTTCGCTAACAAACGATTTGACTATATTCTGCAAAAATATCCTTCCACCCCCGGCAAACTGAAGCTGGTCTATGCCGCTATTGAGCAGTCCCTGCTGGATTACCTTTTTCTAGAAACAAAGAAAATCGAAGTACCTTTTAATCATTTTGAGATTGCCCCGCTCAATCTCAAAGAATTTGTGTATTTGCTTAAACCCACCGCCAAAAACCATGCCATGCTGGTGGTCAATGATTTCGTCAGCTATTTTCTCATTTTTCGGGATCATCAGTACCGGTTCCTCTATAAAACTAATACGGGGTTGGAGAACTTGTACTCCCATGCGGGTGGAAAAGTGAGTCCCCCAGTCCTGGCTAATTTTATCGCCGAGATTGAGCGGGTGATGAAGTCTTATTATCTCGAACACAAAAGTGATCCAATCGAGCAGCTTTGGCTGGTGCATGACCATACGTTTGCCCCGGACCTTGAAAAAAGCCTCAAAGAACTTCTGGGTTTACCGGTTGAATCCTTATCGCCGCAAAAATTACCACAGATAAAATTTGGGCCACAGGTCACGGATCCGAATCCCATTTATTTATTGGCGTTAATTCCCGTTATTTATGAAACCCATCGTCTGACGCCCCAATTTGCTTTTAATCATTTCTTCCGGGGATTACAAGCCAGCCGGCAAGCCATGAAGGCAGTTCTGGTTGCCCTTATCTTTTTTGGCGCCGTTGCCTATGGTCTCGGGCATATGGCCTTTATGTATTCCCGTTCCTCCCAGCAATTGCGACAGAAGACCCAGGAACTTTCTTTGCAGACCGAACAGTTGAGAGGGGAATTCGCGGATTTGTTCCGTCAGCGCGATGAATATATGGCCGTCCGTGAGGGCCTCTTGGCTCAGGCCACCTATGTGCAGCTGCTCAATCGGATTTCCTGGTCGGAGGTATTGTCGGTCGTTGCCGAGGACATGCCCGCGCAACTTTCTTTGACCCAATTCCGATTTTCGGAAGATGGAAACGTGAATTTTGAAGGGGAATCGATGCGCGTCGAAACCGTGGCAGAATTGCTGCGCCGCGTGGATTACTCGCAGTTTTTGAAGAATGGAAAATTTGATTTTCTGCGCGAGGCCATGGTGCAGGAACAAAAGATTTTTGCCTATGGGATTTTTTCTTCTTTAAAGACGAAAACCCAAGCTGAGGAAAAGGGAGCAAAATCGGAACCAGCCAAAACAAATCCAGAAAATTCTTCAACGGCCCAAGTCGATGTTGGCGCTCCCGGATCCCAAGCAGCCCAGAGCACTCCAGCGAGAACAATCGATGGAAAGTAGAGTCCTGAAAAACTTGGTTATTTTTCTGTGTGTCGTCGCGGTCATGGGGACCGGCGCTCTGTTGTATAAGAACTATACGGACTATCTTCAGGTCCAAAATACTTATGATCAGGCTAAACAGGATTTGGAAAAGCTGAAAATAGACATCGAGACGACCAAACGACTGCTGGACAAATATGAAAAAGAGAAACAAGAATTCTCTAAGTTGCTTTTCAGCGAACGGGATGTTCCGGCTTTCCTGGACAGTATTTCGAAATTCGCTGCCCTGGCGGATGTTCATCTGACCAATATGAAAACCAAGTATTTCCAACAAGTCGTTGTTCCGCAGAATACAGCCAGGGCTCTGGCCGGAACCTTGGGCAACCGCTACCGCTCGACGAATAATCAACAAACCGATCCTCAGCAAGATCTCCAAAGGGTTTTGACGTTGTCGGCCATGCCCATTGATATTCAAGTTAAAGGGGAGTTTGCCGCTTTGTTAAAATTTTTCAATCAACTGGAGGCCTACAAACAGCTTTTATCGGTTAGCGCGATCGAGATCAAATCAAACTATAATGACTATCCGACGCTCAGCTGCAATTTTACTTTGAAAATTTATAGTCTCATGACTTTGGAAGAACTCAAGAGAAAATGAAAATTTTGAACCGCTTATTTTTGTTGGGTTTGGTCCTGTTCTTGAGCGGTTGTGATCAGCTCAACAGTCTTTTTTTACCAAAGAAGAAGGCTCCGCCCGTGGTCGAGGCGAAGCCCATTGTTCCTATGCTCGAAGACACGGATTTGGCCAAATTGATTTTGAAACCTGAGCCTTACAAGCTCAAGGTCACGCGTGACCCTTTTAAACCCCTCATCGAGCGCAAAGAAGCCCTGGAAAAAGGAACGCAAGAGGACGCAGTTCTCTACCAAATGAGCCAAGAGCAGGTTAAGAAAATGAAATATTTGGGCTTAATCAAAATGGCGGATCAATATTCAGCCCTCATCAAAACCGAGAAAAGAAAAGGTGTCTATAAACTGAACGATGAGGTCGAAGGTTTTTATATAACGGGGATTGCCCCTGATCATGTGGTTTTAGAAAAACAGAATATGACGTTTAATCTTAAACGAGGTGAAAAATAACCATGGATCAACAATTGAAAAATTTTTTATGGAACCCAGTGGTTGTTTTGGCTTTCGTATTATTGGCCAAGGGAATTCCTCTAGCGGCCGGACAAAATGCGGATAGCGAAACCGAACATCTGGAAGAACAGCTGGGCGTTATGCGCTCGCAGGTTTTTCAGGGGCGGGATTTGGTGCAAGCAAAAGAGGAGTCTTCCTCTTCCTTTAATGCGGAAAATCGCTCCGAATCGATGCCAAAATTGGATAACGAGAAAGAACCCCTGCCTGTCTCTGATAAGGCTGAGGCACCGACGGCGGAACAAAAGGTTATATCGTCTGCGTCCGTCGATAAATCGACTATGAAACCCACATCGGTTTCAGAGGCCAAAGGGATCAATCCAGAAATGATTGGCCAAGAGGATAATCTGAAAAAGCAGACGATCGAGGGCATCACCAGGGATCAGTTGATCGATCAGTATTTTAAAGAAGCAAAATCCATCAAACTGCCCGAACCGGAGCCCCGACAGGAAGTATCTCAAGAATTGCAAAAGACCCAAACCAACGAAGAAGTTGTTCGCAGTATGATCAATCCCAGCGTCAAGAATCAGCGCATTGATTTGGATTTTGAAGAAGTCAAACTCGGCGACATGTTTATGACCTTGGGCAATGCTGCCCAACTCAATATCATGCTGGATCCCGAGCTCAAATCGCGGACAACCGACTTTCACCTAAAACAAGTTCCCGTGGAAGAAGCCCTGATTCTAACGGCGAATGCCTTTAACCTGGGTTTCAAAAGGGTGGGGGATTCTTTGTATGTGACCGATTTAGAAAAATTACGCAAGGAAAATCTGGTCTCGAAGGTTTTCAAACTCCACAATATCGATGTGGCCGAGGCCAAGGCCCTCATCACGGATGTCATCAAATCAGTCAACATCAGTGAAGAGATCAACAGTTTAATCGCCAAGGGTCAGCCAGAGGAAATTCAGCAAATTGAACAGATCCTTAAAACCATTGATCGACCACAACCTCAGGTGGTTCTTGAGGCCAGGATCATTGAAATCAACCGCGATGCCTTGAAAGATTTGGGAGTCGATTGGTCGGATCAGATCACGTTGTCTTACCAGGAAGCTGGCCGGCCGGTCGACTTCAACGATCCGGAAGAAACCAAGGATCCGCCTTTAGAGATTCAGGGTCTCGCTCGCAACGCGTTGCAATTCGACACCGTGATCCATATGCTGGAAAATCAGAATAAGGCCAAGATTCTCTCGACGCCAAGGGTCACAACGTTGAACAATAAAGAAGCGGAGATTTTTGTGGGTGATCGCTTTCCTTATACCGTCACCACGATTTCCGGCGGTGTGGCAACGACCGATGTTCGGTTCGAAGAACCCGGAATCCGTTTGAAAATCACCCCCAGCATCATCGAAGATAACTTTGTGGTCATCAAGGTTGAACCGGAGGTCAGCTTTATCTTTGCCTTCCGGGGACCCAATGATCAATACCCCTGGACAAAGAAACGTCAGGCCACCGCCTATGTCCGGGTCAAAAATAATCAGCCATTCATTTTGGGTGGAATCCTAAACCAGGAGGATAAAAAGAATCTTTACAAGGTTCCGATGCTAGGCAATATTCCTTTATTGGGCAATTTGTTCAGTTATAAAAAGGATACGGTCGTTGATACTGAACTTATCATCACGATCGTCCCTAAGATTGTCCACGGAGAGCTTTAGTGCTACACTTTGAGCGAAGGGAGCTGCTCCTTCGATCGCCCTGATATTCATCTCCAAAGAGTTGCCTAAAGAAGGACACCGAAATCCCAATGCACCGTCCGCGATCCCCTTTCGCTTTCACGCTCATCGAACTTCTAACGACCGTCGCCATCATCACGGTCGCTAGTGCCACGGCCTGGATCACCGTCAGCGTCCTCACCCAATCTTCCGAAACTTCCCGTAATCGCGCCACCGCGGTCAATCTGTTGCAGAAAAGTCTCGAAGAAATCCGTCGTTTTTCCCGATTCAGCCAGAACGACTATGATCGATTAAGTACCTGCCAGTTTCCTGCCGATGCATCTTCACCCAATCCTTGCGGACTAGAACCCATCGCGGACTTTCCTGGCTTTACGCGATCCATGACAGTCACGGATCAGTTTGGCAGCGCGGAATTAAAAAAGGTGGAGGTGACGGTCACCTGGAGCGAGCTTGGTCAGGCTCGAACCATGACCTCGGTTGCCATGCTCTCTCGCCCGCCGAATCCTTTACCCGGTAATGTGATTGGGGTTGTCAGATCCAATGCGGGCGGTAATCCCTTGATCCCCAACGCGACGATCACCCTGACCTTAGGAGCCGCAACTTTTTCGACACAATCGGCTGGCGCTTTAAGTGCTAAGGGAGTCAATTTTGATTTTATTGACTCCAGTGGAAAATTTATGATCCCGCCAGGGAGTTGGAATTTAACCGCGACCCACAATAGTTATGACAATTATACCCATCCTTCTCCCGTCGTCGTTGATAGCAATCAGGAAGTGAGGGTACTGCCCGATATCATCATGAATCCCAAGCCTCAGGATGCAACGATCTTTGGCCGGCTGGTCTTTGTTGGCAGCAATAATCCCATCCCTGGCTTTAATGGAGGCCAGATTAATCTTTTAGAAAACGGGGGCTTAAGCCAGCAAACCGTTAACGCGAACGCGTTTAGTTTTACGGTTCCGTTTAATTCTCCGACGCAGCGCTGCTTTACCGTCAATACAACCAATGCCTACCGGGCCGGGTATGCCTTTCGGGTTAATTCTCTGGGGGCTCCTTCTTGCAGCTTCGACTTTCAGGCGAACGGCTGGTCATCGGCGGTCATGCAGGGAGGAACGCTGGTCTGCTCTAATCCATATAACGGGGGGCCTGCCCTGGGAGGACTGGATCCGGATACGATCTGTGTGAACCCGGGGGATAGAACTTCCGTAAACCCCGAACTCGAAAATGTGCCAACCGTGACGATCAATGGCAATGTGGTCGATTCCAACGGCAACCGCGTTCCCAATGCGACCGTGTATGCCTATTGGCCGCGCAGCGCGGGCAGTCCTTTCTGGGGGGCAGTGACTGCTAATGTAACCGGTGATTTTTCCATTCAAGTCCCGGCGGCCCAGTCCCTTTTCCCTGATGGAAGTCCATCGCAATTTCACGTCATGATTTTTGCCCAGGGTCAAGTTCAGGTGATGACATGCTGCGATGCCGTCTCGAATGTCGCGCGGCAAAGCAATTCGGTTTACATAGGACCATTAAAAGAAGGTGATCCGGCTCGAAATAATGTGACCTTAACGATCCCTATTGTGAATAGCCTCTGCGGGAATCTGGATGGAATCATCACCGATGCGAGTACCGGCAGCGGCCTTAATGCGGCTCTGGTGCAGGTTGCCGGGGCAAACACCAATACCGCTGGCAGCGGCCAATATCAGTATGTTTGTCCGGGAACCGGATACCGGCTCAATTCCGGTTCTTATATCTTTAGGGCGTTAAAAGGAAATTATTATGATTTTATCAGTTCCGGTAACAGCTGGTACCAGCCACAGGCCAATGCCGCGGTTTTGGTCAATCAAACCAAAAGTTATGATGCAAAACTTTTTCCCATTGGGTATGGAACGATTACTGGAACTGTCCGCGATGCCGGGACCGCCAGCCCTTTGGCCAATGCCAGCGTCACGCTAACGTTGTACAACGGAGCGGTGATGAGCACAACGACCGGCGCCAGTGGGACGTTCCAATTCAATTCGGTTTTAGAAACCTGGCCGCCATCAACCCTGCCGCCGGGTGATCCGTATTTTCGTTATGGGGCCATCGGTCATCCAGGCATATCCGTCTCTCATAGCTCTGGATTTTATGACCCCGCAAGTCAGGGCATTCCCCGGCTCAATCGCGGCGAAACTCTCAACTTGGATATATCCTTAAATCCCAAAGGAGGGATGTAAGTGTTGCCTTCCCTGGCTCTCTCCCGAAAAGGCTTTACTTTGATTGAGATGGTGACCACCCTGGCGATTGTGGGAATTGCCTCGGCATTGTTTTATATGATTTGGGTGACGAATGTTTCGACGATGGAAAATCATATTTCGCGGGCAGACCTTTGGAATGATGCCAACGCCATCGTTGAACGGTTAAGTGTGGATGTGCGTGAGGCCTCGCAGATTACTCTCAATGGACAAGGGACGCCGACTCAAACCGCCACGTTACGCGACGCCCAGGGAAATCTCTTGGCCACTTATCGGATGAGCAATGCCGGCGTCTTTGAAGTGCAGCCTGCTGGAGCAGGCAATTTTACGATATTAACGGGATTCGTCGACTATGCCAACTCCTCATTCGCCTTAATTGGTAAAGGCCTTGCCTTAAATCTCACGCTGTTCGATCGACCGCTCCATCATTTGGTTTCTATTAACGCCTCGACCGAAATCTATCCCCGGAATTAATCTATGTTACCCCTGCGGATATCCTTTAGAAAAAATGCCATAGCCGAAAATGAACGGGGAGTGGCCTTGCTCGCGGGTGTGATGATTGTGTTTTTTCTTTCCCTGATGATTGGCGCGGCCTTGCTTCGTTCTCAAATGCTACTGAAAGAAGTCGACCAAAGGATCGACTCCCATTATGCTTTTTATTGTGCCGAGGCAGGGCTTGATCGGGCCCTGTTTGAATTGCGCCGCAACTCCAATTGGCGTCCGGGACCAGGCGAGCAGGGGGTTTCCATCACGATTAATCAAGGCGGAAACCCTGTGACTTTGGGCACCTATTCATTGTCGGCCCAAGATGGAGGTGTGTTTCAAAATTGGGATACGGTTTGGGTCAGGTCCATCGGCTACGAGGCCGGAGGGTTAACTCCCCGGACACTGGTGGCCAGGATTATTGTGGCCAATCCGGCGAAATTTTTGGTTTTGACGCTGGGAAGTTTACACATTGTGAGCGGAGCCAGCGTTGATTTTGATATCTTCGGACAAGATATTTATTTTGACGTCAATGAGACCTTGCCTTCACCGCAGAAGGACATCAACGTCAACGGTGATGTGTATTATATCCGCAGTGTCAACGGAGACCGCAACCCGGCAGTCAAATTCGGTACGGGAAGCTCAACCATCAATTCTCCCTCGATCACATTTGCCGGTGTGGATTTAAATCGGTACCGGACCTTGGCCCAGAACCTGACGAGTACGGGTGAGGGCCTCTATGATCCGGACGCGCTTTCGGTGGATCTGGATTCCTACTCGAGTACCAGCCCCGCGCCTAAGATCATTTTTGCCGAAGGGGATATTTCGGTGCACGGCGATTATCCCAATTCCTTAATCATTGTGTCAGGGGGAGATATTATTCTTGATGGAGATATTGGGGCGAATTCCACCGAAACGGGACCGTTACGTCCGCAACTGGGACTTTTGGCCCAGAAGGATGTGACGATCCCGGCGACGACGGCAACCGGGACGGATATGAACCTGGAGGCTTTTGTGATGGCCAACGGGGGCAGCGGGTCTCAGGGAAATTTCATCGCACAAGGAAGCCCGCGGACAAAAGGGTCGCTCAATTTCAGCGGTGCGATCGCGGTTCGCGGTGCCGGACGTACGGGAGTTGATATGAACGCCTTCCAACAAAGGAATTATAATTTCAATTCTCAGCTCTCCGCCAATAACAGCATTCCTTTCAGTCCCTTTATTGCCAACATTGTGCTCTGGAATGAAGTTGAGCCCACCGATCCATTCCCACCTCCGTAATTCCAGTCAAAAAAAGACTCCCCGTTGTTGTCAACCTTCACCCTGTAGAGAGAAAGCCGCGAAGTCGGCGGTTTATCCAGAAGTGTTCGAGGGCGGTTTAAGTCACCCTCGAACACGCCTCGAAAACGCCTCTTTACGGGGTTCACGCGTTTTGCTATACTCTGCCTAAGTTTAAAGCGAACTTGAAGACTATCAAAGGCTGCGATGCTGGAAGTCTTGGGGCTGGATATTTCGGCGAAATTTTTGGTTTTCTTGATGCTTTCTTTTTCTTTCTTCGTTGGTATCATTTTGCTCGTGTCGAGCGACGCCTTTAGGAGCTTTAATCAGGCCTTACAGAAAGAATATGGTTTAAAAAGAAGAATAGCGCCGCAGCTGGAAGATGCCAGGGTCGATTTTGTCGACCGGGTTCTTATCAAATATCGATTGATGGCCGGTTTGCTCATCTGCATCGCCGCATTCTTCTTACTGCTTCTGTATAAGTGAGATCATAACGATTATTGCAACCGCGGTATCGTTTATTCTTCAAGGCGTAGGTCGTTTGCGTGTTAAGCCTACGCCTTTCGTTTTGGCGTAAGAATTTTCAAGTAGGGGTTTTCCTCGAAAAATTTGTGAAACAAATTTTTTGGAGAGGGGGCCGAATGGTTGAAGGCGCACGCCTGGCCACCGCCTTCGGCGGAAAGAGCGTGTATGTTTTACAACAGATTAAAAGTTATAAAGGCGGCAGGGCATTTACTGACTGTATAAATAATACAATATTTACGGAAGCAGTACTGCCAACGCCGGCAATAACATATGACTATAAGACGAGTACCATTACTTATGCGGTGGTCAGTAAATCGCTTATTAAGAAGAGTTTGCTAATTTTATGGAGAGATGCCAGAGCGGTCGAATGGGCACGCCTGGAGAGCGTGTGACTGGCGAAAGCCGGTTCCAGGGTTCGAATCCCTGTCTCTCCGCCATTATTGACGCTCAGGCGAACCCTGGCAGGCGTAATAAGCCAGGGGCGCCATGAGCCTAAGTGAGGAAACATGAATAAAGAAATAACTACAACTAAAATAGCGATTTTCCGGAAACGGGAGATCAGAAAAACCATCCATAACAATGAATGGTGGTTTGTGGTTAATGATGTTGTATCAGCGCTTACCGACTCGCCTAATGTTCAGGACTATATCAAGAAGATGCGTAAGCGCGATGATGAGCTTAGCAAAGGGTGGGGACAATTTGTCACCCCCCTTTTGGTTAAGACGGCAGGAGGCGATCAAAAGCTCAATTGTGCCAATACAGAAGGAATTTTTCGTATTATCCAGTCAATTCCATCGCCAAAAGCCGAGCCATTCAAGCGCTGGTTGGCCAGAGTTGGCTATGAGCGGATACAAGAGATAGAGAACCCAGAGCTTGCCACCAAAAGAACAAGGGCTTTATATAAGGCAAAAGGGTATAGTGATGAATGGATCGAGAAGCGGATGCGCGGGATCGCCATTCGTGAGGAGTTGACTGACCAGTGGCAGAAGCATGGCATTAAAGAACAGAAAGAATACGAAATACTGACCGCTGAAATATCGAAGGCAACATTTGACATGACCCCATCCGCTTACAAGAAACATAAGGGGCTCAAGCGTGAAAATCTGCGGGATCATATGACAGATTTGGAACTTATTTTTTCAATGCTTGGTGAAGCATCAACGAAAGAGATAGCCGTCAATAAAAACGCTCAAGGGTTTGTAGAAAATAAACAAGCCGCGTTTGAGGGTGGCGCTGTGGCAGGTAACGCCAGAAAAGAGCTTGAGCGTAAAAGCGGCCGGAAAGTTATCAGCCAAGAAAATTATAAAAAATTGCCCCAAAGCAAGAAACTCTTAGGGAAATAGCATATGAGCATATTTAGTTTTTGGAAAAAGAAAGAAATATCAGAAAAAACCATAGTTGGAAGACATCAGCAGTTGTTAGCCCTATCATAAATCAAAATCGCAATGAGTTATTTTAAAGAAATTTGTGGCATAAATCAGGGTGATGGATTTTCGCGGTAGATGAAACCACGTCTACCCTTGCGGATAGTCGTTTTCACAAGTAATTGTATTTTTTGGAGATGTAGGGTTCGCCCGGCGTCCCATTCTCTCCGTGCTTCTTCGCTCCCATACTTCGCCTCATCCCGATGTAATATCGGGACGTGCTTCGTGTGTGGGCTTCGAAGCACAGGTTCTACAATTTATAATTCGTGGGAGCGAAGAAGAACGGTATTCTCCGAAGTTTCCAAACGAAGCGAAGCGGAGTTTTGACGCGAAGGAGAATCCATCATGACCTGTACTTTGTTTATGTTTTACGCAGCCTCTGAAATCTGGTTCTGGACACGCGTTCTTCAGAAAGCGTTTAATATGATGGCCGGTTTATTGAGTGCACCCCTCCAACGAGAGCACACAGGATTTTAGATTTAAATTGAAGGGAATTCAAAATATCAGCAATGGACTTCGAAAATTTTTGGAATAAGGCTTTAAGTGAGACCCAGATTATCCGCACGAGGGTTCAGGGACTTTTTACTTTTACCGAGACCCATGTACCTTATATTTTTCTTTGTGAGTCATCGGTGAATGAAGGCGACACCCTGGTTCGCAAAGGAGAAGTTCTGGTCGAAAGACCAGCGCTCATTCTACCTCCCAATCATCCAAAATTTGAAGGATTTGATTTTACCGAACAAGAGAAGGAAGCGGCGCTGGTGGATTTTCTTCTCGTGCGAGGGGTCAGCCTGCCATCGTTGCGGTATAACAATAAAACCCATTCGCTCGATATCTTTGAAGACAAGCTCAAGACTGCCATTGGTCATTACAAGGAATTGTTGTTGGGCCAAGAAGACGTCCATACCGGACTCATCGTCGGGCCGGAAGATTGCTGGCAGTATTCGTTACTGATTTTTATCTGCACCCAGATCGCCCGCAATGCCGATACGGATATCCGCAAACTTTTGGAAAAATTTAAGAAAAAAGAATAATTTTAAAATTGACCAGTCTTTCGAGAGGATCTTTATGCGTATGGAGAGCTTGAAAAAAAATTTTATGGTAGCGGCGGTTATATTTTGGGCATGGAATACGGTTGCGGGCGCCGACAACATCCGCAGTCAGCGCCACATCTTGGACAATGGGATGACGGTCGTCTTAAGAGATATTTCCACAAGTCCGGCGGTAGCCATTTATGCCTTGGTCAAAACTGGTTCGACGACCGAGGGCAAATATCTGGGTTGTGGGATTTCACACTTTGTTGAGCATATGCTTTTTAAAGGCACCGAAGATAAAAGGGCGGTGGGCCAGATCGCCCAGGAAGTCATGGCTCTGGGTGGAACGATCAATGCCTCGACGGGTTTTGATTACACGATTTATACCGTGGATTTGCCCAAAGAGCAATTCGATAAAGGCCTTAATATCCTTGCCGACATGCTCATAAATTCAAAATTTGATCCCGCCGAAGTTGAAAAAGAACGCGGCGTCATTTTGGGAGAAATGCGTTTGTATAACGATAATCCGGAAAGGCGTTTGGACCAGATGATTTATAACACGGTCTATCAGAGGCACCCTTACAAATTTCCGGTCATCGGCTATGAATCGCTTTTTAAATCCATCACCCGCGACGGGCTTTGGGATTATTACAAGACAACGTATATTCCCGACAGTATTGTTTTTTCAGTCGCCGGGAATATTGATATGGACCATGCCCTGGTCAAAATCAAAGACGCGTTTAAGGATTTTAACCGGCGCGTTCCATTACCACGGAATTTACCCGCAGAACCAAGGCAAGTCTCTTCGCGCTGGCAAGAAGGCAGCTACCCGACGGACCTGACGAGGATGTCCATGGCTTATCGGGGAGTCAGTGTCGCGGACGAACATATGTTTGCTTTAGATGTGCTTTCAATGATTCTGGGCCAGGGTGAGAGCTCCCGTCTGTATCGAGAGGTCTATAAGAATAAGGGGCTGGTTTATTCCATTTCGGCGGTTAATTTTACTCCGGTTGACCCCGGGATTTTTGAAATTAGCGCGGTGCTCGATGAGAAGAATCTTTATCCGGCCATTGACGCCATTAAAGGTGAGATCGAAAAAATTAAAACCGCCGGTGTCGATCCAAAAGAATTGGAAAAAACCAAACGTCAGATTTTGGCCCAGTATATTTCCGGTTATCAGACCTCCTCGGGTGTGGCGGACTACCAGGCGACGAACGAAGCCATGGTCGGCGATTTTGAATTTGCCGAAAAATATGTCGAGGCCATCAAGAAGCTGACACCCCTCGACATTGAGACGGTCGCGCGGGACTATTTGCGCGATGAGCAATCCTCCATCGTGGTTTTGCATCCAAAGTCGGAGGAGACATCAGGATTAAACGCCGCGAAAACAGAGGCGGCGCATCCCATCCAAAAATTTATTTTAGACAATGGACTCACGGTTCTGGTTCGGGAGGATCCAACCTTTCCTTTGGTTTCGGTGAGCCTCGTCATGCAGGGTGGGGTGCGACAGGAAAATGAGCAAAACAATGGTTTATTTGAATTGACCTCTCGTCTTTGGGTCAAAGGAACCAAAACCCGTACGGCGCAACAGATCGCCGAGGAAAAAGAGTCCCGGGCAGTGGGCTTGGGCGGATTCTCTGGCCGCAACAGTTTCGGTTTGCAGATGGATTTCCTTTCCGAGGATCTGGGCTTTGGATTGGATCTCCTCGAAGATGTGGTTAAAAATTCTACGTTTCCCGAAGAGGAGCTAAAAAAAGAAAAAGAACAAATGCAAACCGCGATCCAGGCCCGGGAAGACAATATTTCCTTGGTCAGTTCGCTGGCGCTGCGCCAGACGCTCTTTTTGACTCATCCGTCCCGTTTGGATTCGCTGGGGTCCAAGGAATCGGTTGAACGTCTAAACCGCAAAAACGTCCTCGATGTTTATGAACATTATGTGGCACCGAATAATATGGTCCTCGCCATTTTCGGCGATGTTCATCAAGATGATGTATTATCTAAAATCAAAAAAAAATTTGGCTCTTTGCCGAAGAGGGATGTGATCCTTTCAACTAAACAAGAGTCTGCGCCGCTCGAGCCCCGAGAAAAGACCGTGTATATGGAAAAAGAACAAGCCATGGTCATGATCGGATTCCAGGGAACAACCATTCACAATACCGATCGTTATGGACTTGAGGTCTTGACCTCCATTCTGGGATCTTCGTTTAAAGGAAGGATCTTTTCCCGGATCCGCGAGGAGTTAGGTCAAGCCTACACGCTGGGTGGTGCGTTCACTCCAGGGATTGATCCGGGTGTCATTGCATTTTATGTTTTAACGACCCCGGATCATATTGACCAGGTCCAGGAAATTCTCAAAGAGCAGATTCAAAATCTGCAAAAAGAGGAAGTCAGCCTCGAGGAACTGCAGGCCACGAAGACCTTTCTCAAAGGGACTTTCAAAATGGATTTAGAAACGAATTCTGCGCTTGGTTTTGCCAGTGCCCTAGATGAGCTTTATGGACTGGGTTACGATCAATATGAGCACTTTGCCGACCATATTGATCAGGTCACGCCCCAAGAGCTCATGCGCCTGGCGAAAGCATATTTGGATTTGTCTAAAGCCGCCATTGTGATCACCCGTTCTCGTCCAGCAAATAGCCAGCAAGCCAATCAACCGACGGAAAAATGAATTTCTTTGCTCCTCATGCAAACTGAAATTTGGTGTTCCCGGCGAAGGAGAATAATATTTACAATCAATTTAAACGATGATACATTAGGCATATTTTTTCAGAGAATTTTTTTGGACAAGGATCTATCGCATGGATAAAAAATTGCATCAGGAGTTTGAATTCCGTTTGATCGACCGTTTGCAGGGACGGCTTTTGCTGCTACAGCCAGAGGATGAGCGGGTGTTCGAAGTCAAAAATGCGATCAATGAAGTCCTCAATGATCCGCAGAACGCCTTCCCTGCGAGTGATCTGAATCTGGAAACTGAGGAGAAAAGGGCCCGATACGTTAAGGAATTTCTTTCCTATGGGATTATTGAGGACCTTTTGGGGGATTCCCAGATTGAGGATATCATTATCAATTCATTGAAACCGATTTATATTCATCATAGCGAGAAGGGATTTATTCCCACGGAACGTTATTTTCCGACCCAGAAAGATCTGGATTTATTTGTCCGCAAGCTGATCCTCTTGGGAGGACGAACCGGAAGAACCAAGAAAATCATTGATCTCGAATTGCCGAGCCTGGCTGGCCGCGTTAATATTGCCATGTCCGCCTTCGGACCGCAGCTGACCATCACCAAGGCCAAATTGGAGCCTTTGAGCATCTTGGATTTAATCAACCGCGGGAGTTTGAATTATGAGGTGGCGGCGCAGCTGTGGTTGTATTTGGAAGGATTGTCCATCCGGCCGGCCAATATCATCATTGGCGGGGGTCCTGGAACTGGAAAGACCACGTTGCTCAATGCGCTTTTCAGTTTCGTTCCTTCCAGCCACCGGTTGGTGGTCATCGAAGACACGCTGGAATTAAATACCTTCCTCTGGGACAGCTGTTCCCGGCTTGCCTGCGATGAGGATCTCACTCTGGCGGATTTGGTCAAAAACAGTTTGCGGATGCGGCCGGAACGGATTGTCGTCGGAGAAGTTCGCGGAGCAGAAGCCCAGGATATGATTACGGCCGTCAATATCGGGAAGTACACGATAGGAACAATTCACGCCTTGACTTCCCGAGAGGCCATTCTGCGGTTGCAGAATGAACCGATGAATGTTCCGGAGATCCTGGTGAATCTGGTCGATGTTTTCGTCATCCTTAAACGTTATCATGTCAATGAACGGTTATTCAGAATCGTGGATGAGGTGAGCGAAACCAGCGGCATGGAGCAAAAGACGGTTCTCTTATCGCAGATTTATAAATATGATTATGAGCAAAAGGAAATCAAGAGTGTTTCAACGAGCACGGTTTTCCGGGACAAATTGGCTCAGCAGGCCGGATTAACGCCGCGGGATATCATTGATGAAGTCTATTTACGTTCGGTTTTGTTAAAAACCTTGAACGACCAAGGCATGACCACGATGAAAGAGGTCACGTCTTTTTGCCGGGCCTACAGCCTCGATCCGGAGAATAGCGCAAAAAATATTTTGGGAGTAGGCCGCGAAAGGTTTTTCAGTTCGCGGCAGAAATAATCTCGGATTTTTCTACAAACCCTTCCTTCAGAATTTAGCATCAATAGATTATGCGCTTGTAGCTCAACTGGACGGCTGGCCTTTCTGGATAATACTTGTGGAAGCCACCGCCCAGTTTCCACAAAAAATTTTTAGGAAAACTGGGTAGAGCATCAGCACTCACTTTCCTTAAGAGATTTAAGGTAGTGAGTACAGCACCAACTTAATTTTGATATAACATAGGCATGCGCTCGTAGCTCAATTGGATAGAGCATTAGCCTACGGAGCTAAGGGTTCCGAGTTCGAGTCTCGGCGAGCGCGTTTTTATTTAGAAATCTCGTACGATATCTAGAATAAGTGAGTGCAGTACCAACTACTACAATGTCTTTAAGGAAAGTTGGTGCAGCCTACGGAGCTGAGGGTTACAGGTTGGAGTCCTGTCTGGCGCGCCAGTCTTCGTTCCCAAACTTGCGTTTGGGAACTTCGTCTGGCTCCGCCATTAGGGTTTGGGAACGAAGACTGTTGTCCGACGAAGCCAAAGGTGAAAATACTTTGGCGAAGACGGATCAGGTACTTATGGCCTATTACGTTTATATTTTAAGAAGTAAGTCAAATACGAAAAGAATCTATATCGGCTATACGAGTGATTTGAATAAAAGAATTGAGGAGCATTCCAACCCTGATTCTAGCTCCTACACTCGCCAATACGCACCTTGGGAATTAGAAACTTATACTGTTTTTAAAGACAAGCAATTAGCACAGCAATTTGAAATTTATTTAAAAAGTCAGTCGGGCAGGGCATTTTTAAGAAAACGTTTGATTAAAAAATAAATTTGACGGTAGTCGAATTCTCCCAGAATGTTTTCTTGAAAGCATCCAAGTGCAGAGCAAATCTTCAATATCAACAGTCATATGGTTCTTTGGACGTGGAGCGTCGATTTCTTGTGGAATAACCTGGGAAGAAACAGAAGAAGAGAAGAAAAAATATCGATGTGAAAGAATTAAAAATATTATTAAAAATCTCACTTTGCAAATGGAGAAAGTGAAGGTAGGCGCGTCAAGGAAAGCGCGCGCCTCATTATGTCCACCATCGATGAAGTCTTAATGCAAGAAGCCATCAAACAGGCCAAGCTCGCTGCCGCGAAGGATGAAGTGCCGATCGGGGCTGTTATTGCGCATCACAATCAAATCATTGCCCGGGCTTATAATCAAGTGGAGATGCTCAAAGATCCGACGGCTCACGCTGAAATGATTGTGCTGACGCAGGCGACGAGCCAGCTTGGGTCCAAATGGCTGCCGGAGTGCACCCTCTATGTGACCATCGAGCCTTGCAGCATGTGCGCCGGCGCCTTGGTTTTGGCCAGAATCAAGCGGCTTTGCTTTGGCGCCTTTGACCGTAAGGCCGGGGCCTGCGGATCACTGATGAATCTGGCGGATCATCCCCGATTAAATCATCGCTTGGAAGTGACAACGGGCATTTGGGCCGAAGAATGCGGCCAGATGCTCAGTGATTTTTTTCGCGCCAAAAGAAGCGAGCTCAATTAGCCTCGACCAATTTTTGCCTTCCTTATATTCCTTCGGTGGAACAAATCAGTTTAATGCGCTGTCCAGTGATGGGATTTTATCTTTTCTATGACATCATCCGGCGGTGTCAAGAGCGGCTCAACGAAGGGTTTGACTTCACTGGAATGACTTTTCCCTCCCGAGTCCAGGATCGCCTGGTGGACTTTGTTAATCTCATCAATCCGATTGGACAAGGCATTGTTTAACTCTAGGTCCTTTTGATTTTGGAGGATAATGCGGGCCATAATCTGTTCTTGAGTTGGAAGGGAATTAACCGGTGCCGACGAAGAGGATTGAGGCATAGACTCTGCTTGTTGTAAAGTTGAATGTGTTTGCGAAACGGCATGAGGTTCATTTGAGGTGTGATCCCTTTGTCCTTGTTCCGAAACTGATTTTTTGTTTTCAGATAAATTTTTATCGTTGGATGGAACTTGCTGTTGTGGAACAACAACATTGGGAGTGGGAGTTAATGCGGAATTTTTTTCCGGTGCCGGTAAAGCCGTTGGACGATTTGACGTGACAGGCACGTTACTCTCTTCTTCAACCTTATTGATCCAAAAGTTGATCGCAATTAAGAATAAAATAATCAGCCCCATCAATTTTAGCCAAAGACTCTGTTGCTGATTCACAATATCCTCCCCTTAGAGTTCCTGAAAACTCAGCTTTACGTAAAGCGATCGTCCGGTCGAGTCAGTGGCCGGAGGAAACGCCGGCGGAATATTCGTTTTTAGTCTGGTATCATAGTATTGCAATTGATTATATCCGCCGTACAAAGTTCCCGTCGATGGATCGAAAACACCCGTTGGCCCACAATAATTATTAACCAGACTGCCGTATTGAATCATATTTCCCTTCCCCGACACCCACCATTGATCCACTTGAAAAGATCCGGTCAGCGCCACCAAGACAGCGTCCAGCTCCAAATTGGACGGGGCACTGGCCGCGGTTACCGTAATATTATTCCTGGCCACCAAACCTAGCAAATCTGTACTGGCGGGGTTTGTTCTTGGATCGGAATTGTACATTAAATTTCCGCTAATATAAATCTCACGGTCGCTGCCAACCGTTAACTGTCCGTTGAGCGTTCCTTGTACCGTGGCTGAACCACCGGTCACATAAATCGTCCGGTTTGACGGCAAAACCATATTTTGATTGTTCCATCCCTTGGCAGAATTGGTCACATTAATGGTCCCGTTGGAATTAAAGACAACGGTACTATTACCGGTTAAAAGCATGCTTGAACTTGAGGCTGCGGAAGAAATACTATTTAACATGGAAGTTGTCGGAAATGGGACCGTGGGCGCATTGACAGTAAGTCCATAAACGTAGTTCGGATCATCCGTTGGAGGTCCACCGTTGTAATAATTAACTGTAGCGGCGCTTTGATTGACCGTACCATTGAAAATCGGTTTACCCCAGATATTAAGCTGTCCATTGGTGCGGACCGGACCGACCGTCGTCATCCCGGTGATCCACCACAAGGCACCATACTGCGGGTGAATTTCAGTGTTGCTTAAGTATGCATACGTAGAAATGGATGACTGCTGGACGACCAATACTAACGTCTTGGTTAAATTATTATAAGTCCCTGTCGAAGTCAGCGTATAAGTCGCCCATGGGGCCCCATTACTGACCGCCGTAACGGAGTAAGAGCCATTTTGGCCGCTGCCTAAATTATAATTTGCATTTGTGACCGTAAATGAAGCAGGAGGGTTGGCGTATCCGCGCAGCTGGATGAAGGCATCAGCAATGCCGGCATCGGCGACATAATAAGCCCTTTTTAAATCCGCGTTCCGGTTCGCGATAACAAACCCATGGGTCGCCGTTAAGAAAAAAACTGCCGTAAAAAGTATGATCAGCGTTAAAAATAATAATGAGAATACCAAAGCGAAACCTTTATTTTTGCGTATGCTCATCATGGATGGTTCCTTAAGTTGACCACGGTCGTTGAGGACCCGGTAAATGTTTTCCCATAGACAATCTGCGTCAAGGTTACACTGGCTCCCGCATTGGCCGCCGGATAATTTCCAGAAGGGATCCAAAAAAGTAAGGTCAGGGTTGCTCCGCTGGGAGCCGTATAAATTGTCTCATCAGCCCCGGCGGCATTACCCGCGATAGGGTGATGATAAATCAATGACGTATTCGCACCACCTAAACGATACCATCGCTCAATATTGTCCGGGCCCCAATAATGCAGTTCCGCCGTACTGACCGCGCCGCCACAGGAAGCGCCCGTCCCAATGCAATACCTCGTCCCTTGCGCTAAACGATACACTCCGCCACTGGGTTGTTCCTTCCCGCCTTGAATGATTTTACTTAATACCACACCCGACGCGTTCTGAAGTGCCTGTCGAGTGATCCCCGAGGTATACACAACCTTGGATACATAATAAAAATTAAACAGGCCGATCAGCAAAATAATCGTGATCGCCGTGGTTACGAGCATTTCAACTAAGGTAAAACCACTTTTATACATTTTATTCATCCTAATTAGGGACAGGATCATTGGCTATATTGACGGAATAAAATTCTTTCATTGTCTTTTTGCCCGCCAACATTTGTTCCACCCAATCGATCTCAACGGTGACCTGGTTACGATAAGCGTCAAGGTTGGCCACGGTCGTGATCGCTGTGCCCGTAAAATTAACATACGTATCCAGGGTCACCGCCGCGGTTGTTGAAGAGGAAGCGGCGACAAATGTTTGTCGACGCTGCGCTTCCAGCAACTGTTGCGCCACATACATGGCTTGCGTTTTATGCCGGGAATACGAAGCCAGAAATTGACTATTAAGAATGGACATGGTCGCAGCACTAAAAAGGATCAGGACGACGGCGATGCTGATCAAAATTTCTACGAGGGCCATACCGTTTTCTGAATTCATAATCTTTTTCATATGCTTTATGATACTACAGAACCATTTTCTGTCTGCTGAATAACAAAATTTTTATATCGTTTACCAAATAAAAAAGGCTTATCCCTCGGAAGGATAAGCCTGAGCTTTTCGTAGTCAGTGATAATATGTTTTTACTTGTACGAATTGCGGCAACTGGCTGCCCGGATTTCTCTTGGGGCCCTATAGCTTTGTCGACTTACTTTATGTAAGCCGCCCGGGATTTTTCAATCAGCCGGGGTCCCATCCTTCCGAATGGTTTACCTTTTACACAAATCTATCTACTTAAAGCGTAACACCCCCGGCCTTTGGTTGCAAATTAATGTACCGTCGGGTTCTTGTGTTTTTGGCTCAATAATTTTACCAATCCTTCAACCCATCCCGTGATGCATCTTCACGGCCACAGACTTCATTTTTTACAGCAATGGGCAATTCTGGTATAATTAACTCTCTTTTTTATGACTTGATACATCCATTGGCTTCTCATTTGGTCATGGGCAGGATTGATGTTATTGACATTTTCTTATCCAAAGATGGAATAGCACTGATAGCGGGAAAGGAATCCTTCGGCGTCAGCAAGATGAAGGTATTAAAGTTCCAAGCCAGCCTGATGGAAGAACGAGCGAAG